>JAEZKB010000013.1 GCA_023415605.1 Pseudomonadota bacterium
GAGCCACGAGGATCACCAGCCCGCCGCCATAGATCAGCGCAATATCCCACACCGACACCGCAAGGATATCGCCGAACAGGAAGCCCATCAGGTCGACCCGGATCCAGGTCATGAACGCCACCAGCACGAGGCCAATCGCCAGTGTCGAGTGGCTGAGGATGCCGAGCAGTGCATCGGTCGAGAGCGCATTGCGACGCTGTAGCAGCAGCAGCGCCACCGACACCGTCGCCGCCACCACAAACACACCCAGCGTCAGGTTGATCTCGAGCAGGAACGAGAGGGCGACACCGAGCAGCGCCGAATGCGCCATCGTATCCCCGAAGTACGCCATCCGGCGCCAGACGATGAAACAGCCGAGCGGCCCTGTGACCAGCGCAAGACCTATGCCGGCAATGACCGCGCGCGAGAAGAAGTCGTCAAACATGCTGGCTCTCCCTGGTCCTCCCCCGTGCGCGGGGAATGGGGACCAGCCGCAGGCTGGTGGAGGGGGCGTAATGCGCCAAAATCTCAGTGCCCATGCCGATGCCCTCCGGCCGCATGAACGTGCTCATGCCCATGATGCTCGTCATTGTGATGGTGGACGTGCACATGCCCATCTGCGCCATGCTCGTGGTCATGATGGTGCTGGTAGATCGCCAAGGTCGCCGCCGCCCTTGCTCCGAAGAGCTGCAGATATTCCGGGCTGCGGGCCACCGATTCCGGGTTGCCGCGACAGCAGACATGGCCGTTGAGGCAGAGCACCGTGTCGGTGGCCGCCATCACCACATGCAGGTCGTGCGAAATGAGCAGCACACCGCAATGGGTCTCGTCGCGGATCTGCTTGATGAGGTCGTAAAGCGCCACTTCGCCGGTGAAGTCGACGCCCTGCACCGGCTCGTCGAGCACCAGCAGGTCGGGCTTGCGGATCATCGCCCGCGCCATCAAGGCCCGCTGAAACTCCCCGCCCGAGAGATGCTGTACTTCGGCATTCGCCAGATGGCCGATGCCCACAGCGTCAAGTGCCTCCGCCACGGCCGCAGGCGAGTGTTTCCCCGTCAGCGTCATGAGCCGCTTGACCGACAGTGGCAGCGTCCAGTCGATGGTGAGCTTCTGCGGCACATAGCCGACCGTCAGCCCCTCGACGCGGTTCACCGTACCGGCGTCGGGCTTCAGCACCCCGGTCAACAGTTTCGCTGTTGTCGATTTGCCCGAGCCGTTGGGTCCAATGAGCGTCACGATCTCGCCGCGCCTGATGGTGAGGTCGACGCCCTCCACCAGCCAGCGACCGTCGCGCCGGACGCCCGCGCCCCGCATTTCAGCAATGATATCGTGTGTCGCCCGGGCGTCCATCACCCTGTCCATTTCTCGTCTTGACCAGCTTCAGACCATTACGTTATAGCGTAACACGACGAAAGCGTAATGAAATAACATTTCGCCTCGGATCACTGACTTTTCAAGATCGAGAGTCTCATGCAGCGTCCGCTCACCGCCTTAGCCGCCTTGCTGTTCAGCGCCGCCCCCGCCTGGGCTGAAGTTCCCCGTGTGGTCGCCACCATCAAGCCGATCCACTCGCTGGTCGCCGCCGTGATGGGCGATCTGGGCAGCCCGACCCTTATCGTCAAGGGCGCCGCCTCGCCGCATACCTACAGCCTCAAGCCTTCCGACGCCGGCGCCATCGAGGCCGCCAATATCGTCTTCTGGACCGGCCACGATATGGAGGTCTTCCTCGAAGATTCCCTCGCCACATTGGCGCCCACCGCCACGATCGTGGAGCTGGGCGAGGTCTCCGGCATCGAGCTGCTGCCCCCTCGCGAGGGCGGCATGTTCGAATCCCATGACGACGGCGACGAACACGAGGTCCATCACCACGATGAAGCGGAAGCGCATGAACACGCCCATGGCGAGTTCGACATGCACATGTTCCTCGATCCGGCCAATGCCAAGATTATGGTCTCGGCCATTGCCGATACGTTGAGCGCCGCCGACCCGGCCAACGCCGCGACCTATGCCGCCAATGCTGCGGCGGAGAACGCCGCCCTCGACCAGCTAGTGGCTGACATCGCCGCCAAGATGGCGCCGGTACGCGAAAAGCCCTTCGTCGTCTTCCACGACGCCTATCAGTATTTCGAACGCCGCTTCGATCTCAACGTCGCCGGCTCCATCACCGTCAGCCCCGAAAACATGCCGGGCGCCGACCGCATCTCCAACGTGCGGGAAAAGCTCAAGACACTCGGGACTGCCTGCGTCTTCGCCGAACCCCAGTTTGATCCCCGCATCGTCGATGTGCTGGTGGAAGGCACCAGTGCAGGTAAGGGCGTACTGGACCCCGAAGGCGCCAACCTTGAGGAAGGTCCAGGCCTTTACCCCGCCCTGCTCAACGCCCTCGCGGATAGCATCGTCGCCTGCCTCGGCACCTAACCCAACGGCCGTCCATTCCCCAGTAACGGAGCCTCTCATGCACGACGTCATCATAATCGGCGGCAGCTTTGCCGGGCTGGCCGCAGCCACGCAGCTGGGGCGGGCGCGCCGGGATGTGCTGGTGCTCGACACCGGGCTGCCGCGCAACCGCTTTGCCGCCCATTCGCATGGCTTTCTGACCCGCGACGGCGCCCCGCCGCTTGAAATGCTGGCCGAAGCCCGCAAGCAGCTGGAGGTCTACCCCACCGCCAGCATCAAGACCGGCAAGGCCATTGCCGCCCGGCAAGCAAATGAGACTTTCGAGGTCGAACTCGAGTCCGGCGAGGGGCTGCAGTCGCGCCGCATCATCCTGGCTCACGGCATGGTGGACGACACATCGCTCTTCCCCGGCATGCCCGAATGCTGGGGCAAGACGGTATTCTTCTGCCCCTATTGCCACGGCTTCGAGTTCGCCGACCGCCGGCTGGGCCTGTTGCTCCGCTACGGTGACGCGCTCGAACTCGCCCGCTTTTACAAGGAGTGGACGGACAAGTTCACCCTCTTCACCAACGGCGCCCAGGTTGACGGCATCGTACGGAAGACGCTGGCCGATATGAACGTCACCATCATTGACGACACCGTTATGGCACTCGAGCACGAAAATGGAGAACTCCGCGCCATCGCCACCGCCGATGGCAGCGTGCCGCTCGACGCGCTCTTCACTCACCCACCGGCGCGGTTCTCCACCAATATCGGCGTGGAGCTGGGGTGCGAGACCAAGCCCGGTGCTCTGGGCCCCTTCTTCGTCACCGACGACTGGCGCCAGACGACCATTCCGGGCGTTCTCGCCGCCGGCGACATCGCCCGCCCCGCCCCCTCTCTCAGC
>JAEZKB010000054.1 GCA_023415605.1 Pseudomonadota bacterium
CGGCCGAAGGCCCGATGCCGCAGACCAAGTTCGTGCTCGGCAAGGCGCTGGCCCAGGGCCTCCGCCCGATCGTCGCCATCAACAAGATCGACCGCCCCGACGAGCGCCACCTCGAAGTGCTCGAAGAAATCTTCGATCTCTTCATCTCCCTCGATGCCACCCCCGAGCAGCTCGATTTCCCCGTGCTCTACGGCTCGGGCCGCAATGGCTGGATGTCGGAGAAGCCCGATGGCGCCCGTGAATCCATGGCGCCGCTGCTCGACAAGGTCGTTGAATATGTCCCGGCCCCCAAGGTCGAAGAGGGCGCCTTCCGCATGCTCGTCACCACTATCGAGCGCAATCCCTTCCTCGGCCGCGTGCTGACCGGCCGCATCGCCGCGGGTTCGGTCAAGCCGAACGACCCGATCCACACGCTCAACCGGGACGGCAAGGAAGTCGAAAAGGGCCGCGTCTCCAAGGTCCTTGCCTTCCGCGGCCTCGAACGAACCCCGATCGAACTCGGCGAAGCCGGCGACATCGTTGCCATTGCCGGCCTCGAGACCTCGACCGTTGCCGACACCATCTGCGCCCCCTCGGTCACCACCCCGATCACCGCCAAGCCGAGCGACCCGCCGACCCTTTCGGTCACCTTCCGCAGCAATGATGGCCCCTTGGCCGGCCGCGAAGGCGACAAGGTGCAGTCGCGCGTCATCCGCGAGCGCCTGATGCGTGAGGCCGAAGGCAATGTCGCCATCCGCGTCACCGAAGGCGAGGACAATGACTCGTTCGACGTCGCCGGCCGCGGCGAACTTCAGCTCGCCGTGCTCATCGAAAACATGCGCCGCGAAGGCTTCGAGCTCACCATCGGCCGCCCCAAGGTCGTGTTCCGTGAGGAGAACGGCCAGCGCCTCGAGCCGATCGAAGAAGTCATCATCGACGTCGATGACGAGCATTCGGGCGTCGTCGTGCAAAAGCTCACCGAGCGCAAGGGCGACCTCGTCGACATGCGTCCCTCGGGCACCGGTCGCACCCGCCTGCGCTTCTACGTCCCGACCCGCTCGCTCATCGGCTACCAGCCCGAGCTGCTGTCGGACACCCGCGGCACGGCGATCTTCAACCGCCTGTTCCACGAGTATCAGCCCTATAAGGGTCCGCTCCCGGGCCGCCGCACCGGCGTCTTGATCTCCAACGGCACCGGTCAGTCCGTCGCCTACGCCCTCTGGAACCTCGAAGAGCGCGGTCCGATCATGATCGACCCCGGCATGGACATCTACGAGGGCATGATCATCGGCGAGCATTCGCGCGAGAACGATCTCGAGGTGAACGCCCTCAAGGGCAAGCAGCTCACAAACATCCGCACCACCTCCAAGGACGAGGCGGTCCGCCTGACTCCGCCCAAGAAGCTGACGCTGGAACAGTCCCTCGGCTACATCGCCGACGACGAGTATGTCGAAGTCACGCCCAAGAGCATCCGTCTCCGCAAGATTGCCCTCGATCCCAACGAGCGCAAGAAGATGATGCGCGCCGCCAAGGCCAGCTGATCGGGTCTGGTTCTCCGCCGTTATCCCGGCTCTCCCCCGGGGTGACGGCTGACTCTTCTGGCCACCCGTAGCCCTCATGGTGAGCCTGTCGAACCACGAGGGCGTGGCACGGAAGGCAGACATTTGGCCGAGTGGATCATCCAGACCATCAACAGCGCCGGCTACCTCGGCCTGTTCCTGCTGATGCTGCTCGAGTCGGTATTTCCGCCTATTCCGTCCGAGCTGATCATTCCCTTCGCCGGCTTCGCTGCCGCCCGCGGCGATCTTTCCTTCGTGGGCGTCGTCGCCGCTGCCACGGCCGGTTCTGTCGTCGGCACAATCCCCTGGTACATTGCCGGCCGCGTCTTCGGCCTGCATCGCGTGCGCTATCTCGCCGACCGCTTCGGCCGCTGGCTGACCCTCAACGCCGAGGAAATCGACCTCGCCACCGGCGTTTTCCGTCGCTATGGCCCCTGGATCGTGCTCTTCGGCCGCCTGCTTCCGATCATCCGCACCCTGATCTCCGTCCCTGCCGGCCTCGCCAAGATGCCCACCTGGCAGTTCTTCGGCTTTTCCCTGATCGGCATGGTGGTCTGGAACTGCATCCTCGCCGGTGCCGGCTACCTCCTTGCCGACCACTATCACCTCATCGAAGCCTGGCTCGACCCGCTCACCTGGCTGGTCCTCGGCTCCGTCGTCCTCCTCTACCTTTACCGCCTCGTCACCTGGCGCCCGAGCCGCTCCTGACTCGCGCCCTGCCTCGCGAATTGCGACTCCGACTCGCAAATTGCAAAGGCGCGACAAGCCGATAGCCCGGATTCCGGGCCGGGCGACTTGGCACGCTTCGTGCAGTGATGGGAGTGACCCGGATCTTGTCATGCGTACCGGGTCCAAAGACTCCGAAGTCAGTTCAGGCCCGTCCGTTTGACCCCGGACGGGCCCTAACTTTTGGGCCCGCAAGTCGGCGCGTCTCTTCAGCGCTGACCGCGAACCAGGTCGGGCGCCCCGTCGCCTTGACGGCCAGCATCAGCAGCCGCTGCAAAAACGCCGCATCCGCTTGCCCGCTCCCCGGCAAGACACTAGATAGCGAGGAAACGAGAGGGCCCTGACGCCATGATTGCGCTGCTTATGACGATCTCCATGATCCTCACCATCATCTGGTGGATCTTCCTGATCATGATCATCATGAGCTGGTTGATCAATTTCAACGTCATCAACACCCGCAACCAGTTCGTCGCCTCGGTCTGGCGTATCGTCAACCAGATTACCGAGCCGATCCTGCGGCCCATCCGGCGCATCGTGCCGCCGGTCGGTGGGCTCGACCTCAGCCCCATCATCGTTTTCGTGATCATCTTCTTCCTGCAGAGCTTCATCGCCAACGACGTCCCCCGCATGCTCATGTAGAAGTCGCCCGCGTCGCGAGGACTCACGTGAGCGTCACGCTCAGGCTCCGCGTCACGCCGAACGCCGGGCGTGACGCCATTGAGGGGTTCGAGACCCTCGCCGACGGCACCGAAGTCCTTCGCATCCGCGTCGCCGCTGTTCCCGACAAGGGCAAGGCCAACGCCGCCGTCATCGCCCTCCTTGCCAAGACTCTCCACCTCCCCAAGTCGTTGATCGTGTTGACGTCCGGCGAAACCGCCCGACTCAAGACCATCCGCATTGACGCCGATGTGGACCTTTCCGTCTTTCGCTGATCTGGCTCTCTGATGCGGCGGCCCCGCCGGAGCGGCGACGTCGGGCATCTTGCCCGCAGCGGTACGGCACGTGAGGCTAGAAAGAGCGAATCACCCCCCATTGCTTCCCCCGCGTCGATTTGGCACAAGAATCGGTGCAGGCCTCGGGGGCGGGGAGGGTCTGGCACGCTGCGGCATGCCCGGCACACCATAGGAGCGTCCCCTCGGACCGTTGAAATCGAGGGATAGCTTATGACTCTGTTGCTCTGGGCGATCGTGGTGTGCGGTGCACTCTCGATCGTGTACGGCGTCGTCACGACGCAAGGCCTCATGGCCGCCGATGCGGGTTCCGCCCGCATGCAGGAAATCTCCGCCGCGGTGCGCGAAGGCGCCTCCGCTTATCTCAAGCGCCAGTATACGACCATCGGCATCGTTGGCGTGGTGATCTTCATCCTCGCCTTCTGGCTGCTCGGGGCCTATGCGGCCATCGGTTTCCTGATCGGCGCCGTGCTCTCCGGCGCCGCCGGCTTCATCGGCATGAACGTCTCGGTCCGCGCCAATGTGCGCGTCGCCCAGGCGGCCACCACATCCCTCGCCAAGGGCCTCGATCTGAGCTTCAAGGCGGGCGCCATCACGGGCCTGCTCGTCGCCGGCCTCGGCCTCCTCGGCGTCACCCTCTACTTCATCGTCCTCACCCAGTTCATGGGCATCGAGCCCACGAGCCGCACCGTCATCGATTCGCTCGTCGCCCTGTCGTTCGGCGCCTCGCTGATCTCGATCTTCGCCCGTCTGGGCGGCGGCATCTTCACCAAGGGCGCGGACGTCGGCGGCGACATGGTGGGCAAGGTGGAAGCCGGCATCCCCGAGGATGATCCGCGCAACCCCGCCACCATCGCCGACAACGTGGGCGACAATGTCGGCGACTGCGCCGGCATGGCCGCCGACCTCTTCGAGACCTACGTGGTCACCGCCGTCGCCACCATGGTGCTGGCGGCCATCATCCTGCCCGATGCCTATAAGCTCGCCGGCATGGTGCTGCCGCTCGCCATCGGCGGCGCCTGCGTCATCACCTCGATCGTGGGCACCTACTTCGTCAAGCTCGGCGCCGACAACCACATCATGAACGCCCTCTACAAGGGCCTCATCGCCACCGGTGTGCTCTCGCTGGTCGCCTTGCTGCCTGTCCTGTGGTGGACGTTCGGCAGCATGGACGTGAATCTCGGCATCGAAGGCGGCAAGGTCTTCACCCCGTGGAGCCTGTTCT
Source organism: Pseudomonadota bacterium (assembly GCA_023415605.1). Classification (GTDB taxonomy): domain Bacteria; phylum Pseudomonadota; class Alphaproteobacteria; order Rhizobiales; family Devosiaceae; genus Devosia_A. The sequence continues at coordinate 4,440 of JAEZKB010000054.1, forward strand.
GGTGCGGCGTTGCCGGCCTCGTCATCACGGCGTTGATCGTGGTGATCACCGAATATTACACCGGCACCGGCAAGCGCCCGGTGAACTCGATCGCCGAAGCCTCGGTGACCGGCCACGGCACCAACGTCATCCAGGGCCTCGCGGTCTCGCTGGAAGCCACGGCCCTGCCGGCCATCGTCATCGTCGTCGGCATCATCGTCACCTACAACCTCGCCGGCCTCTTCGGCATCGCCTTCGCCGTCACCACCATGCTGGCGCTCGCCGGCATGATCGTTGCCCTCGACGCCTTCGGCCCGGTCACCGACAATGCCGGCGGCATTGCCGAAATGGCCGGCCTGCCCAAGGAAGTGCGCCACAATACCGACGCGCTCGATGCCGTCGGCAACACCACCAAGGCGGTCACCAAGGGCTACGCCATCGGTTCGGCCGGTCTCGGCGCCCTGGTGCTGTTCGCCGCCTACACCCAGGACCTCACCTACTTCTCGAGCCAGCCTGACGCCCCGGCTATCTTCCAGGGCCTGGGCACGCTCACCTTCTCACTCGCCGACCCCTATGTGGTGGTCGGTCTGCTCTTCGGTGGTCTCTTGCCGTTCCTCTTCGGCGGCATGTCGATGACCGCCGTGGGCCGCGCCGCCCAGGCCGTGGTGGTGGAAGTCCGCCGCCAGTTCAAGGAAAAGCCGGGCATCATGGCGGGCACCGATAAGCCCGACTATGGCCGCGCGGTGGACATGCTCACCCGCGCTGCCATCAAGGAAATGATCGTTCCGTCCCTGCTGCCGGTGCTCTCGCCGATCCTCGTCTTCGTCGTGATCTACTGGATCGCCGGCGCGGCCGCGGCCTTCTCGGCCCTCGGCGCCATGCTCATGGGCGTCATCGTCACCGGCCTCTTCGTCGCCATCTCGATGACGGCGGGCGGCGGCGCCTGGGACAATGCCAAGAAGTCCTTCGAAGACGGCTTCAAGGACAGCCACGGCGTCGTCCACCAGAAGGGCTCGGACGCCCACAAGGCTTCCGTCACCGGCGACACCGTCGGCGACCCCTACAAGGACACCGCCGGCCCCGCCGTGAACCCCATGATCAAGATCACCAACATCGTGGCCCTGCTGCTGCTGGCGGTCTTGGCCCACATGGGGTGAGGACTGGGGTTCCGGCTGATGGAATGAAGAAGGCCCGGGACGCGAGTTCCGGGCCTTCGCTTTCACCCAAGCCGGTACACTCCAAGCGTCACCCCGCTGCCAAACGCGCCGTCAGAGCATCTCCAGACACACCGTCATTCCCGCACTGACGACCAAGATTGGGTGAGCTGACGACACGCACCTCACCATCACACGGCAGAAATTCATGGCCCACGCTGACGCCCAAGGGGTCATTTTCTTGTGCATACCGTTGGACTTCTTCGTCAGCTTTGCGTCATCCGCCGTTCATTAATTGCACAATCCATTCAGACGCTTGTCAGAAATCTGCGCCGGCTTATCCCCGCGCTTGCTGGTGGGTGTAGAGTCCCCCCATCGCCGCACCAAAAGCGAGATCATGACGAGTGATTGGTGCAGCGAGGCTGGGTGGGGAAGACGTCGGTCATCCTCAGGCCAAGCCGGGAGGGTCTGGCAGGAATAGGTGATCTGCCGCCTTAATTTGCTGCCGTGATGGGGCTCGTGTTCGGCGCCATCCCAAGGGGTTCGACTGGAGAAACGCGAAGAGCGGGGTCTGGTCAGGACAAGGACCATGCGGCGCTGGGGCATTCCGCTAAACGCCCCGGACTTCCCCGGTGAACGCCAAAAATCCCGGTCACGACGGCGGAGCCAAGCTACGGTCCCCGCAACGGGACACTCGAACCAACGATCGAGCTTTGCTCCGCCGTTGTTCGCTCTTTGACATCTCCGGAAGCCACTGGCTGTCCGGCGCTTCAGTGTGGCCGGAGTGGTTCGCCCCTCTCCCCATGCTTCCAATATCGTGTCACCATGTAGGAACGTCCGAACCTGAGGGGGAACGGCAATGAACCAGACGGTAGGACCGCTGATCGGTTCGGGACGGGTGGCCGATGTGTTCGAGTATGGCGAGGCGGTGGTTAAGCTCTATCGGGACCCCTCAATGCGGACGCCCACTTTCACAGAGGCCGCGACCCTCGCTATCGTCGCCGAGCACGATGTTCCCGCGCCCCGCGTCCATGCCGTAGGCCAGTTTGCCGGCCGCTGGGGACTGGTGATGGACCGGGCGCCCGGCGAGCCCCTGGCCCGCTTCGCCCAGGACCAGCCGGAGATCGTCCCCGAGGCCGTCGATGAGATGCTGGCGCTGCATCGTCGCATTCACCAAAAACCCGAGCCGCGGCTGCCGTCGCTCAGAACCCGGCTTGCCAATCGCATCAACCGCGCCACCCAGCTCAGCCCTGATCACAAGCAACGACTGCTCGCACGCCTCGCCGAACTGCCCGAGGGCGATCGGCTCTGCCATGGCGACTTCCACCCTTTCAACATTGTCGGCCTTCCCGGCCACACCATGGTGATCGACTGGCTCGACGCGACCACCGGCCACCCCGCCGCCGACGTCTGCCGCTCCTTCGTGATCATGCTGCGCGCCGTGGCGGAGCTGGCCGAGACCTATCTCGACCGCTATGCCGCCCTGACTGGCATCCCCCGCGCCGAGATCATCGCCTGGCTGCCAGTGGTTGCCGCGGCCCGATTGGCCGAGAACATCCCCGAGGAAGAAGAAGCGCTCTCCCGCCTGGCCGGTGGAGTCTAGGAGAACCCCATGCGTGTTGTCGTCATTGGTGCCGGTGGGCGCACCGGCCGGCTGGTGGTCGAAGAACTGCTGGCCGATAAGCACAGCGTCGTCGGCACCATCCGCAATTCCAGGCAGATGGCGGATCTGGTCAAGGCCGGCGCTGAAGTGGCCCTGATCGACCTCGACAAGACCGGCTTCGACGAGATCGTCTACGCCATGCAGCGGGCAGATGCCGTGATCTTTGCCGCGGGTTCCGCAGCCGGCGAAACCAGCGAACTCGACCGCAAGGGCACGCTGCGCACGGTCCGCGCCGCCGAAAAGGCCGGCGTCAAGCGCTACCTCTCGATCTCCGCCATCGGCGCCAGCACGGGCATGTCGACCCGCGACATGACCGACGAGATGAAGGATTACTACAAGCAGAAGCGTGCGGCGGCCAAGCACATCACCGGCTCGAGCCTCGACTGGACCATCCTGGAACCCGGCGAGCTGATCGACGAACCAGGCACCGGCAAGGTGACGCTCTCCGAAAATCCGATTGAGGAAACCTTCGTCACCCGGGCCGACGTCGCCGCCGTGGTGGTCGCCCTTCTCCCCGAGAAGAAGGCCATCGGCCATGCCTACCAGCTCACCCGCGGCAAGACCCCGATAAAGACGGCGGTCAAGAAGGTGCTGGGTTAGTGCTGAAGCAGCGCCTTGCGCATGGGCCAGGCGTCGACGAAGCGCCCGGTGTAAAGCGCTCCCGCATCCGTCCAGCCGGCATCCAGATAGAATTTATGCGCCGTGCTCGTGCTCTTGAGCCGGCCCTCTATTGCCCCAGTCTCGCGCATCGCCAATTCCATTGCGACGAGCAATGCCCGGCTCACGCCCATAAATCGATGCGCCGGGTCGACATATTGAGGCCGATTTCATCGCTGCCCACCACGCACCCGACAGCCGCAATGGCACCGTCCCGCTCGGCCACGAACATGCGGTTCGCCGGCGCCTCCAGCATGGCGGTGACCCCATCGATCGTCTTGTTGCGCGTCCACGACGCGATAGCTTCGGGATCACCCCTGTGGTCCGCGGTGCAGAGCTCAGTGATGGAGGCGATCAGCACCCGGCTCATCGCCGGCACGTCGACAGGCGTTGCCCGGCGTACCGTGGCAACCATGGGCGTCACTTCACCACGGCCAGTTCCAGCACCCGCAGCACGGTGCTGAGCTCGTGACCACGCTTGAGCACCCTGCCCTCCTGGCTCAGCACCAGGTACTGGCCCTGCTTGTTGCGCAGCTTCGGCTGCTTTTCGACCACGTAGAGCGGTCGCTCCGACGCGCGCTTGTAGATCGAGAACACCGCCCGATCGCGCAAGAAATCCATGGCGTAGTCGCGCCATTCGCCGTCGGCGACCTTGCGGCCATAAAGATTGAGGATGGCGTTGAGTTCGTGCCGGTCGAAACTCACGAACAGCGGCACACGGTTAGGTCCGCCGGTCTGCGGCGGCGCTGCGGGCGTGAAGTCCAGAAGCTCTCCCGAACCACGCTGCGCTGGTTGCTCGGCCATAAAGCTCGTCCCGTTACAGGTTCGTCATGATCCCCACATTTGTCTGGGGTGGCAATAGCCAATAGGCAAGGGACCCGATGAGTTGCACACTCGCACCACTTTCGCCCGTGCGATGCGACTATGGATTATCACCCGACGGCAGAATCCCCAATCTGGTCACAATCCGTCCCTTTTGGCGCCAGATTGCACGTCTAGAAACACTGTCATTGCCTCCAGCGGCTGGCATCCGGGCTGACCGAGCCCCCAAACCATGATGCCCGAGTGCCAGCCGCCCTTTACATGCACAGTCATTCTACCCCCTGCCTGTCCCCCACAGGCGGGGGTTCTTGTATTCTGGGGTCCGCTACGGGGAGCTTATTGAGGGTTCGAACTTGTCGGGGCCGTCTTCGCCTTCTGCACGGCGGCAATCACCTCCGGTAGCGATTGCGCATCGACGGGGCCGATATGCTTGTAGGTGATGACCCCTTCAGGGCTGACCACGAATGTCTCCGGGACACCGTACACGCCCCAGTCGATCGACACCCGACCGTCACTGTCTGCCCCCACGGCGTCGTAGGGATTGCCCAGTTCGGCGAGGAACCTGACCGCGTTCTCCGGCTGGTCCTTCTGGTTGATGCCGATGAACCGCACGCCGGTCTCGGCCTTCAGCGCCTCGAGGAACGGGTGCTCGGCACGGCAGGGCACGCACCAGCTGGCAAAGACATTGACCACTGTCGCCTGGCCCTCGAGCATCGTCGGGTCCAGCCCGTTCACCCCCAACCCGGCCACCGCCGGCAGCGTTATGTCCGGCGCCGGCTTGTTGATCAGGACCGAGCGCACCAGCGACGGATCGCGGTTCATATTGAAGGCAAAGATCGCGACCAGCGCCACGAGGACCAACAGCGGCGACAGCAACAGCAGGATGCGGGTCAGTTGGCGTTCTCCGAACGGCGGCGGATGCCCTGCGCCTCAAGCGCAGCGAGCTTTGCTTTCACCCGGCGACCATCCCACAGCACGTACCCGACCAGCGCCAGCACCGCGATGGTGACGCCGACATAGCCCCAGACGATGAATTCGGCATGCTGCCCCAAATCGATCATCGCGCCGCTCCCAGGGCCGCCTGCCGCTGCAGGCTGGTGGCGCGCCGACGCAGGATCTCGGTGCGCATCGCTAGAACCTGCAGCAGCGCGAACAGCAGCGTGAAGGCCAGCATCATGAGCAGCAGCGGGGTGAGGATCGAGCCGGGCATGCGCGGCCCCTCGGCGGTCAGCACGCTCGAGGGTTGATGCAGCGTCTGCCACCAGTCGACGGAGAATTTGATGATTGGGATGTTCAGCGCTCCAACCAGCGTCACCACCGCAACAATGCGTCCGGCCTTGAGCTGGTCATCGAATGCCCGCCACAGTGCGATGATGCCAAGATAGATGAGCAGCATCACCAGCGTCGAGGTCATCCTCCCGTCCCACTCCCAGAACGTACCCCAGGTCGGCCGTCCCCAGAGTGAGCCGGTGTAGAGCGCCAGTGCCGTAAATGTCGCCCCGAGGGGCGCTGCGGCTTTCGCAGAAACATCCGCCAGCGGATGCCGCCACACCAGCGTCCCCAGCGCCGCCACGGCCATCACGCCGTAGACCAGCTGACTGAGCCACGCATTGGGGACATGCACATACATCAGCCGCACGGTGTCGCCCATCTGGTAATCGGCCGGCGAATTGAAGATGGCGAACCAGAGACCCAGCCCGAACAGCAGCACCACCGCTACCGCCAGCGGCACGATAAGGTAGCGCGACCAGGCCAGGAACTGGCCCGGATGCGCGAGACGGCTGAACCAGTTGGCTTTCGGCGCGGCGTCGACTGACATGGAGAGCGGTTTAGTCCTCGGCCAATCGCAAGGCAAGCGCGGCAAAGAGGGGCGAAAAGGCGCAGGTCACCAGACTGAGAGCAGCCAGGAACACCATCGCCTGCGCCGTCCCGAGGCCGGTGATCGCGCCAACCCCGAAGATCAGCACCGGCACGCAGAGCGGCAGGATCAGCACTGGCGCTATGAGCCCACCGCGCTTGAGGCTTACCGTCACTGCCGCGCCCAGCGTTCCAAACGCCACCAGCGCCGGGGTTCCGAGCAGAAGGGAGATCATGGCCCGCAGCCAATCCCCCATCGACATCGACAGCATCACCGCTAGTACCGGTGAGGCAACGACGAGCGGCAGCGCCGTCAGCAGCCAGTGCGCTACCATCTTGGCCACCACCAGCATCGGCATGCCGATCGACGCATGCCGAAAGAGCCGCAGCGATCCATCCTCCTCATCTGCGCGGAACAGGCGATCAAGGCCCAACAGCATAGAAAGGAACGCGGCGATCCAGACGATCCCCGGTGCCAGCTTCGATAGCTGCGCCGAGTCAGGGCCGATGGCGAAAGGCACCACCACGCCGATCATTACAAAGAAGAGGACGAGCGTCAGCGCTTCCCCGCCGATGCGGGTGGCGAGCCGCAAGTCTCGGACAACCAGCGCGACGAAAGCCTTCATGCGGGCACCAGCGTCAACGTGCGCACATTGGCCGGCGGGGGAATGTGAATGTCGTGATGGGTCGCCGCCACCGCGATGCCGCCGCGTTTGAGATGCGCATCCAGGAGGGTAATCACCAACTGTTCGCCTTCGCCGTCCAGTGTTGCGGTCGGCTCGTCAAGCAGCCAGATGGGCCGATCGGCAACCAGCAGCCGCGCCAGCGCCAGCCGCCGCGTTTGCCCGGCGGAGAAGTACCCTGCTTCGAGACCCGCAATGTGCTTGAGGCCCACCCGGTCCAGCGCCGGGGCCACCAGTTGGCGCTCGCCGCCGAAGAGATCGGCCCAGAAGGCGAGATTCTCGGCCGCCGTCAGCCGCGCCTTGATCGCTGGCTGATGGCTCATCAGGTGCAGGTCGTCGCCCGGCCGATCCTCTTCGCCTCGTCCCGTGACGGTGATCGTCCCCGCCTCGGGTCGCACCAGCCCGGCAAGCACCGAGAGCAGTGTGGTCTTGCCCACCCCATTAGGTCCGCGCAGGAGAAGAAGTTCCCCCGGCACCACGGTGAGGCCGACGCCTTCGAACAGGAGACGCTCGCCGCGCCGGCAGGCGAGCCGCGCGGCCTCGATCGTCCTTGGCGGCAGGGCGTTTGGAAGGTTCATGGCGTTCCTGTCGTATTGAAGCCATGTCGCCACTGGCAAGCGGGAAATTGTTTCTCTATAAGCCCTCCTAGATTGGAGTCTTTCCAATCAAGCCCCTTTGCCCCCACCGGCCAGACCGGCTCGGCGCGCGGGTCATGGGCGTGTTGCAACCGCTAGCGACAGGCGTCCCACGTGACCAAATCCCTCGACAGCTTCAAGTCCAAGTCCACCCTCAAGGTTCAGGGCAAGGATTACGTCTATTTCTCCCTCGCCGAGGCAGAAAAGAACGGGCTGGAGGGTATCTCGCGATTGCCGCACTCCATGAAGGTGGTGCTGGAGAACCTCCTCCGCTTCGAGGACGGCATTACCGTCACCAAGCAGGACATTCTCGCTGTCGCCGACTGGTTGAAGACCCGCACCTCCGAACACGAAATCTCCTACCGCCCGGCGCGCGTGCTGATGCAGGACTTCACCGGCGTTCCGGCCGTGGTGGACCTTGCCGCCATGCGCGACGCGACCAGCAAACTCGGCGCCGACCCGCAGAAGATCAACCCGCTGGTGCCGGTCGACCTCGTCATCGACCATTCGGTCATGGTCGACACCTTTGGCACGCCGCTCGCCTTCAACCAGAATGTCGAGCTCGAGTATCAGCGTAACGGCGAGCGCTACGAATTCCTGCGCTGGGGGCAGAAAGCATTCGACAACTTCCGCGTTGTCCCGCCCGGCACCGGCATCTGTCACCAGGTGAACCTCGAATACCTCGCTCAGACCGTCTGGACCCGCAAGGACGACGATTCCGACGCCATCGTCGCCTATCCCGATACGCTGGTCGGCACCGATAGTCACACGACGATGGTCAACGGCATGGCCGTGCTCGGCTGGGGCGTGGGCGGCATCGAGGCCGAGGCCGCCCTGCTCGGCCAGCCCATCACCATGCTGATCCCGGAAGTCGTCGGCTTCAAGATGACCGGCAAGATCAACGAGGGCATCACCGCTACCGACCTCGTGCTGACCGTCACCGAGATGCTGCGCAAGAAGGGTGTGGTCGGCAAATTCGTGGAATTCTACGGCCCCGGGCTCGACTATCTGAGCCTCGAAGACCAGGCGACCATCGCCAACATGGCGCCCGAATACGGCGCCACCTGCGGCTACTTCCCGGTCGACCGCGATACGCTCGATTACCTCCGCACGTCCGGCCGTTCGCCTGACCGCGTGGCGCTGGTCGAAGGCTATTCGCGCGCCCAGGAGATGTTCCGCGAGACCGATACGCCCGATCCGGTGTTCACCGACACGCTCGAGCTCGATCTCTCCACCGTGGTGCCCTCGATGTCGGGCCCCAAGCGCCCGCAGGACCGCGTCGCCCTGCCCGACGTCGCCAGCAAGTTCCAGGCTGCCCTGTCCGAACTCGGTGCCGGCCGCAAGGACCGCACCTCCCTGCCCAAGTCGGCTGGCGAAAGCCGCTATGTGGATGAAGGCGCCACCGGCGTGGACGACATTCCTGAGGAGGCCGCTTTCCCGGTGAAGGGCGAGAACTATGGGCTCAAGGACGGCCACGTGGTGATCGCCGCCATCACGTCCTGCACCAACACCTCCAACCCCTCGGTGCTGATCGCTGCCGGCCTCGTGGCGCGCAAAGCTCGCGCCCTCGGCCTGAAGTCGCAGCCCTGGGTGAAGACGTCGTTGGCCCCGGGCTCGCAGGTCGTCACCGATTATCTTACCGCCTCGGGCCTGCAGGCCGACCTCGATGCCATGGGCTTCAACCTCGTGGGCTATGGCTGCACCACCTGCATCGGCAATTCCGGCCCGCTGCCGGAAGCCATTTCCGAATGCATCAACGCCAATGACCTGGTCGCCGCGTCTGTGCTTTCGGGCAACCGCAACTTCGAAGGCCGTGTGAACCCCGACGTGCGGGCGAACTACCTCGCCTCGCCGCCGCTGGTCGTCGCCTACGCCATCGCCGGCTCGCTCAACGTCAACCTGGCCAACGACCCGATCGGCGAGAGCCGCAGCGGCAAGCCCGTCTATCTCAAGGACATCTGGCCCTCCAACAAGGAGATCGCCGACGTCGTCCGCGCCCACATCACCCCGGAAATGTTCCAGCGTCGCTATTCCGACGTGTTCAAGGGCGATGAGCACTGGCAGGGTATCGCCGTCGAAGGCGGTGAGACCTACGGCTGGAACTCGTCCTCGACCTATGTGCAGAACCCGCCCTATTTCGAGGGCATGTCGATGACCCCCGATCCGGTCACCGACATCCACAATGCGCGGGTGCTGAGCCTCTTCCTCGATTCCATCACCACCGACCACATTTCGCCGGCGGGCTCGTTCAAGATCGGCACTCCGGCGGGCAAGTATCTCTCAGAACGCCAGGTCGCCCCCAAGGACTTCAACTCCTATGGCGCCCGCCGCGGCAACCACGAAGTCATGATGCGTGGCACCTTCGCCAACATCCGCATCAAGAACCAGATGGTGCCGGGGGTCGAAGGTGGCTTCACCAAGGCGCCCAACGGCGAGACCGTCGCCATGTACGATGCGGCGATGGAATACCAGAAGACCAATACGCCGCTGGTGATCTTCGCCGGCAAGGAATACGGCACCGGTTCGTCGCGCGACTGGGCCGCCAAGGGCACCCGCCTGCTGGGCGTCCGCGCCGTCATCGCCCAGAGTTTCGAGCGCATCCACCGCTCCAACCTCATCGGCATGGGCGTGCTGCCGTTGCAGTTCGCGGACGGCGAGAGCTGGCAGAGCCTCAAGCTCGACGGCACCGAAACCATTTCGATCGAAGGCCTCACCCAGCTGACCCCGCGCTCGACCGTCACGGTCAAGATCGTCCGCGCCAACGGCGAGGCGTTCGAGATCAAGACCCGCTGCCGCATCGATACCGTCAACGAGCTCGACTATTATAAGCACGGCGGCATCCTCCACTACGTTCTCCGTAACTTGGTGAGCGAAGCGGCGTAGTGGCCGAAACTGTTGAACTCTGAAGGGCGCCGTCGGGTGCCCTTTTTGTTTCTTCAAGACGGGCCAAGTAACCTTACCTGTGGCCGCCGCGCGCTCTCACGGCGTCACACGTCAATTTGACTCGCCAGTCGGGAGGCACCTGCCTAAAACATCGGCATGTTTTTTCGGGCAACCCTTACCGCCGCTCTGCTGGCGCTCTCCGTGCTTCCGCCGGCAACAGCGGGCGAGACTCGCGCCAAACCCAAGGCTGTGCTGGAACTGTTCACCAGCCAGGGCTGCTCTTCCTGTCCGAAGGCCGATGCGCTGCTCGAGCAGATGAGCAAAAGCCAGGATTATATCGCGCTGGCTTACCATGTCGATTATTGGGACTATATCGGCTGGCCCGATACATTTGGTGCCCGGGCCAATTCCGACCGTCAGCGCGATTATGCCGAGAGCTGGGGCTCGTCCCGCATCTTCACACCGCAACTGGTAGTCAATGGCGTCAAGGGAGTCGTCGCTTCCCGCAAGACCGAGGTCGAGGGTGCTGTCTCGGCGACGGGACTCAACCTGCCGATCACCCTTGCCCCCACCGGCGACATGCTGGAAGTTTCGATCGGCGGCAATGACGACATGGAAGAAGCCGTCGTCTGGCTCGTGACGTTCATCGACCGCGCCGAGGTTGACATCGAGCGCGGCGAGAACAAGGGCAAGCGCATTGCCTATACGCAGATCGTCACCGGTCGCCAGGCTGTCGGCATGTGGGATCCCGACACCGGTGCACATTTCAGGCTACCGCTGAGCGAAGTTCTGACCGATACCTCAAACGGTGCCGTCATCATGGTTCAGCAGGAACGCGACGGTCTGCCCGGCCGCATCCTCGGCGCCGCCAGCTTCACGCGGTAGCGACAAACTCCCTTCCGTCTTCGCCCACTGCGCCCCTCCCCGACCGTTCGGGTGGCCCCTCCTCCCTCGTCAACGGGTGAGGGTTGGCTGTGGTGGTTTCCAGGATCCACCCCTGCGAAGGGGTGTAAATCGCACACTGATGCACCGGCCTGGCATGACCCTCCGGGGATGAGAAAGAGCGTGACGGGCCCGGAGGCGGATGCCGCCTCTGGTATGAATAAGTACGAGACGACAACCGCCTCCGGGTTGCTGGGGTTTCCGGCATTGTCCCGCGCGTCGGGAGAGGAGGGTTGGCCCTCC
>JAEZKB010000058.1 GCA_023415605.1 Pseudomonadota bacterium
CCGTAAACGGGAGAGGAGCGCCGACTGAGGGTTCAATTATGGGCCGGCTGGAGCTCGAGGGAAACTCGGCCTCAGGAGATCAGTTCGCGCAGCAGGTTGCGCAGTTCGGCGGCGCGGTCCGATTCAAGCAGCTCGGTGAGGCGCTGTTCCTGGGCGGTGGAGACGCCGCGCAGGCGCTTGTAGAGGGTCTTGCCGCCGGGGGCGGTGAGGATGAGGACGCGGCGGCGATCGTTGGGATCGGGGGCGCGGTAGACGAGGCCCTCGGCGACCATCTTGTCGATGATCTTGGTGAGCGTCGGCGGTTCGATCAGCGACTGGCTGGCGATTTCCCCCATCGCGCAGGGTTCGCTGGCATCGAGCACTTCGAGGATGCGGAACTGTTCGATCGGCACGCCACCTGGGCGCAGCCGTTCTTCGAGTTCAGCCTCGAGCTGGCGGTTGACGCTGGCGATCATGTAGGCCAGCTGGTCTTTCATGCGGGGTGCAGCCATGTCCTCCTCCTGGTCGTCTTTTAGTTTCTATTTCTACCAATCTGTCTTCAAGGCGATCGTTCCGGCGATGTCCTCGTCCGAGGCGGCCCCAAAGCTGCGTGCACGACAACGATCGCGCGGACAGCGGGACTCGCTGGCGTAATGGACTGCGAGATAGCATCGCGTATTGAGAATGACAATATTTCATTCTCAAATAAATAAGAAGGGCTTTGTGAGGCCGCGCTAGTGCGTGAGGGCCTTGACGACCTGCAAGGTCACGCCGTCCGCCTGGCCGATATAGACGGTTGGCTGCTGCTGGCCGCGATTGGTGTCGACCATGAAGCGGGCAAACGAGCGACCGCGCGGTTCGGCGACCCGCCTGGCCAGCACGTGGCTCGCGCGGGTCTGCACCTCCTGGGCGAGATCGGCCAGCACATGCAGGCCTTCGTAGTAGCCGACGCTGGCGGCCGAGACCGGCGGCGCGAGGGCGCCGAAGGCATCGTGATAGAGCTCGAGGAAGTGGTCGTTGTAGTGCGAGTGGTTGCCGGAAAAGTAGTTGGCTGCGGTGAAGAGATTGTTGGAGGCATCGGCGCCGATACCGCAGATCACCGTCTCATCGACGATGAGGCCGAAACGCAGCATCTTCTGATCGAGCCCGGCCGCGGCAAAGGCGCGGTTGAACTCGACCGAGCAAAGGCCGACCAGCGCCTGGATCACGACCTGGGCGCCGCTGCGGGCGATCTGCTGGATGGTGTCGGTATAGTCGTATGCCGTGGTGGGCAGCACGGCCCGGCCAACGAGCTGGGTGCCTTCCTTGGCCATCAGCCGGCGGGTGCTGCCCAGCGCCATACGCGGCCAAATGTAGTCATTGCCGACGAAGAAGAAGCGCTCGGCGTTTTTCTCCGTCTTGAACCAGTGCACGGCTGGACCGAGCAGGTCATCGTCGGTGCTGCCGATGGCGACGGTGGATGGGCCGAGCGCGATGCCCTCGTATTGCGCGGTATAGATGTAAGGCACGCGGCTGGCGACGCGGCGGCTCACGGCATCGCGAATATTGCTGGTGTGGCCGCCGATGATGGCCTGCACCCCCTCCACTTCGATCAGCGTATCGACGGAATTGACGGCCTCGGTGACGGAGAAGCCGCAATCGCCGAAGACGAGTTCGATGGGTTCGCCGAGTATGCCGCCGCCGGCATTGATCTCGGCAGCGCCGACCATGGCGGCCGCGTCCATCGACGGACCCCACATGCCAGCTACCCCGCTTCTCGGATGCAACAAGCCGACTTTCATCGCGTCATCCTTTCATGCCCGCCCGTCGAGCGATGCGAAGAGGCGTTTCGGGGCGCCTAGAGTATCCGCATCGAAGCTTGCCGACGGAATGACCTCGGCACTTTTCATCGGCGACAGTGCAACGCCTGAACATGCATGTCAAACGAATGATGCAATTTTGATCGTTTGGTCAGACTGCCTATTTTCTGCTCAATCGTGACCAGCGCATATCGTCGCTTGCAATTTGGATATTTTCATATTTGATTATTTGCATCGAACGAGATTCAGAGGCCAGATCATGGATGCCCGGGTAGCCCAGACCACCGTGAGCGATGATCTGCATTACCTCAGCCTCACGGATGTCTCCGCGCTGATCCGCTCGGGTGCCGTCAGTCCAGTGGAGGTGACGCAGTCGCTGCTCGACCGGATCGATGCCCTGGACGGCCGCCTCAAGAGCTACACTACCGTTCTCCACGACCATGCCCTGGCCGCCGCCAAGAAGGCGGAGGCGGAGCTGGCTGCCGGCATCTGTAGGGGGCCGCTGCACGGCGTGCCGATCGCGGTCAAGGACCTCTGCGATACGAGCTACGCCCCGACCAGCGCCGGCACTTTCATCCACCGCGAGTATCTCGCCTCGCGCAGCGCCACCGTGGTGGAGCGACTCGACAATGCCGGCGCGGTCATGCTCGGCAAGCTCAGCATGACCGAGGGCGCCTGGGCCGGCCATCATCCCAAGATGAAGACGCCGGTCAGCCCATGGGTCGACGGCGTCTGGACCGGCGCATCCTCGTCGGGCTCGGGAGTGGCGACGGCAGCGGGGCTCTGCTACGGCTCGCTGGGATCGGACACGGGCGGCTCGATCCGCCTGCCATCGACAGCCTGCGGCCTCACCGGTGTCAAGCCGACCTGGGGACGCGTCAGCCGCGCCGGCGTGTGGGCGCTCGCCGACTCGCTCGACCATGTCGGCCCGATCACGCGAACCGTCGCCGACGCCGCCGTCCTGCTGGGCGCCATCGCGGGACACGACCCGCTCGACCCGACGACGCTTGGCGCACCCGTGCCGGACTATTTGGCCGGGCTCGGCGCGTCGATCGCCGGCCTCCGGATCGGCCTCGATGAAGACTATGTGTTCGCGACGGCGTCGCCCGAAGTGGCCGAGATGATGCGCGCGACCATCGCCGCCTTCGAGGCACTGGGCACCCGGATCGTGCCGGTCACATTCCCCTCGGTGGCTGAGGTCGGCGACAACTGGATCGCCATTTGCAGCACCGAGTGTGCCGTGGCCCATAGCGCGACGTTCCCCAGCCGGCGCGACGAGTACGGGCCGGTGCTGGCCTCGCTGATCGATACCGGCCTGAGCACCAGCGGCGCCAAGCTGGCCGCGGCGATGCAGTACCGGCTGAGGCTCAGCGGCGCCGTCGCCAAGACCATGCTCGACTGCGACCTGCTGCTGGTCCCGGCCATTCCGACGCCCGCGCCGATGGCCGGGATGTTCGATCGGCCGATGACACAGGACGAGTTCGACGGACTGACGCGCTTCACCGCCGTCTTCGACATGACCGGACAACCGACGCTGTCGCTCAACGGCGGCGTCGATGCGCGCGGCGTACCGATGGGCTTCCAGCTGGTCGGCAAGCCTCTCGACGAGCCGATGCTCTTCCGCGCCGGGTACGCGTTCCAGTCGATCACCAGCTGGCACGCCCGCCACCCAGCCCTCCACTGACTTCACCAGCGAAAGGAAGCCACTCCATGCATAAGGTCACCATTCCGCAGCATATCGTCGACCGGGTCCGCGGCGTTCGCGGCAGCGACCACATCTATGCCAGCCTGGACATGAGCAAGGTGGCGCATGTCTGCGTCGACATGCAGGTCGGTTTCATCGCCGAGGGGGCGCCAATCGAGGTGCCGATGACGCGGCAGATCACATCGACCATCAACACCATCTCCGAAGCCGTGCGCGCCGCCGGCGGGGTCAACGTCTTCACCCGCTATACCTACGACCCGAGCGAGAAGCACAGCTGGGACCACTGGTTCAAGACGCTGGGCACGACGCAACTGGCGGCGCAGGCGAAGATGGGGCCGGGCATGCCGGACTGGGAGATCGACCCGGCGATGGAGGTCGTGACCGGCGACATCATCGTCGACAAGACCCGGTTCTCGGCGCTGATCCCCGAGACCTGCGACATGGACCAGCAGCTCAAGGCCAAGGGCATCGATACGCTGATCATCACCGGCACGCTGACCAACTGCTGCTGCGAGAGCACGGCGCGCGATGCGCTGCAGATGGGCTACAAGGTGATCTTCATGAGCGACGCCAATGCGACGCTGTCGGACGAAGAGCACCTGGGCACGCTCTTGAGCATGTACACGATCTTTGCCGACGTGATGGACACGCCGTACCTGCTCGACCTCATCGACAAATCCACGGTCAAGGCCGCGGCCTGACTCCATCTCGCCGGCTTCGCCCGAGGCCGGCGGGCTCCCACGTCCGGGTTCCCCAACGGGCCCGGACGCTCCCCCCTGCCCTTTCCGGAGTGTGCGCCATGAACGCGATCGCCCAGCCTGTTGCCAGCACCGATATCGATGTCGTCGAACTTAGCATCGATGATGTGCAGAAGGGGTTTGCCGAGGGGCGGTTCACCTCGGAGACGCTGACCCACGCCTTCCTCGAGCGGATCGCGAAATACGAGCCCTATTACAATGCCTTCACCTTCATGAATCCGGGTGCGCTGGACGACGCCAGGGCGGCGGATGCGCGGCGGGCGGCGGGGAGTCCGATCGGTCCATTCGACGGGCTGCCGGTGGTGATCAAGGAGGCGATGGACTTCGTCGGACTGCCCTCGACCGGCGGCTGGGCACCGCTCTCGTCAGCCGCGGGCGGGTTCGATCTTTTCCCCGAGCGCGATGCGCCGGTGGTGACGCGGCTCAAGCAGGCCGGTGCGGTGATCCTGGGCAAGACCAACATCCCGGCCTTCAGCCATGACGGTACGCGGGCCAATACCAGTTGGGACGGACCGACCTACAATGCGGTCAACCGCGACATCGCGCCGGGGGCCAGTTCGAGCGGCACGGCGACGGCGGTGGCGGCGAGTTTCTGCGTCGTCGGCCTGGCCGAGGAGACGGGAGGCTCGATCCAGAATCCGGGGGCGGCGCAAAGTCTGGTCAGCGTCAAGCCGACCTTCGCGCTGGTGCCGAATGCCGGGGTGATGCCGCTCGCCGGCTCGACCCGCGACGTGGTGGGGCCGCATGCCAAGACCGTGCTGGACTCAGCGCTGCTGCTCGATGTGCTGGCGGGCTACACGCCGGAGGACCCCAAGACCGTCGCGGCCATCGGGCATGTGCCCAAGGGTGGCTATGCAAGCAAGCTCAGCACCAGCGCGCTCAAGGGAGCGCGGGTGGGCCTCTATGGCACGGGCTGGCGGACCAAGCCGCTGTCGACGGAGGCGCAGGCACTTTACGACACGGCACTGGCCGCATTTAAGGCGCGGGGGGCGGAGCTGATCGCCGACCCGTTCGCCGGCACCGGCTTTGCGGATCTCGCGGCCAAGGATGCGGAGTTCGATCCGCGCGGGATGGAGTCGATCGCCTACGATCTCGAACACTATCTGCGGCGGCTGGGCAAGTCGGCCAAGGCCAGCTCGTTCATGACGCTCAAGGCGCTGCTGACGGAGGATCCGTTTGCGCCCGAGGGACTGCTCGGCATCCACCCGAAGTTTTCGCCGGTGGTGGTGCAGTCGCTGCTCGACCCGACCGAACCGCCGGATCTCTCCGGCTTCGTGGCGGCGAAGGAAGCCTATCTCGACGTCTTCAACCGGGTGATGGACGAGAACAAGCTCGATGTCTTGGTGTTCCCGCAAATGTCGGCCAAGTTGCCCGGGGTTTTCGATACCGTGCAGCATCCCGCGACGACGGTCTCGGAGATCAACATCGCCGGGTTGCCGGGGGTGACGGTGCCGGCCGGACAGTTCGCCAATGGTTCGCCGTTCGCGCTGATCTTCGTCGGGCGGATGTGGAGCGAGGCGGAGCTCCTCGCCTTTGCCTATGACTACGAGCAAGCGACCAAGCTGCGGATCGTCCCGGAACTGGTGGAGACGCCGTACCCGCGGTGAGGAATATCGCGGCGGGCTGTCGAAAGGACATGGACGGCGGCGACTATCTGCATCACGCTGGAGGCGAGGATGCAGACCGAGACCGACGACACGCTGGTTGCTTTTGACGCCGAAGGCCTTGCCCTGCCGCCCGGCGGGCGGGATGGGGTTGTCGAGCATGACGGCGCCAGCATCTGGTACGCCAGTTTCGGTGATGGCCCGCCGGTGATCCTGCTGCATGGCGGGATGGGGCACGCCGGCAATATGGCCAAGCAGGTGCCGGCGCTGATAGCGGCGGGTTACCGAGCGATCGCGATCGACAGCCGTGGCCAGGGGCGCAGCAGCTGGGACGGGCGCCCCTATTCGTATGAGCTGATGGCAGCCGATGTGTTCGCGGTGATGGACCAACTGGGCATTGCGAACGCCGCCGTGGTCGGTTGGAGCGATGGGGCGTGCATCGGGCTGGTCATGGCCAAGGCGCGGCCGGAGCGGGTCGCGGGGCTGTTCTACTTCGCCTGCAATGTCGACCCGAGCGGCACCTGGCTGTTCGAGATGAGCGAGACGATCGGCCGTTGCATCAGCGGGCATCAAAAGGACTATGCGGCGCTGTCGCCGACGCCGGACGGGTTCCAGAAGATGGCGGATGCGCTGCAGGTGATGCAGCGGGAACAACCGAACTACGGTGCTGCGGACCTGGCCTCAGTCGCCGGGCCGGTGACGGTGGTGCAGGCGGAGCGGGACGAGTTCATCCGGCCCGAGCATGCGCGGTACATTGCCGCGACTATCCCCGATGCGCGCTATATCGAGTTGCCGGGGGTGAGCCATTTCGCGCCGCTGCAGCGGCCGGCGCAGTTCAATGCAGCAGTGCTCGACTTCCTCGGAAGGCTGCCGGCCTAGGCAGCGGCGATGAGTTGCCGGGTATAGTCGTCGGCGATGGCGCCGGAGCGGAGCTGGTCGCGGGTGAGGGTCTCGACCGGCTCGGCATTGCGCATGACCATCAGGCTTTCGCACATGTAGGAGATGACCGCGAGGTCGTGCGAGACGATGACGAAGGTCAAGCCGAGTTCCTGACGCAAGCGGTTGAGGAGGTTGAGAATTTCGGCCTGGATCGAGACGTCCAGCGCCGAAGTCGGCTCATCCAGCAGCAGGACTTTCGGGGACAGCGCGAGGGCGCGGGCGATGGCGACGCGCGGGCGCTGGCCGCCGCTGAGTTCGTGCGGATAGCGGAACTGGAAGGTGGCGGACAGGCCGATCAGATCGAGCAGTTCGGCGGTGCGGCGCTGGGGGTTGTCGATGCCCTGGATCTGCATCGGTTCGGCGATCTGGTGGCCGATGACGTAGCGTGGATGCAGCGAGGCGTAGGGGTCCTGGAAGACCATCTGCACCACCCTGGCCATCTGTTTCCGCGGGGTTTTATGAGGGTCGAGACCATCGATGCGGATGGTGCCGGACCAGTCAGGATTGAGGCCCATGATGGTGCGGAGAATGGTAGACTTGCCCGAGCCGGACTCGCCCACCAGCCCAAAACTGCCGCCGCGTTGAACGACAAATGAACAGCCTTTGACGGCGGTCTTGTCGGCGAAGCGGACGGAGAGATCACGAACCTCGATCATTGGAGTCTCGGTCATGCCCAGCTCGCCTCGCGCTGGAGGGTGGGAAGCGGCTCGAGCGGACCATCGATGCGCGGCAGGCAGGAGAGCAGACCGCGGGTATAGGGGTGCTGCGCCTCGTGGAGGCGGGAGGCCTCGAGGGTCTCGACGATGCGGCCGGCATACATGACGATAACGCGGTCGCAGAACTTCGACACCAGGTTGAGGTCGTGACTGATGAAGATCAGGCCCATGCCGCGGCGGGTGACGAGTTCGTCGAGGATGGAAAGGACCTGGGTGCGGACGGAGACGTCGAGAGCCGACGTCGGTTCGTCGGCGATGAGCAGGTCGGGCTCACGCACCACCATCATGGCGATCATCACGCGCTGGCCCATGCCGCCCGAGAGTTCGTGCGGATAGAGGCGCGCAACGCGCTCGGGCTCGCGGATGTGGACGGCTTCAAGAGTCTGCAGCGCCTTGGTGCGGGCATCGCGGCCGCTGATCGAGCGGTCGCCGATGCGGATGGCTTCGACGATCTGTGCACCGACGCGGAGGACGGGGTTCAGCGAGAATTTCGGATCCTGCAGGATCATGCCCATGCGGCCGCCGCGGAGTGACCGGCGCAGCTTGGGCGAGGCGGACTGCAGGTCGATACCGTCGAACTCGAGGCGGTCGGCGGACATGCGCGCATAGGGCGGCAGGACGCCGAGCAGCGAGCGGCCGGTGAGGCTCTTGCCGGAACCGGACTCGCCGACGATGCCGAGCTTTTCGCGGCCCAATGAGAAGCTGACGCCGCGCACCGCGTCCTTCCAGTCGCCGTCATCGTTGCGGAAGGCGACGCGCAGGTTTTCGATCTCGACGAGGCTGCTCATTGGCGCTGCCTCAGATGTGGATCGAGCAGGTCGCGCAGGGCGTCGCCGAGCAGGTTGAAGCCAAGCGAGACGATGAAGATGGCCGCGCCCGGAATGGTCGCGACCCACCACTGGTCGAAGATGAATTTGCGGCCGGTGGAAATCATCGCGCCCCATTCGGGCAGCGGCGGTTGCGCCCCGAGGCCGATGAAGCCGAGACCGGCGGCGGTCAAAATGATGCCGGCCATGTCGAAGGTCATGCGGACGATGACCGAGGAGAGGCACATGGGGATGATATGGAGGAAGACGATGCGGGCCTCGCTGGCGCCGGCGAGGCGGATGGCGTTGACGTAGTCGGAGTTGCGGATGACCAGCGCCTCGGCCCGCGCCAGACGCGCGTAAGGCGGCCAGGCGGTGAGCGTGATGGCGAGGGCGGCGTTGACGATGCCGGGGCCGAGGGCGGCGACAAAGGCCAGCGCGAGCAGCAGTTTGGGAACGGCGAGGAAGACGTCGGTGACGCGCATGAAGATGCGGTCGATCCAGCCGCCGGAATTGCCGGAGACAGCGCCGATGATCAAGCCGATCGGCGCGGACGTGACGATCACCAGCGCTACAATCAGCAAGGTCAGGCGCGAACCATGCAGGATGCGCGAATAGATGTCGCGGCCGAGTTCGTCGGCACCGAGCCAGTATTCGGCGCTCGGCGCGGCCAGGCGATCCGAGAGGCTTGGCAGATAGGGGTCGTGCGTTTGCAGCAGGTTGGCGAAGGCGGCAGCAAAGAGCAGCGCCAAGACGATCACCAACCCGACGACGCCGAGCGGATTGCGGAAGAAGCGGCGGGCGAAGCGCTTGACCTCGGTGAGGCGGGCGGCGCGGAGGGCGCGCTTGCTATCGAGGATATCGATCGTCATTTGGCCAGCTCCCGCGAGCGAGGATCGAGGACGCGGTAGAGCACGTCGGAGAGCATGTTGAGCAGCACGAAGACGCAGCCGACGAGCAGCGTGCCGCCGAGGACGGCGTTCATGTCGGCGGCGAACAGCGACGAGTAGATGTAGTTGCCGATGCCGGGCCAGGAGAAGATGGTTTCGACTAGCACGGACCCTTCGAGCAGGCCGCCATAGCTCAGCGCGATGACGGTCACCAAGGGAATGGCGGCGTTGCGCAGGGCGTGGCCCATGACGACGGCAAACTCGCTGGCACCCTTGAGGCGTGCGGTCAGCACATATTCGCGGCTCAACTGATCGAGCATGACCGACCGGGTCATGCGGGAAATGTAGGCCAGCGAATAGTAGCCGAGAAGCAGCGCCGGGAGCGTCATATGCGAGATGGCGTTTGCGAAGATTTCCCACTCACCGGCGATGGCGCTATCGACGAGGATCATGCCGGTGACGCGCGGCACGATGCCCACGAAGAAGACGTCGAGCTGGCCCGGGCCGGCGACCCAGCCGAGCAGGTAGTAGAAGACAAAAAGCCCCACGAGGCCGAGCCAGAAGATGGGCACCGAATAGCCGATGAGGCCGACAACGCGGATCAGGTGATCGGGCCACTTCTCGTGCCAGTAGGCCGAGGCGACGCCCATGGGCACGCCGAGCAATACGCCGATGAGGAGGCCGATGGTCGCGAGTTCGAGCGTGGCCGGGAAGAAGTTGAGAAGGTCGGTGAGAACCGGGCGCGAGGTGGAATAGGAGATGCCGAAATCGCCGCGTAGGAGGCGCATGAGGTAGTCGCCGAACTGCACCCAGACAGGCTTGTCGAGGCCAAGTTCGAGATAGACGCGCTCATAGACCTCGGGCAGCGCCTTCTCGCCGACAATGGCGAGAACCGGATCGATAGGCAGGACGCGGCCGATGAAGAAGGTGAGTGCAGCCAGGCCCACGAGCGTGATGGCGACCGTCAGCAGCCACGAGCCGACGCCGGTGAAGAGGCGGAGGGAGCGGGTCATGTGACGTCGTTCGGCGCGGGAAGAGTACCCGCCACCCTGTCCCTCCCCCGCAAGGGGGGAGGACACCCTGTGGCACCAACTATCGTCGCACCCCCACCGGCGAATGAAACCGGCGTCTCCCGCTCCCTTTCCGGGGGACAGGGGTGGGGGTAGTTGTGGGCACTCAAGCTGGCCAAGGGCTACTCCGAAGTGAACCGGAGGCCCTGAGGCCTCCGGTAGTACCTGTGACTATTCCTTGC
>JAEZKB010000144.1 GCA_023415605.1 Pseudomonadota bacterium
CACCAGCGCTCCTTGCGGCGGACGTGGAAATCGAGCCCGTCATAGATGGTGCGGCTGCCATAGGCCTTCTTCACGTTCCGCATGAGGACGACGTCCTCGCCGGAACGCGGCGGCTGCCTGAACTCGAAGCTCACGGTCTGGCGGCGTTTCGGGGGCTCGACCTTGTCGATCTTGTCGAGCTTTTTCACCCGGCTCTGCACCTGGGCGGCATGGCTGGCGCGGGCCTTGAAGCGCTCGATGAAGGCGATTTCCTTGGCGAGCATGGCCTGCTGGCGCTCGAACTGCGCCTGCTGCTGCTTTTCCGATAGCGCGCGCTGCTGCTGGTAGAAGTCGTAGTCGCCGGATTAGGAGGTCAGCGCGCCGCCGTCGATCTCCATGACCTTGTTGACGATGCGGTTCATGAAGGCACGGTCGTGGGAGGTCATGAACACGGCGCCGTCGTAGCGCTTGAGGAAGTCTTCGAGCCAGATGAGGCTTTCGATATCGAGGTGGTTGCTCGGTTCGTCGAGGAGCAGCACGTCGGGGCGCATGAGCAGGATTTTTCCGAGCGCCACGCGCATTTTCCAGCCGCCGGAGAGGGCGCCGACGTCGCCCTCGATCATCTCGGGGGAAAAGCCCAGGCCGGTGAGGACTTCGCGGGCGCGGGCGTCGAGGCTGTAGCCGTCGAGTTCCTGGAATTTCGCCTGTACGTCGCCATAGCGGATGATGACGGCATCGAGGTCGGGGCAATCGGGATCGGACATGGCCGCTTCGAGTTCGGCCATTTCGGCAATCAATGCGCCGGCGGGCCCTGCCCCCTCCATGACCTCGGCCAAGGCCGAGCGGCCGGACATCTCGCCGACATCCTGGCTGAAATAACCAATGGAGGTGCCGCGATCGATGGAGACCTGGCCCTCGTCGGGCTGTTCCTCGCCGGTGATCAGACGGAAGAGCGTGGTCTTGCCCGCGCCGTTGGGGCCGACGAGGCCGACCTTCTCGCCCCTCAGCAGACTGGCCGAAGCTTCGATGAAGACGATCTGCTTGCCGTTCTGCTTGCCGATGGATTCGAGGCGGATCACTGTGCGGGCCCTGGTTACGATGCGGGCGCCGGTAAACCATCGGACGGGGCAAAGCGCAAGGCGGCGCCATGCAAGGCAGATATCAGGCCGCAGCGGTGTCGTTGCGACGACGAAGGATGCGGCCGATCTGCCAGAGGTTGAGCAGGAAGAAGAAAACGTTCCAGACGACGACGTTGTAGAGCGGCGCCGGCTGGCTCA
This sequence comes from Pseudomonadota bacterium, assembly GCA_023415605.1. Taxonomy (GTDB): domain Bacteria; phylum Pseudomonadota; class Alphaproteobacteria; order Rhizobiales; family Devosiaceae; genus Devosia_A. Next base: position 1,257 of record JAEZKB010000144.1, read on the forward strand.
GAAAATAGACGGCGAGGCAGGCTGCAGCGATGAGCGTCAGGATGCGCAGGCGCAGCAGGTCGGTGGTGAAATACGCGGTGACGTAGAGAAGGTTCGCCGCGTTGATGAGGATATCCATCGGAATGCTCGCCGCCTGGAGTTAGGTGGTGCGGCGCCCGGATCGTTGGCCGGGCGCCGGAAGTGTCGTCAGTCGCCGCCGAAATCGGACTTGAAGGTTTCGAACGGGATTTGCTGGCCGTTGATCACGGTGCTCCACATGCGGACGTAGCCGGCCTGGGCGATGGCCTCGGAAATCTCGCCTTCGGTGGCACCCTGCTGGCGGGCGAACTTGGTCTCGAGCCAGATGCAGTACTGGCACGGGATTTGGGCCGCGACGGCGAGACCGATCAGCGACTTGACCTTGGGTTCGAGCTCGTTGCCCTCACCAAAGAGCAGGCCCTTGGTCATCTCCCAGGCGCCGGATACGGCCGACTTGGGGTAGCCCTTGATGTGCGTCGGAACGGTGCCGAGGGTCTTTTCGATGTCGGCATAGGCGGCATCGGCGGCGGCGTTGTCCGCGGCGAAGGCGGGGGCCGCAAAGAGTGTGATGGCGGTCGCGATCACGGCGGCGAGGCGGATTTTTGGCATTTTTGGTAGTCCTTGTTCTAGTTCAGTTGGAGGCGGCACGCGGGCCGTCGATCGGTCTGGTCTAGTTGCCGTTTGCCGCAGTCGATAGGATGACTTCGGACGAAAACGGTTCAAATCGGACATCACTCACGGGCGACGAAATAGGCGTTGAAGGGATCGTGCGGCAGGCGGGTCATCTGCACGTCCGAGAAACCGGCCATGCCGAGCATGTCGGTGGCGAGTTCGACGCCCCACATGGTGCCGAGCCCGATGCCGCCCTGGGCCAGCGATACCGGCGTGCAGTGCATGGTCGAGACGGCGTAGAGATAGGCGCCGAGCGGATGATCGAGATTGTTCTCGAGCCGGCTCGAACCGCCGATATCGACCATCAGGTAGGTGCCGCCGGGCTTGAGCGACCGGCGAACGGTCCGCAGCATTTCCTGAGGGTCCTTCTGGTCGTGCACGGCATCGAAGGCGAGCACGATGTCATAGTCGCCGAGCTTGCCGACAGTGGAGATGTCGAGCTCCTGGAAGGCGAGGTTCGTGAGGCCCTTCCGGGTCGCTTCCGCCTCAGCCCCTGCATAGGCGTCGGCGCAGAGGTCGATGCCGGTGAACCGGCTTTGCGGGAAGGCCTCGGCCAGAAGCAGGAGCACGCCCCCTGCCCCGCAGCCCACATCGACGACGTCGATGCCGCGTTCGAGCGCGGCGATGCCGCCATCGACGAGAGGGAGCACCTTGTCGATGAGGTTCATCACGATGTTCTGGCCGGTGTGCTCGCCCATGACCTCATGGAAGCGGCCATATTCGTGATAGTGGACGCCGTGACCGTCATGGAAATGCTCGACGATCTCGTCTTCCACTGCGGCGATGACGCTGATGAACTGGGCGTTGGCGGCGACGTTGTTCGGCGCGGCGGCCCGGGTCAGCCAGCCGGCATGTTCAACCGGCAAGGTGAAGCGGCGGGTGGCCGGCTCATAATCGACAACGCCGGAGGTGGCCAGCACCGACAGCCACTCGCGTACATAGCGCTCGGACTGGCCCGACACCTCGGCCAGCTCAGCGGAGGTGCAGGGTGAAGCCTTGGCCAGCGCGTCGAAGAGACCTGTGCGATGCCCGACGGAGGTCATCAGGATCATGGCGGCGCTGTTCATGGCGCCAAGGAACTTGCCGATGAAGGCTTCGGCGCGTGCGTTGTCGAAGGCGGGCGCGACTTCGCGCACCGCAGCAGCGGTGTTCATGGTTCTCTCTCCAGATTGATCAGGGCGGCGGAGGTCGCCGCGGGAGGGGAGCACTAGTCCCTCACCATGCTGGCTGATAGGTTGTGATCCGACACAAACGGTTCAGATCGGACGAAGCGCTTGGCGCAAGAGTTCAGACAGCTGCTGACCACCGTGGTTACCACGCCCGAGACAGGCACGGCCGGCACGTTCATCGTCATGGACCTGCTGGCGTCGGTGGGCACGTTCTGGGCCGTTGTGCACCAGCAGGACCCGGTGCCGCAGCGCTTCGCGCCGAAACTCGTGACCTTCGACGGCGAGCCCTATCGCGACATGCACGGGGTTCAGATCACGCCGCATGGCTCGTTCGAAGACTTTCCCAGGCCCGATATCGTTATCGTGCCGGAGCTGGGTATCGACCCGTGGAAGCCGGTGCCGAACAGCTTTGCGCGGGTCGCCGACTGGATCCGTTCTACCTATCAGCAAGGGGCCATCGTGGCCTCGTTGTGCTCGGGCTCCGTTCTGCTCAGCGAAACCGGCCTACTGGAGGGCGAAGAGGCGACATCGCATTGGGCGTATTGCGAGGCGATCTCCGCCCGGCACCCGGGCATCAAGATGCGCAAAGAGCGGGTACTGGTGCTGGCCGGTGAAGGGCACCGGCTGATCACCACCGGCGGCTTTTCGTCCTGGCACGACCTGCTGCTCTATCTGATCGCCCGTATTGCCGGGCCAGAAGAGGCACGGCGAATGGCCAAGCTCTTCCTGCTCGACTGGCACCTCGACGGGCAGCTGCCGTTCACAGCGCTCACGGTGGGGCGCAACCATGAGGACCCGCTGGTGACGGCGGCGCAGATTTGGGCGGCCGACAACTACGGAAACCCCAATCCCGTCGCCGCCATGGCCGCCGAGAGCGGGCTCAGCGAGCGCAGCTTCCTCAGGCGCTTCAAGAAGGCCACCGGCCAGTCGCCGATGGAATATGTGCAAACGCTGCGGATCGAAGAAGCCAAGCAACTGCTCGAGACCACCGACCAGGCACTGGACGATATCGCCGCGGAGGTGGGCTATGGCGAACCGTCTGCCTTCCGTCATCTGTTCCGCAAGCTGGTGGGCGTCACCCCGTCGGCGTATCGACGACGCTATCTGGCGACGAGCCTGCGCTGAAGTATCCTGCTAGTTCCTGGTAGCAGCGACGAGCTCGGCGAGGGTTTTCTTCTGCTCGGAGATCAGGTTTTCGAGCCGCTTGATGAAGCCGGTGGGGAGTTCACCGGCGAATTCGACTTCGTCGCGAAGGATGCGGGAGAGTTCAAGGAGTTCAGCGGCCTGGGCTTCGAAGGTACCGGCGGCTTCGAGGGCCAACTCGGCGCGGGCGGGCGGGATTGACGCTGCTTTCATCATGGTCATGAGGCCCGCAGGCGCAAGCCGGGAAGAGGAACCCGGTGGCGCCTGCGAGGGGACCGTTAGGCCCGGTCGTCCACGTACACGGTGATCATGCCATCCGCGCTGGTGGTTACGGCGACGACGTCGTCGATAGCGATCTTCTCGGCTTCGAGCTTCGCCTTCAGCGCTGCGTTGGCCGTGATGCTGGCGTGCAGCGAGCTCTGGACGCTGGCGTTTTTCTTGAGCGCATTGTCGAGAGCATTGGTGTTGCCTTCGGCCTTGAGGGTCGAGAGCTTCACGAAGGTCACATTGGCGTCGGCCGAGACGCCGCTGAGATCGACCGTGCCCTTGTTGGCGTTGAGGGTCGAGATCAGCGTGCCGTAATTGGCATCGGACTGAACGCTGCCGGTGGCAGTGGCATCGATGCTGGTTTCAGTGCCGGTGGTGGCCGCCGAGCCGGCTGCACCGGCTTTGACAGTAGCGTCAAGGCCATAAGCGACGCCGGAGAACGGCACGGCGAGGGCAGCGACAAGTGCGAGGGTGGAGAGCTTTTTCATCTCGTTTTCCTTTCGAGGTGATTGGAATGACGCTGGCCAGAAACGCGAGAGACTCCAGATGGTTGATGGGTCCAAAGGTCCGTATCGGCGGAACCGGACCACCGGCCCCGGCCAATCTACGGAAGCTTGTGCCCCGCCGCGGTGAAGAGCCGGTACCAGTCTTCGCGGCTGAGAGTTACGTCGGAGCCGGCGGCACTTTCCCGGACCCGATCGGGCTTGGTCGTGCCAAGAACGACCTGGACATTGGCCGGGTGCCGGGTGATCCACGCAACCGCGATACCCGTCGGGGTGACCCCGTGCTTTGCCGCGATCTCGTCGATCGCGTCGTTGAGCGGGCCGTAGTGCTCGCGATCGCCGAGGAAAACGCCGTCGAACCAGCCCTTCTGGAACGGCGACCAAGCCTGCAGCGTCACCTTGTTGATGCGGGCATAGTTGAGGATATCGTTGTCGCGCGACACCGACTGCTCCAACCCGTTGATGTTGGCAGCGATGCCCTGGGCGAAGAGATTGGCGTGGGTGATAGAAAGTTGTACCTGGTTAGCGACCAGCGGCTGGGTCACCGCCGTCTTCAAGAGCTCGATCTGGCCCGGGGTGAAGTTCGAGACGCCGAAGTGTTTCACCTTGCCGGCCTTTTCCAGCGTGGAGAAGGCCTCAGCGACTTCTTCGGGCTCGACCAGCGTATCCGGCCGGTGCAGCAGCAGCACGTCGATGTAGTCGGTCCGGAGAGCCGCCAGCGATTCATCGACGGACTTGAGGATGTGTTCTTTCGAGAAATCGAAGAAGCCCTTGCGGATGCCGGTCTTGGTCTGGATGACGAGACCATCACGCTCGGCGGCCGAGAGTGTCACCGCCTCGCCGAAGCGCTTCTCGCAGAGGTGGCGCTCGCCGCCATAGATGTCGGCGTGATCGATCATGTTGATGCCGGCGTCGCGGGCGGCCGAATAGAGCGTGCGGATTTCCTCGTCGCTCATGGTCTTGATACGCATCAGGCCGAGGATGACGCTCGATACGGTGACGCCCGAGGTCGACAGTTCAAAGGACTTCATTGGACTTCTTCTTTGGTGAGATCAGCGGATGCCGAAGGCAGTAGCCGCAACGACGAAACGGATCGTGAGTTCGATCCAGAAGAGCGAAAGGATGCCGAGACCCGCCGTGTAGGCCCAGAACCGCCGGATGACGTGGTTGTCACTGATATGGACGGCGAGATGGATGATGCGGGCCAGGACGAAGGCCCAGGCCAGCAGCGCGTCGTACCAAGTGGCTCCCTGAAACGTGGCGACGAAGCAGGCGACGAAGAACAGCACCGGCAGCTGGAACTGGTTATCCAGCGCGTTTGAGACTTTCTTCTCGCGCTCCGGCCACTTGTCGCGATGAAGGGCGATGTCGCGAACATTGACCTCGCCCCGGGTGATCATCGGCACGCGGACGAAGCCCAGATACCAGACCAGCCCGAGGATCAGTCCGCCCTGGACAAGCAAGGCGAGCACGACAACAAGCGTTGGCCAATCCATACGCTAGATGCCGCCGCGATAGTTTGGAGCTTCGCGGGTGATCGAGACGTCGTGGACGTGGCTTTCGTGCAGGGCGGCGCCGGAGATTTTCACGAAGACCGAGTTCTTCCTGAAATCCTCGAGGGTGTGCGCGCCGGTATAGCCCATGGCCGCCTTGAGGCCGCCGGCGAGCTGGTGCAGCACGTTCCCGGCCGGGCCCTTATAGGGCACCTGCCCTTCGATGCCCTCGGGCACCAGCTTCATCTGCTCGCGGACGTCCTGCTGGAAGTAACGGTCGGCGGAACCTGCGCCCATGGCGCCCACCGAGCCCATCCCACGATAGGATTTGTAGGAGCGGCCCTGGTACAGATAAACCTCGCCTGGGCTCTCGTCGGTGCCGGCCAGCAGCGAACCGACCATTACGCAAGAAGCCCCGCCCGCCAAGGCCTTAGCCATGTCGCCTGAGAATTTGATTCCGCCGTCGGCGATGACGGGGACGCCTTGCTTGTCGGCCTCCTCGGCGCAGGACATCACTGCCGCGAGCTGTGGCACGCCGACGCCGGCGACGATGCGAGTGGTACAGATCGAGCCAGGGCCAATGCCGACCTTGACGGTATCCGCACCAGCGTCGATCAGGGCCTTGGTGGCTTCCGCCGTCGCCACGTTCCCGGCAACGATGCGAGTGGAGTTGGACTCGCGCTTGACCCGCTCGACGGCCTCGGCGACGCGCACAGAGTGACCATGAGCGGTGTCGATGACGAGGAGATCGACGCCGGCGTCGATCAGCGCCAAAGAGCGCTCGAAGCCCTTATCGCCGACGGTGGAGGCTGCGGCAACGCGAAGGCGCCCCTGCGCATCCTTGCTGGCATTGGGGTTGAGCTGGGCCTTTTCGATGTCTTTGACGGTCACCAGGCCGATGCAGCGATAGTCTGCATCGACCACCAGCAGCTTTTCGATGCGGTGCCTGTGCAGCAGCCGCTTGGCCTCGTCCTTGGAAACGCCGTCGCGGACGGTGACGAGGTTGTCGTGCGTCATCAGTTCGGAGATCGGCTGGGCTGGGCTCGACGCGAAGCGGACATCGCGGTTGGTGAGGATGCCCACCAGCTTGCCGATCGAGCGGCCGCCCTTGCCGCCATTCTCGACCACGGGGATGCCGGAGATGCGGTTGAGCTGCATCAGCGCGAGCGCATCCGCGAGGGTGGCGTCGGGTCCGATCGTAATCGGGTTGACCACCATGCCGCTCTCAAAACTCTTCACCTGCCGGACATGTTCTGCCTGTTCTTCCGGGGTCAGGTTCTTGTGGATCACCCCGAGGCCGCCGGCCTGGGCCATGGCAATGGCCATACCGCTTTCGGTCACCGTATCCATCGCTGCCGAAATGATCGGGAGGTTGAGCTCGATGTCCTTGGTAATCCGCGTGCCGATATTGACTTCCGAGGGCAGAACATCGGACCGCGCGGGCTGCAGCAGCACGTCGTCGAAGGTGAGCGCGCTCTCGCCGGTGATGGAGGTAATGATCTTC
>JAEZKB010000227.1 GCA_023415605.1 Pseudomonadota bacterium
CTCAGGCGACAGAGCCGGCCGCCAGGATGGCGGCCGGTCGGTCATGCCGACCACCAGAACGGGGGAACTCAGATGACGAATATGCGCCGGCCGCTGTTTCGATCGATTGCGGCGAAGGTACTTTCGATCCAGCTCGCTTCGAGCATCGTAATCGCCGGCCTCGTGGGTGGCGTCGGTTACTTCGGCATGACGAGCATGGATCATGCCATGCTGTCGATCTACGACGATCGCGTGGTTCCGATGCAGGAGCTGAAGTTCGTCGCCGATGCCTATGCCATCGACATCGTGGATGCGACGCACAAGGTCCGTGCCGGCACCATGAACTGGAGCGAGTCACTGGCTCACGTCCACGAGGCGCGGGAGGTCATCGACAAGCACTGGCTCACCTACCTCGACAGCAACATGACCGAGGAAGAGGAGACGATCGCCGAGCGTGTCAAGGCCGCCAAGGCTACCGCCGACCTCAAGGTTGCCGAACTCGAGACCATCCTGGAATCGCGCAATGTCGAAGCGCTGACAGCTTTCGCCGAACGCCAGCTTTATCCCGCCGTGGAGCCGACTTCGGAAGGCATTTCCGAACTCATGTCCTACCAGCTGGTTGCAGCGCACGACCTGCGCGACCACGGCGAAGAGCTGTTCGGCCAGCTGACCTGGGTCATGCTGGGCGCCAGCCTGTTGATCACCGTTCTCGCCAGCGTCGTCGTGCTGCTGGTGACCAATGCCATCAAGCGCAATCTTGGCCAGGCCATCGGTCTCGCCAATGCGGTTGCGATCGGCGACCTCGGGGCGACCGCGACGGTCAATTCGGCCGATGAGGTCAAGGATCTGGTCGATGCGCTCAACACGATGACCGCGAATCTTCGTGGCACTGCGGCGGTGGCCGACCAGATCGCCAATGGCGATCTCAGTGTCGAGCCGAAGGCGCTGTCGGAGAAGGACACACTCGGCCACGCCATGGTGCGCATGGTCGAGAGCCTCCGCGGTTCAGCCGGCATCGTGGACGAAATCGCCAGCGGCGATCTCAGTGCCAATCCGCAGCCTCTCTCGGAGAAGGACATTCTCGGACACGCCATGGTGCGCATGGTGGGCAGTCTGCGGATTTCGGCACAGGTTGCCGACAAGATCGCGGCCGGCGATCTCACCGTGCAGCCGCAGGCCATGTCCGACAAGGACACGCTCGGCCTCGCTCTTACCCGCATGGTCGAGAAGCTGCGCGAGGTGATCGGTGATGCCACGGCAGCCGCCCGCAACGTAGCGGCCGGCAGCCAGGAGATGTCCGCCACCGCCGAGCAGCTCAGCGAAGGTGCGACCGAGCAGGCGTCCTCGACCGAGGAGGCGTCGGCCTCGATGGAAGAAATGTCGGCGACCATCAAGCAGTCGGCGGACAATGCCAGCCAGACCGAAAAGATCGCGCGTCAGTCCGCTATCGATGCGATCGCCTCGGGCGAGGCCGTCAAGAACGCCGTCAGCGCCATGCAGACGATCGCGCAGCGGATCATGGTGGTGCAGGAGATTGCCCGTCAGACCGATCTCCTCGCGCTCAACGCGGCGGTCGAGGCCGCCCGTGCCGGCGAACATGGCCGCGGTTTTGCGGTCGTTGCCTCGGAGGTGCGCAAGCTCGCCGAACGCAGCCAGACGGCGGCCGCAGAGATCTCGACGCTCTCGGCCGACACAGTCGCCGCCGCGCAGTCGGCCGGCGAAATGCTCTCCAAGCTCGTGCCGGACATCCAGCGGACCGCCGAACTGGTCGAAGAGATCTCGGCCGGCTCGCGTGAGCAGAATGCCGGCGCGGCACAGATCAACACGGCGATCCAGCAGCTCGACAAGGTCACGCAGCAAAACACTTCGGCCGCCGAAGAAATGTCGGCGACCTCCGAGGAACTCGCCAGCCAGGCCGAGCAGCTGCAGGAGGCGATCAGCTACTTCCGCGTCGACGAAAAGCAGACGCGCTCGGAAGCCGCTCAGGCGGCCAAGAGCGCCAAGCTGCGCGACGCAGTGATCAAGAAGGCGCCGCATATGCAGCAGAAGGCGCCCCATTCCAAAGGTGGTTTCGATCTCGACCTGGGAGAAGGCCAGGACGATCTCGATGGCGAGTTCACTCGCCGCGGCGCGGCCTGACGGCCAAGCCACATTCAATCCGCGGGTGCTGTGTTGGACGGCTCAACACCCGCATGTTCAGCCCATGCACAGGACGTGCACATGTCGAAGAGGCGAAGTTTATGAGAGTTACCATCAAGGCCAAGTTGGCCGCCACCTTTGCCGCTGTCGTGGCACTTTCCGCCGGCAGTATGCTGATCGCGATCCAGAACCTGGGTCAGCTCAACGACTCCCTGGGAGTGATCGTCGACGTCCGGACGGCCAATTCCCTGACCATGGCGGAGATGCAGACGCGGATGGAGAGCATCGGCTCCCGCACCCGCGCGCTGATCCTGAGCAATGATGCTGCGGTGATCGACGAATACGTCGGCAAGATCGCCTCGGATATCGCCTCGATTGAAGCCGGCACGGCGGCCCTCCGGTCCAATATGACCGACCCTCAGAACCTGGCCGAACTCGACCTCTTCACCGCCAAGTTCGATGAATACGAAGCCGCCGTGCTGGCTTCGGAAGAACCGGGCAAGGCCAATAGCGATATGCAGGCACTGGCTGTCAGCCGCAGCGAAGGCAGCGACGCACTGGGCAAGGTCGAAGAGGCGATGATCGCGCTCAAGTCCGCCATGTCGGCGCGCGTCTCTGCCGGTGACCTGAGTGCCTTCCAAGCCTACCAGCAGTCGTCGGACATGTTCCTGACGATGACCGACATCTTCCGCCAGCAGCGCAACATCCTGCTCGCGGCACATGATCCCGAGCTGCAGGAAAAGTGGTTCGCCGACTACACCGCGGGTATCGCGGCGATTGGCGACGCCATGCCGGGTCTGCAGCGGGTGGTGCCGGCGTCGGATGCGAGCCTCGTCGCCGCAGCGCAGGCGGCCTATGCCGAAATGGTCGCCGCCATGGACAAGGCTGTGGCCCTGAGCCGCACCCGCGCCGACCTCGCGGCCATCGAGGCCGTCGATGCCGCTGCGGCTCTGCGCCGGGATGCCGATGGGATGCTCAAGTCCATGATCGAGCACAATCGGGAAATGCTCAAGCAGGCCAACGCCGATGCAGACACCACCTTCCAGAACGGCTCAATGCTGCTTATCGGGCTACTCATCGGTTCGGCGCTGATCGCCGGTATCGCCGCGACCTGGATCGTGCTGGGCATCAGCCGCGGCCTCAATGGGGTCAAGCAGGTGGTCAACGCAGTGGCTGTGGGCGACCTTGACCAGCGCGTCGAGATCAAGAGCAACGACGAGATCAAGGACCTGGTCGATACCGTCAACGTGATGACCGAGAACCTCCGCGCCTCGGCGGCCGTCGCGGACCAGATCGCCTATGGCGACCTCAGCGCCAAGCCGAAGATTCTTTCGGAAAGGGACGTGCTGGGTCAGGCCATGGAACGCATGGTAGAAGGCCTGCGGGCTTCGGCGGCCGTGGCCGAGCAGATCGCCGACGGTGATCTCACCGTCAATCCCAAGCCGCTCTCGGACAAGGACACGCTGGGTCTTGCGCTCGAAAAGATGGTCACCCGGCTGCGCGATGTCATCGCCGACGTGATCACGTCCGCCAACAATGTTTCGGCCGGCAGCCAGGAAATGTCGGCGACTGCCGAACAGCTGAGCCAGGGTGCCACCGAGCAGGCGTCTTCGACCGAAGAAGCCTCGGCCTCGATGGAAGAGATGGCGGCCACTATCAAGCAGTCTGCCGATAATGCCGCGCAGACCGAAAAGATCGCCCGCCAGTCGGCAGCCGATGCCATTGCTTCGGGCGAGGCGGTGACCAATGCGGTCAGTGCCATGCAGACGATCGCGCAGAAGATCATGGTGGTGCAGGAGATCGCTCGCCAGACCGACCTTCTGGCGCTTAACGCTGCCGTAGAAGCGGCTCGTGCCGGTGAACACGGCCGCGGGTTTGCCGTGGTCGCATCCGAAGTCCGAAAGCTCGCCGAACGCAGCCAGGCCGCAGCGGCGGAGATCTCGACGCTCTCGGTCGACACTGTCGGCGCTGCCAAGTCGGCCGGCGACATGCTGAGCAAGCTCGTACCCGATATTCAGCGCACTGCTGAACTGGTCGAGGAAATCTCGGCCGGCAGCCGCGAGCAGAATGTCGGCGCCAACCAGATCAACACGGCGATCCAGCAGCTCGACAAGGTCACGCAGCAGAACACCTCGGCGGCCGAAGAGATGTCGGCGACATCGGAAGAGCTCGCCAGCCAGGCCGAGCAGTTGCAGTCGGCCATCAGCTACTTCCGCATCGATACCAAGGGGATGCGGACGGATACACGCCCAGCTTCGGCAGCTCCCGCCAAGGGAGAGGCCAAACTCCGGGAAGCGGTAATGACCAAGGCGCCGCATATGCAACCGCGGAAGGCATCCAAGCCGGCGAACAGCGGCGGCTTTGATCTCGACCTTGAGGACAACCAAGACGATCTGGATGGCGAGTTCACTCGCCGCGGGGCGGCATAAGCCGCTCTCGACTGCGATAGACGGTGCCGCGGGACGGGATCTGCGGCACCGACAAATTTTCACTCGGGGAACGTGTGACTTCTGCGGCACAAGAAATGTGCCTTCTGTGGACGACAGAAAGGTCAGCCCATGCGACTAACCATCAAGACCAAACTTATCGCCACTTTCACGGCGGTCATCGCCATCTCTGCTGTCAGCATGTTCGTCGCGCTGCAGAGCCTTGGTTCGCTCAACCAATCGTTCAAGACCGCTATGGACGAGAACGTCGCCCGTATCGAGGAGGCGGCTCACCTGGAACGGGCGGTGCTCGAGTTCGCTCGCGATGAGCACGACCTCATTCTGGCTTCTTCAAGCACTGAGCTCTCGCACCTCGCCACCACTCTCGATGAAATTGCCGCGACGATCAGCAAGACCGCCGAGCACCTCAAGTCGATCTCTGGGCCGGAGGGCGCCGCCCTCGTGACGGCGTTCGATGCCGAATATCAGGAGTACCTAGCCGAGCATGCGGAGATTCGCCGCCTGGCGCTCCTCAACCTCGATGCCGAAGCGTATGCGCTGGCAACGGGCCGAGTCGCCGGGGTGCGCGCTCAGGCGATGGAGACACTCGAAGAGGTCATCGCACTCAACAACCGTCAGCTCGATGAAGCCACCGCGGCTGCATCCTCGCTCTACTCATCGAGCTCGATGCTGCTGATCGGACTGCTCGCCGGCTCGACCCTCATCGCCATTGGCATGGCGACCTTCATCACGCTGGGCATTACTCGCGGGTTGAGCAAGGTTCGCCAGGTGATTTCGGCCGTCGCCATCGGCGATCTGGACCAGAAGGTCGAGATCAAGAGCAAGGACGAAATCCGCGATCTGGTCGACACGGTCAACGTGATGACCGGCAACCTGCGCAACACGGCGGCGTTGGCCGACGAGATCGCGGGAGGCAATCTCACCGTCGATCCCAAGCCGCTCTCGGATAGGGACGTGCTCGGCATCTCCCTCAAGACGATGGTCGAGCGGCTGCGCGACGTGATCTCGGACGCCATCGCCTCGGCCAACAATGTGTCGGCCGGTGCGCAGGAAATGTCGGCGACCGCCGAACAGCTCAGCCAGGGAGCGACCGAGCAGGCCTCCTCGACCGAAGAAGCTTCGGCGTCGATGGAAGAGATGGCCGCGACGATCAAGCAGTCGGCCGACAATGCCAGCCAGACCGAAAAGATCGC
>JAEZKB010000234.1 GCA_023415605.1 Pseudomonadota bacterium
TTGTCCCGCGCGTCGGGAGGGGGTCGATCCTGTCTCCCCAAGGTTAACCTCCGTGCGCTTGGCCCAGCGGTTAGAGCCGACGCTCTCCCGCCTCCCGGCAACCTGACACCACAACCGTTCGTCGCGATCCGTCCCGTGTGGGCAGGCGAGGTGCATTCTAGTCGGGTGCGCGAACGCGGGGATAAGGTTCGATAAGCGGCTGATCGGCCACGCGATTTTCTGCCAGACCGGCCCGGCGGCCGGCTTCGAAAATGCCGGCATTGTGCCGCTCGATGCGGAGTGCCAGCTTTTCCCGGATTTCCTGCATGTTCTCGCCACTGATGGGCACCGCGGGACGGTTCGGAGAGGCATGCTGCACCGACCAGAGCTCAAGCATGGCCAGTGCCTGGCCGAGGGCAGCGGCAAGGCCGGCCTGGTCGGGCGGGGCGGCGGGGAGGCCGCGGCGCTCGCCGCGGGGGCGGAATTCGCGCGCCTCGAACAGCAAATCCTCGCCGAGCCGCAGGACCGCCGGCGACACGGCATCGGCCGGACGGGACTTTGCGACAAGTTCGACCTGCCGGAGCAGCGTGGTGAGCCGGGTCACGAGGGTGGCATGGCGGGCGGCGCGGGCGGGGTTGTAGGGATTGGACATCTGTTCCTCCAGATGGGTTTGGAGGCGATTATCCGGCGGTTGGCGGGTGCGGGGATAAGCGGCTAGTCTGGGTGTTTAGTGGGCGGTCAGCGCTGAAGAGGCGCACTGACTCGCCTGGGCGCGACTTCTCGGCGCCGAGCAGGGAGCAAAACCGTGACAACGAGCCGGAGCCGGACGCTGAGCGTCACCATCGAGCGCGACTGGCGCGACGTCTATGCCTATGCCAGCGACCCGGCCAACCTGCACCACTGGGCGCCGGGGCTGGGCAGCGGCTTTGTGCCCGACGGCGACGAATGGGTGCTGCGCGACCCCGGCGGCAAGCCGCTGCGGATGCGCTTTGCCCAACAAAATGACTGGGGCGTGCTCGACCACGACGTGTTCACCCCCGAGGGCACGGTGCATATCGCCATGCGGGTGATGCCCAACGGCGACGGCGCCGAGTTCACCTTCCTGCTGCTGCAGATGCCCGGGATGACGGACGCCGAGTTCGAGCGCGATGCCGGCACGGTGATGGGGGATTTGCTGCGGCTGAAAGAGATTATGGAGGCTGGGACCTGATTTCTCAGGTGCCCTCATGGTGAGCCTGTCGAACCACGAGGGCTGGCCCTAAGGTGCGTGAGTGCCACGCCCCCGTCTTTCGACAAGCTCAGGATGAGGGCTTCTGATGCTGCAGTAGCCTCATGGTGAGCCTGTCGAACCACGAGGCGTGGCGCTGGCTGTTTCTAGTGGGCGGTCAGCGCTGAAGAGGCGCGCTGACTCGCCGGGGGCTAATCCAGATACTTGCCGGTGACGGCGCCGTCCTTGTGGCGGAGGCGGGCGGCGGCGAGCACTTCAGAATCGAGCAGGCGGGCATTGAAGCCCCGCTGGTTCCGCCCCGCCGCCCGCGGCACCCAATGGGTGAGACAGCCGCAGGTGGCGCAGCGATGGAAATCGACGTGCTTGCCGTTCCAGGCGTAGGTGTTGGTGCTCAGCGGCTCGGTGAGCAACCGGACCTCGTCAGCCGCACAATAGGCCCACAACACCCCCACCCGCCGGCAGAACGAGCAGTTGCACTCGGTGACGGTCTCGGGCGCATGCGCAAGTTCAAACTGTACGGCGCCGCAATGGCAGGAGAGGAGGGTATCCACAGTGGTGCGTCCGTCTTGTAGAGCTTCGCATCTGGCAGAGGCATAACGCACTCAACACTGTAAAACGGCAACTTCGCGTATGAGCATGCTGAAAGGCACTATAGTGTCTCTTAGCCTAAGGGAGGAACGTCGGTGGCCGAGACGGGACCTATATCGCAGATTGCCGAGAAACTTTCAGATGAACTTTTCAGCGAATTCTTTTGGACAAAATGTGGTCCAATCAATCAGGACTGGAGTTGCGTGCGGACGGAGCACGGCACGTCCACGCACCCAACCGATGTTGTGTTTGCTTATGACGAACCCTACTCCAAGCGGCGAACCTACCTGCAATGTGACCTGAAAAGCTATGCAAAGGGTTCGATCACCACGTCCGTCGTCAAGGCGGCGCTGATAAGCCTAGCGAAACAGGTTTCGTGCGCCGAAATAAGTGAAGAATGGCAACGCCTGTATACATCTGGCGACGGTGACTTTCAGGTATTTGGCTTGCTGTTTGTCTACAATCACGACGGCGATTACGACAAAGAATTCTCTTCCATCGTAAACTCTATGAAGGACGAGGACCTTTCAATACCTTCTAAGGCTCGCCTTTATATTTTGGGTCCTGACGATATCTTTTGGCTAGATAATGTTCGTATTGAGATTCGTCAGATGCGCGGCTCATCTGGCAAGAACTCTCTGCCATCGCGAGAGAATTGTGAGTTCTTCTACCCCCAGCTGTCCCGCTGGGTGAACCTAGAGAACCGAAGCGCGAGAGCTGCGACAATGGAAATGCTCACCTCGCCCTGGATAACCATGCGGTATACGCGGCCAGGAGAGACCGAAACGCGGTATGTGGTGTTTGTGCGTCGAGCAGCCACAAGGTCCGAGGAGTATGAATATCTCATCGATTACCTTAGACACTACCAGTGCCTCGACCACCCCGATTGCGTAACAGTCAAGGTGCTCGCTGATTCCGCGGACAGTACCGTGGTCTGGGGCCAAGCTGTGGATCGGTACATACGAAATGTGGTTCCGGGGAACGGCGATTCCAACTTCGCCAACATTGTGCGCAGCATCACCTTCTCGCCGATGCAACAAATCGTATCGCGCTTCTCGCCGGTAGCGATTGGTATGGAGCGGTAGATGGAGGAGGTACTCGAACAGCTCTTCATCACAGATCGGGATATCTTCGATCTGGTAATGTCATCGAAGCAGCGACTGACGTTGCCCGTCATTCGCAGCTTGCTACGCGACCGTCGCATTTTCTGCTCTCGAGATGCGAACCGGGAGGACTTGGCCAACCACCTGAGCATGCTCCCGCATGACTACAACGACTTAGCGAGTCTGATCGAGAGCTCCTCCGCTGGCCAACGAATGGAGAAGACGACATTTGTTGAGCTTCCGCCCGACGTTTCGGTGGAGGACGTTAAGGCCGCAATTCGAGCATATGCCCACGATGTGCCCGCAGACAAAGTTAGTTTCCCCTCGACAGGTAGATCGTCGCTTTCCGCCAATATCGAGTACACCGAACTCGACTTCTCTCGAAACCGACTAGCCCAACGTCAGAAGCGAGAAGCGCAAATCGAAGTGTCGGCGGGCGAACGAGCCACTATCCTTCGCATGCCGGCAAATGACAAAACCAAGCACCTCGTTGACGACATCCGGAGACGAATATCCGAAGCGAAGCTGATTGACCTGCCGGTGAACCGGCTTTCATTGGCCCCGCTCAGGACGCCCGAATCTAGGTCAGCATTCTTCACGACCCTCATCACGTCGATCCCCGGGTTCGATCTGCAGACAGTTACGAGTGTCAAAGTAGCTACTTTCGACAACGATGGCCCCGAAGATGATCTAGACGACGAGGTTGGCGACGCGCGTGAAGAGGCCTTGGCTGTAGTCAACAAAGTGGCGTTGGGGGGTGAGAATCTGATCGCAACAGAAGAATTCCGTCAGCTCAGTGACCGTGGCTTCTTCATTGTCGGCCTAACATGGAGGTCGATCCAGAAGGACACCCCGGGCGACTTGATGAAATTCGGAGTATCGTTCGAGGAGCCCGTTCCCGGAAACGGTATGAGATACACCGTTAGATATGCTCAGCGATTGGGCGCCGATCACTACGCCACATCGTTTCGGAGGCTACCAGACAGCCGCGAAAGCGCCTTGTTTGGTGTGCTCGAGAAGACTGCCATGAATGTCCTGTCCGCTGCAATGGCAGAGGAAGGGCGTTAAGATGACACGTTGTGCATGGTTCATTGCCCGTTGGCCATTCTCTATGCGCGAGCTGGGCGGGCGGCTTCGCGCGAAGCAGTTCGCTCCCGAAGAGGCCGAAGGGTTCTTCGTTGAGCGCGTGAGGGAGAATGAGGTCTCTGCCACATACGTTCGCAGAATCGTAGATGACTCTCCCCGTTTGGATCCATTCGGACAGCCCATGGGCGGGACGGAGATAAGCTACCAGCGAGTAAATTTCGTGGCCCGTTCAGGGGCTGTCGGACTGGAACTCCTAAACCCGCCCAGAGGGAATCAGAGATTTGTCAGCAAGCTGCTTGAGGTCTGCAACTTCAATCTGACGATCGCCCCGATACGTGTCGATGTAGACGAATGGGCACTAGCCATTTCCAAGGTACTAAACGTCAAGGCACATGCTGACCTCGCACAGTACGGAAGCATCGATCTTGGCAACGGAGCTACCGCCCGAATCTTGGTCCGAGGAAATGGTGAAGTCAGAGATTCAGCCAAGCCACTACTCACGCTCCCGAGTACGGTGGAGAAGGTCCAACTCCGCCTTGGTGGCTCTTGGGCTGGGTCGTCGATTGGGCTTAGCCGAAATGGCGCTGCCATTGTGCGAGCCAAAGAGAAGGCACCACTTGTGGAGGCAGTTCGGGCCACATTGGAGCAACTACAGCAAGGCTACCAGAGAACGTGACACCGTCACGCTGAGGGCTCAGTCATCTCGCAGTCAAGAGTCTGCACGCAAGGTGCCGCTCATTCCATCGAAACGCGAAAGTGTCGGTGACTTCGAACCAACTGCCATCATTTCCGTGTCCATGATTCGCGCCCATGCATGAGCACTGGCATTCATGTCCTGTCGCATTCAGGCATGCGGGCGAACACTTCTCTTGTTCGCGGTAAGGCTGAACGATATATACTTGGCCATAGCGTTCCAGGGATCGATCTACCAAATCACTGAACCACGCCTTTGGTACTTCCCAGCAGTCGTGCGCAATGCTGAAGAACGGATCGGTGTGACGCCCGGCCTTCAGCCAATCGAAGTTACGGGGCGCATGCGGCAGCCGCACACGCAGTTTTTCTCTCGGCCCATCGCGTCGTAGGACCACCGGTATCTTAGTTTGATCCCAGACGCGCTTTATCCGGCCGTCATCCACGTCCCGCCCCTACCCCCTCACATCCGCCCCTGTAACAGCCCCGAACAGCCGTTCCAGGAACCCATGCTCCTTCCCGCCCTCGGCTTCCTTGCGGAGTTCGACCAGCACCGCGCTGGTGGCGTTGAGGCGTTCGCAGGCGAGGGACGCCACGTGCATGGCGGCGAGAGGCGTCGATTCCAACCAGCGGATGCCGTCTTCGATGACCCGCACCTCGACCGGGGTGAGTGCCGTGACCGTGGCCGAGTGATCGAGGCCGAGGACGACGCTCATTTCACCCACCAGGGCGCCGGGCTCGGTGATGCGGGCGATCTCGAAGCCATCGCGGTTGACCGCGAGCCGGCCCGAGACCAGCACATAGAGCTCGCCACCGGCCTCGCCGGCCTCGATGAGGTGCTCGCCGGGCTTGAGGCTGCGCTGCGGCCAGCTGTTGGTGAGGGTGAGGAGATTGGCCATTGGAGTCCCCCTGAATTTGCGCTGAGGTTGCCCTAAGCGGAGGCGCGGGGGAAGGGGGCACCGGCGGGTGCGGGGGGCGATGGATTGAGATCCCGCGGGCAGGAGCCGGGGCATCGAGGATGCTGGGTTCCCGCCTACTCGGGAATGACGCCGGGGGCATACCCGACGCGGGGCCGCCACTTACTTCAGGCGCCGAGTGTTCGGTGCGTCACGCCATTGTTTGTTGGCGGTCGTCTCGCGTAGAGGCTCGCGACTCGCGTGGGCTGAGCGACCTCCGGTCACTCATCCCCCATCTTGAGCGCCTTGATGAAGGCTTCCTGGGGGATTTCGACCGAGCCGAACTGGCGCATCTTCTTCTTGCCGCGCTTCTGGGCCTCGAGCAGCTTGCGCTTACGCGTGGCGTCGCCGCCGTAGCACTTGGCCGTCACGTCCTTGCGCAGGGCACGGATGGTTTCGCGGGCGATGATCTTGCCGCCGATGGCGGCCTGGATCGGTATGACGAAGAGATGCGGCGGGATCAGCTCCTTCAATTTTTCGCACATGATGCGGCCGCGCGTTTCCGCCGCGTTGCGGTGGACGAGCATGCTCAGCGCATCGACCGGCTCGGCATTGACGAGGATGGAGAGTTTCACCAGGTCGCCCTCGCGGTAATCGCCCAGCGTGTAGTCGAAGCTGGCATAGCCCTTGGAGATGGACTTGAGGCGATCGTAGAAATCGAACACCACCTCGTTGAGCGGCAGCTCGTATTCGACCATGGCGCGCTGGCCGACATAGGAGAGGTTCTTCTGGATGCCGCGGCGATCCTGGCAGAGTTTCAGGATCGAGCCGAGATATTCGTCCGGGGTGAGGATGGTGGCCTTGATCCACGGTTCGCGGATATCGGCGATCTTCACCACATCGGGGAGGTCGGCGGGGTTGTGCAGCATCTGCACGTCGCCATTGGTGAGGTGGACCTCGTAGACCACGCTGGGCGCGGTGGCGATGAGATCGAGGTTGAACTCGCGGGTCAGGCGCTCCTGGATGATCTCGAGGTGGAGGAGACCGAGGAAGCCGCAGCGGAAGCCGAAGCCGAGTGCGGCGGAGGTCTCCATCTCGAACGAGAAGCTGGCATCGTTGAGCCGCAGCTTGCCCATGGCGGAGCGGAGTTCGTCGAAGTCGGAGGCGTCGACCGGGAAGAGGCCGCAGAACACCACCGGTTGCGCCGGGCGGAAGCCGGGCAGCGGCGTGGCGGTGGGCTTGCGGTCATCGGTGATGGTGTCGCCGACGTTCGTATCCGCCACTTCCTTGATGGAGGCGGTGAACATGCCGATCTCGCCGGGGCCGAGTTCGGGCATTTCGACGAGCTTGGGGGTGAACACGCCGACGCGGTCGAGCTCGTAAACGGCGCCCGAGGCCATCATGCGGATGCGCTGGTTCTTGCGCATGGTGCCATCGATGATGCGGACCAGCACGACGACGCCGAGATAGGTGTCGTACCAGCTGTCCACCAGCAGGGCCTTGAGCGGCGCGCTGGCGTCGCCCTTGGGGGCCGGCAGGCGGTGGACGATGGCTTCGAGCACGGTGTCGATGCCGATGCCGGTCTTGGCCGAAATCTCGAGTGCATCGGAGGCGTCGATGCCGATGACGTCCTCGATCTGCGCCTTGACGCGCGGGATATCGGCGGCGGGGAGATCCACCTTGTTGAGCACGGGCACGATCTCATGATCGGCATCGAGCGCGTGGTAGACGTTGGCGAGGGTCTGCGCCTCGACGCCCTGCGAGGCGTCGACGACGAGCAATGAGCCCTCGACGGCGGCCATGGAGCGGCTGACTTCGTAGGCGAAGTCGACGTGGCCGGGGGTGTCGATGAGGTTGAGGACATAGTCCTCGCCGTTCTGCGCCTTGTAGTTGAGGCGGACGGTCTGCGCCTTGATAGTGATGCCGCGCTCGCGCTCGATCTCCATGGAGTCGAGCACCTGCTCCTTCATCTCACGGGCCTCAAGCCCGCCGGTGGTCTGGATCAGCCGGTCGGCAAGGGTCGATTTGCCATGGTCGATATGGGCGACGATGGAGAAATTGCGGATGTGGTCGAGGGGCACGCTCATGATCCGGCTGATACCAGAGCCGTGCGACCGGGCAAAGATGGTTTATGGACCGTAAACACGGCCCTCCACGGGCTTTACCATAAGTAGAGGCGTCGCTTGGCCGGCCGTTAACGGACCGCTAAGCTTAACCAATGGTTAAGGACGTGGACATGGATTGGGTTCGGGTGGCGACCGCCGTGGGGGTGGCGCTGATGCTCGGCCTGTTCTGGTGGAGCGTCATCGCGCTCCTCGTGCCATCGTGAGCCGGCTCGGGCGCTACGACTTCCTGCGCCTCGGCGCTGCCTCGGCGGCCGTGGCCATCTTGACCATTACCTGCGCGGCCTGTGCTGCCACCATCGACAAGACGACCACCGGCTCAGTGCCGAAGGATGCGCAGGTGGAAATGCTGGCGCTGCCGGGCGGTGGTGGCAACGTGCCGATGCCGCCCGCCTGGATGCGCAAGCAGATCGAGGCGCGCATGAGCCAGGGCCGCGTGCCGGGCTATGTCGAGGTGCCGTCGGGCAAGCTGCGCAAGGCCTGCGTGGCCGACGAGGACCTCCTTGGCTGCATGGTCAACCTCAAAGGCCTCAAGGTCACCTACATCCGTTCGGGTCTATCGGCCGAGGTCAAGCACATGGTGCTGCTGCACGAATACGCGCACGACCTCTACGACTGGAAGCACGACTAAGCCATTGGCAACCCCGGACGCGGGGAACGCGTTGCCGGTTCATGCGCATCATCCTTCTGGCTCTCGCCGCCCTGACACTGACACTGCCGGTCGACGCCCAGGAGGACAGCGTTCCCCTTCCCAAGCCACGGCCCGTGGAAACGTCTGCGCCGCCTCTCCCGCCGACCGAGACAGTGACATCCGAGGCGGCAGAGCCGGCGACCCCGGCCGCGCCGACCACTCCCCTGCCCGGGCCGTGGCCGGATCCCGATGCGAAGGTGCCGGAAGCGCCGGCACCAGCGACAGGCGACGAGAAACCGGCCAACTCCAAAGAGCCCGATGAACCGGTGCAGCCTGCGCAGCCGGCGGAGCCTTCAGCGCCACCGCGGATCTACCAGAGCGCCTGTCCGGCGGTGATCAGCGGCGAGGTGGAAGCGACGATGTTGCCGCCCATTGCGGACGGACAGTGCCATGCGCAATCGCCCCTGGCGCTCACCGCGGTGATGGCCAATGGCCGCATGGTGCCGGTCTCGGGCGGAGTGACGACGAGCTGCGGCATGGCGAGCACCCTGCCGGGCTGGATCGCCTCGATCGACAACTACCTCTTTGCCAAGGAAAACACCCGCATCACCGAAGTGGTGGTGGGCACCAGCTATATGTGCCGCAACGTCAATAATGCGAAGGAGGGCAATCTGAGCTTTCACGCCTTCGCCGACGCGGTCGACGTCGTGGGTTTCAAGCTCGAGGACGGGCGCACGGTGACAGTTGAGGGCGGGTGGGGAAACGCCCTCTCGAACGAAGGTCGGCTGCTGCGCTTCGCACATGACAGCGCCTGTTCGATGTTCAGCACGACGCTTGGGCCGGAGGCGAATGCGCTGCACGAGGACCACCTGCACCTGGATATGGGATGCCATGGCGAGCGGTGTGTGGCGCGCTTGTGCGAGTGAGGTACATCACTACAGTCGGCGAACCTCCCGCAAGCGTGGAGGACTCGCGACTGAGAACTGTGCGACTAGACCAGCGACTTTTCCATCAGCACGACAGGCATGGCGGCGCCGTCTGGGAAGGTGATGGCAGTGCGGGCGGTCTTGGTGAAGCCGAGGGAGCGGTAAAAGACTTCGGCGCAGGTGGAAGAGCGGACGGTGAGGAGCGCGGCGCCGGCTGCGCGGGCAGTGTCTTCGGCGGCCGTCATCAAGGCACGACCGAGACCGCGGCGGGTGGCGGCAGGAGCCACATAGCAGGCCTCGATGTAGCCGCTCGCGGCCTTGATCAGCGCGAAACCGGCGATTTCAGCATTCATTTCGGCGACGAAGGTGGTGGCCCCATCGTCCTGGGCTTCGCGATAGAGACGCTCGGCGCGGCCCAGATCGACCGGCGGCGCCCAGTTGTCGCGCACCGCCTGATCGTAGATGCCGGGCATGGCGGCATGCACCGCGGCGCGGTGGACGACAGCCATGCCCAAGGCATCGGCGAGACGGGCGGGGCGCAGAGCGATGGTCATCAGCTCAGCGGTCGTCGCGACGCGGGTGGTGCGGCGGCAGATCGGCGAGGTCGCGCAGGCTCCAGCCGGTGGTCCAATCGGTGACCACGGGACGGGTTTGCGGACGAGTCCGAAGCTTTTGCCAAAGGGTCTTCATACGCATTCGAGTTCACCTTGGATGTGTTGGGCCGCGGGTTCTAGTGCCCGGCGATGAACTGGCGATGAACTGGGCCAGCGGGCCCGCTTTGTTTGCGATGGGCCAGTGACGAAAGGGTGGGGTCGTGGTCGAGGACACCTTCCGCGGCTCTCATACCCCCCACCCTGACCCTCCCGCGAGTGGGGAGGAGACACAACGGCCGGTGTCTCTTTGCACTGGTCCCCCGTTACTCATCCCGCAGGGGATGGGTGGCCGGGAGGTCGGCGAGGTCGGTGAGCGACATCGAGGCCAGTGGGTCGGGGGCTCGGTCGCTGAGAGTGAGTGCGGTGAACCAGTGGCGCAGTACAGTGAAGATTTTGTCCATTTTGTTTGCCTCCTTTCCGGCGGTGACGATGGTGGTATGCGCCTCTCGCCCCAAGGCAACAATGGACAAGAATTCGGAGTGGCTTTAGAAAAACTATATGGTCAGCCCGTTCCCGGTACCGCTCAATGCCATCCGCGCCATCGAAATCGTGGCGCGGCGAGGAGCACTGGCGCCGGCGGCGGAAGAGCTGGGGGTGACGCCAGGGGCGGTGAGCCAGCACCTTCGGCGGGCAGAGGAGCGGCTGGGGATCGAACTCTTCGAGCGTACGCCGCAAGGCCTGCGGCCCACACCAGCGCTACAAACCGTGCTGCCGCAGCTCACTGCCGGGTTCGCGGCGCTGCAGGACGGGCTTAGGGGGCTGAAGCCGGGCAATGAAAACGTGCTGACGCTGACAGTGGGCAGCGTCTTTGCCTCGCGCTGGCTGATCTGGCGGATCGGCAAGTTTTCGGCGCTGCATCCGGAGATCGAGACGCGGCTGGTCGTGACCGGCAAGATCATCGACCTGGTGCACGGCGACGTGGACTGCGCAGTGCGGTATGGCCGCGGCGACTGGCCAGACGTGAACCAGCAGCTGACCGGCGGAACACATTATCGACCCGTGGTGGCGCCGGCGCTGGCGGGCAAGCTCAAGGCACCGTCCGATCTCGCCAAGCTGCCGATCATCCGCGACACCACAACGATGCTCTCGTGGGATGAATGGTGGCGGGCGGCAGGGCAGACCGAAACGCCACAGACGCATGGGCCGACCTATGACGATCCGGCCTTGGCGTTCGATGCGGCGATCTCGGAGCAAGGGGTTCTGATGGCGGTGGACCAGATGTCGGCTGACGCGGTGAGCGACGGGCGGCTGGTGCGGCCATTCGACATCGTGGTTGAGGAGCCCAGGCTGGGCTACTGGTTTGTGACCAGCAAGCGCAAGCGGGAGCCGCGACGGGTAAAGCTGTTCCGCGACTGGCTCCTGGCGGAGGTGGGGGACTCGGCGGGCGGCTATGTCGAGCAGCTGGCGCGGCGGAGCAAGGCCGAGGGGAAGACGTGAGCGCACCCACACGAGCACCGCATTACTGGGATTACGGCACTTCCGAAGATGGCTATCCGCCGGCGGAGGGTGGCCCCTGGTGCATCGACGGCATCGTCGCCGAAGCCGAGACATTCCAAGACTGGATGGTGGAGGGACAAGACCTGCCGATTACCGTTCGACCGATCGCCCGATACGAAAAAACCGGTGCTGGGAAAATCGGATTCCGCGCAAGAGGTATCGAGGGTGAAATCACGCTGAGCATGGACCCGAGCGGTTGGATCCTCGCGCTGGCTCACGTCGGTGGAAGGGAGGTGTTCCGCGGCTATATCGACCGCCCATGGGAGGAGTATGAGATCTGGCCCGCGGGCGCCACGCCGCGACGTGATGAAGAAGGCCCGGGCAGAATGGGTAAAAAGCGAAGCTGGATGGCGCTATCGCCCGAGGCCTGGCCGCAATTGCGGAGCATTACCAACGGGTTGAATGCCCTTATTGTTGAAATCGCCAAAAACAAGGGGGCGCGATAAGATAGGCTCGGAGCCGGCGAGTTAAACTTTTGTTATTTGAGGGGCCCAGCGAATTGCCGTATGTTGATGGACAGTAAGACCGGGTGAGTTGGTGCCCTGCGGACACCACGACACATGCTGCACCCGGGCGTGTTACGATCCAGCGCAATCTTTGGACTATGCCGCCAGCCCTATTCCGGGAGCGGTCCTCGCGCACGGATTTGCACCATGACATCGTCATTTGCCGGCCGAACGGTCCTAATCGTAGATGATGAATACCTTATTGCCTCGATGATCGAGGAAATTCTGAGCCGTAGCGGCGCCATCGTATTGACCGCCACACGGCCCGACGAAGCCCACGCCCACCTGGCCGAGCGGCGCGTTGATTTCGCGCTGATCGACTATCAGATGCGGGCGCGGCCCAGCGAAGAGGTCTGGACGGCGCTGATGGCGAAGGACATCCCCTTCGCCTTCTGTACCGGCTCGCTGGCGGCCGACATGCAACACCGGTTTCCGGGGATCATGATCGTTCCCAAGCCGTTCAGCGAAGATGCCATCATCGAAGTGGCTACGACACTGGTGAAGTAATGCTGTATCAATTGGTGGGTTGAGGGGGCCTCGCATTGCGGGGCCCTTTTCTTTTGCTCATTCAGATGCATGCGCGCCCTTCACCACCCTTCGAGTAGCCCCCGCAGATCGAGGAAATCACGCTGCGGTACGATCTTTCGTCGCGCATCATCCGCGGAGCGGCACCGGCAAGCCCGTGGACAGCGCCCGCCAGCACCATCTTGCCTCGGCGTGGTTCAAAGATTAGAATATTTCTAATCTGAAGCGGATCAGCAAACATGTTCAGTGGGTTACGGCTGCAGCACCGGCGTGACTTCTCCACGCTGGATGAGCGGGAGATTCTGGCGCTGGCAGTGGCGGCGGAAGAGGAGGACGGGCGCATCTATGGCGAACTGGCGCTCAAACTGGCGCCGACCTACCCCGGCACGGCGGCGATTTTCGAGGGCATGGCGGCCGAGGAAGACGAGCACCGGCGTCGCTTGCTGGATCTCTATGTCGAGAAATTCGGAACCCGTCTGGCACCAATCCGGCGCGAGAACGTGCGCGGTTTCATTCAGCGCAAGCCGGTCTGGCTGATGCAGAACCTGACGCTCGAGGCGGCACGGCAGGTGGTGTGGGAGATGGAGGAAGGCGCCTACCGCTTCTACATGGAGGCGGCCAAGCAATGTTCGGACGCGGCAGTGCGCAAACTGCTGGGCGACCTCGCCGTGGAAGAGCGCAAGCATGCCGATGCGGCGGATCGGCTCGACGAGGCCAATCTGGGGGCCGAGGGCCGCGAGACGGAAAAGAGCGAGGCGCACCGGCAGTTCCTGTTGACCTATGTGCAGCCGGGGCTGGCGGGCCTGATGGACGGCTCGGTCTCGACACTGGCACCGGTTTTCGCGGCGGCGTTTGCGACCGGCAATACGTGGGAGACGTTCCTCGTGGGCGTCGCGGCGTCGGTGGGCGCCGGCATTTCAATGGGGTTCACGGAAGCCGCAGCCGATGACGGGCGCCTTACCGGGCGCGGTTCGCCGATCAAACGGGGCGTGGTGACCGGGCTGATGACGACGCTGGGTGGGCTAGGGCACGCTCTGCCCTATCTGATCCACGACTTCTGGGTGGCAACGGTGGTGGCAGCGATCGTGGTGCTGATCGAACTCTGGGCCATCGCCTTCATCCAGAACCGCTACATGCAGACGCCATTCTGGCGGGCGGTGATGCAGGTGGTTCTGGGCGGTTCGCTGGTGTTCGCGGCGGGGATTCTGATAGGGAACGCCTGAACGGAGCGACGGCGGGCGTGGCGGAGAAGCGGTTCACGACGAGCGACGGGGTCGGGCTGGTCTATGCCGATCTCGGCGCCGGCCTGCCGGTGGTGCTCTGCCATGGGCTGGCGGCCGGCGGGGCGCAGCTGATGGCGGATGCGGCATATTTCGCCGGACAGGGCTATCGGGTGCTGGTGCCGGATCTGCGCGGGCATGGGCGATCGGCCAAGCCGGTGCCGCTGAGCCGGGAAACGATGAGCCTGGCACGGCTGGCGCAGGATTTGCGCGAGATGCTGGACCATGCCCAGGTGGGGCCGGTGCACTGGGTCGGCAACTCGCTCGGCGGGATCGTGGCGCTGGCCATGTTGCCGGAGAACGAGAAGCGATTTCGGACGCTGGCGACGTTTGGCACGAGTTATCGGCTCGATCTCCCCGATTTCTGGGCGCCTCTCATCCCGCCGGTGCAGGCCCTGCTGGGCAAGCGGCTCACCGGGTGGATCGTGGCGCAGGGAACGACGAAGAATGCGGCGGCGCGGCCGATCATCCGGCAGTTGATCGAAGCGTTCGATCCGCAGGTGGGGCTCCATCTCACGCGGAACCTGGCGCATTATGACGTCATAGCAAATGGCATAGGCGCGACTTTGCCGATCCTGATGCTGCGCGGCGGCGAGGACCGGCTGATCAATGCGGCGCTGGGGACGACGCTCAAGGCGATGAGTGGGCGGCCGAATTTCACGCTGGTCGAGGTGCCGGAAGGCGGGCACTGCGCCAATCTCGACGCAGCCGATAGGGTGCGGTCCGAACTCGAAGCCTTCTGGGCCCGGCACAGCTAGCTACTCGGTCGCGAACAGATCCGGCTGGGCGGGCACAGCGTCTTCGATGGCGCGGGCGATGGCGGCTTCGAGGAGTCTGAGGTCCTCGGGGCGGCTGAGGCGGTGGTCGCCGTCGGGGATGAGGGTGACAGTCACCGGATCGACGAGGAAGTGCTGGGCGAGGCGCATCACGTGGTCGCGGGGGACGTCGGGGTCCTTGCCGCCTTGCAGGATGGTGACCGGGCAGCCGGTGTCGATGCCCTTGCCGCCCATCAGCAGATGGTTGCGGCCATCTTCGATCAGCGCACGGGTGATCGGATAGGGGTCGGAAGAATATTCGGAGGGCTGCAGGACGAGGCCGGTCTCCTTCATGGCCTTCTTTTCGGCGCGGGTGAATCCCTTCTCCATGAGTTCAGTGGTCATGTCGGCGGCTGGGGCGATCAGGATCAGCGCCTTGACCCGATCGATGCCGGCGGTGCGCAGCGCGCGGTTGAGCAGCAGGGCCAGGTAGCCGCCCATGGACGAGCCGATCACCACCTGCGGGCCGGAGGTAGTGGCAAAGACTGCCAGCGACTCATCGAGCCAGCGGGTGATGGTGCCGTCGAGAAAATCGCCGCCAGACTGGCCGTGGCCGGAATAGTCGAAGCGCGTAACGGCAAGGCCGCGGGCGGCGCCGAAGGCATCGACCGTCTGCGCCTTTGTGCCCAGCATGTCGGAGCGGTAGCCATTGAGCCAGAAGAGCCCGGGCGCCGCGCCGGGGCGGGCAATGTAGGCGATCTCGCGGGCGGCGGCGCCGGTGCCGACGGTAAGCATTTGGGTCATGGAACGATTGGCCTCCGGGTCAGCTTTGAGATGCAACAGCCGGCGGCGGCGCGCAACTGCGCAACAGTCGATAAAGGTTCCACGACCTAGTGGACATTTCTCCGCGTGCGCACTGTTGACTTATGCGGGCGCGAGCACGATTTTAGGGGCCTTTCCCGCCGCTTCGGTAACAATTGAAGGATCGCCTGCCATTCGTCGTCCCATGAGACCCGTTGCGCCCCAGAAGGATGGGCCGCAGTCGAACGAAGACATTTCCAGCCCCGACGTCCAGTTGATCGACGCCGAAGGTGAGAACAAGGGTGTGGTTCGCACCCGCGAAGCGCTGGCCATGGCGCAAGAACAGGGTCTCGACCTGGTGATCATTTCACCGAATTCGGCGCCGCCTGTCGCCAAAATCCTGGACCTGGGACGTTTCAAGTTCGCCGCGCAGAAAAAGGCTGCCGAGGCGCGCAAGAAGCAGAAGGTCATCGAGGTCAAGGAAATCCAGATGCGTCCGAATATCGACGATCACGATTACCAGACCAAGATGAAGGCAGCGCACCGCTTCCTCGACGACGGCGATCGCGTGAAGGTGACCATGCGCTTCCGTGGCCGCGAAATGGCGCACCAGGAATTGGGCATGCAGTTGCTCATGAAGGTGCAGACCGAGCTGGCCGAACGCGTGAAAGTTGAATCGGCGCCGCGCTCGGAAGGCCGGCAGATGGTGATGGTGCTGGCCCCCAAGTGAGGCGGCACAGCACTGGATGAAATGAAGGGCGCCGCGAGGCGCCCTTTGTGTTTGTGCGACGATGCCGACGGTTCGGTCGAATTTAGCCGCTCAGGCCGCCAGCTTCAGCCATGCCGGGGCGATGGCAGTCCCCTGGCCCAGGCCATAGCCCAGCCGGATGTTGAGCATGCCGACCGGTTCGACGAGGCGGGCACCGGTCAGGTCGCCGATCTTTTCGACAGCGAAGCCTGCCTTGACGGCGAGATCGGCAACGGCAGCAACGGCGGCTTCGTCGTTTCCGGCAACAAAGACCGGCACGTTGGCAGTGGCCGAGGCCGGGACGTCGAAGAGGCCGGCAAAGATGGTGTTGAAGGCTTTGACGACGCGAGCGCCTTTGGCGACCTTGGCGATTTCTTCCGCAGCCGAGGTGCTGTGGCCAATGGTGAGGCCAGAGAAGTCGGCGGTGATCGGGTTGGACATGTCGACGACAACCTTGCCAGCGAGATCGAGCTTGGCCGCCTCTTCCAGAGCGGCGGCGTAGGGAAGTGCCAGGACAACGATGTCGGCGGCCTGGACGGCGTCCCCATAGGAGGTGCCTGAACGGCTGCCGAAGACGATGTTGGTCTTGCCGGCGAGTCGCTGGCCAAGACCCTTGCCCATATTGCCCTTGCCCAGAATTGCGATGGTCATTCGAGTGCTCCGTAGTTGGTCGTTGATTTCGATGACCTGATATAACTCCTTTCACTCCGTGCTATAATTGGTGTCTTCTGAAGTTCAGACTTGCGCTAGGGTATCGAATGAGCACGTACGATAACCTCGAGACCTTCGTGACAGCCGTGCGGAGCGGCAGCTTTGCCGGAGCGGCGCGCCAGCTGGGCTTGTCACCAGCTATGGTGGGTCGGCGCATTCAGGCTCTGGAGGAACGCTACGGGGCGCGACTGATCGAGCGAACGACCAGAACGCAGCGGCTGACTAAATTGGGCCAGAGCTTTTACGCGCAGGCCGAGGCAGTGCTTGATGCCGCGGCGGAACTGGATGAACTGACCCGATCAACGCCGGGGCGGCTCGAAGGCCGGGTGCGGCTAACCGGACCTGCGACACTGGGGACGCATCGGCTGGCCGCAATCGTGGCGAAGTTCTGCGAGGCGCATCCCGGGGTAACGGTGGAGATGTCGCTGAGCGACCGCCGCGCCGACATTATCGCCGAGGGCTACGACTTTGCGGTGCGGATCGGCGAGTTGCAGGTTTCGTCGATGATCGCCCGGCCGGTTGGCACCTATCGGCTGCTGGTGTGCGCGGCGCCGGACTATCTGGCGGAGCACCCTGCCCCGAAGCATCCGACAGATCTGGCGCAGCACCGTTGCCTCATCAACCTCAACATGGTGCCGCGCGGGCGCTGGCCTTTCGTCAGCCCGCAGGGCGAGACCGTGGTCGCCGAGATCGAGGGGCAGTTGCAGATCGATAATGGCGAAGCGCAGAAGGCAGCCGCCTTGGCGGGGGCCGGCGTAGTCTACCTGCCAGTCGACCTGGCGCGGGACGATCTGGCGGCGGGGCGGCTCGTACAGGTGCTGCCGGAATGGCAGACGCTGAGCCTGCCGGTCAACATCGTCTACCCGTCGCGCCGGCTGGTGCCGCGCCGCGTTTCGGCACTGATGGACGCTATCACTCTGGGATTGAAGGAATAAATCGGGATGCCTGCGACAGAATAGCATGGCTTACTAAGTATTAATGCGAGTCTGCCAGCGTTTTACGATCGCGAACGATCGCGGGGGGAAGATCGATGTTGGCCAGACTGACCATTGCCCAAAGAATTTACGGCGCCTTCGCGGCGCTGATTGCGCTGCTCGTCTGTGTGGGCGGAGCAGGCTATTTTGGAGTGCAGTCGATCTACAGCCACTTCGGCGAGTATAAGGTCGCCGCCAATGAGACACTCGCTATCGGGGACGTGGTCGGGGACGTTTCAGACATGCGGTTGATCGACGCGCATTACCGGATCGACGGTAGTCCAGAGGCGGCGGCTGCGTTCGAGGCGGCGCTGATGGAGACCGAGGCGGCAGAGGTAGCGGCCGTGGAAGCCTTCGCGGGCAACGCCGATGCCACCGCCACCATGGATACCCTCAAGGCCGATACGGCCGCCTTCGCCACCGCTTTTCGCCGCAGCGTGGAGCTGCAGGATGCGCGGACGGCGCTGCTCGAAACGATGACCAAACATGCCAACGCAGCGCGGGCCGCGGCCGAAGAGGTCCTGGTTTCGTCCTCGACGGCCGGGCACACGGCCTCCGTGGTGCAGGCGGGTGCGGCGTCGGAGGCGATCCTCCAGATGCTGCTGCATGCCGAGAAGTATCTGGCGGCCGGGCGCGAGACCGACTTTGCCGAGATTGCGGTACAGGGCAAGAAGGCGACCGACGCGCTCAACGGCCTGATCGCGGTGCTCAACATGTTCCGGCCGGAACTGGCGGCGACCGCTGAGAAGGCCGTGGCCGAGATTGCCCCCTATATTGCGTCATCCGAACAACTCAAGGCGCTGACCGTTGAGCGCGCGGCGCTCTGGAGCGAAACGCTGGACGTCACTGGCGAAAGGATCGAAGAGGCGCTGCAGGCGCTGCAGGCGAAGGTCGTTGACAAGCAGGCGAGCGTGGGCGCTGCCAGTGCGGCGCAGGCACAAACCACCAGCCTGGTGGTGATCGCGGCCGGCGGCTTTGCGGTGGTGCTGGGCCTTGCCTGCGCATTCATGATCGGCCGTTGGCTATCGGGCGCGATCCGTGGCATGGCGGGCAATATGCGGCAGCTGGCCGAGGGCGACCTCGATCTCGACATTGCGGGCGCCAACCATAGCAACGAGCTGGGGCAGATGGCCAAGGCGCTCGAGGTATTCCGCACCAACGGCCAGGCGGTCCGCGCCGCGGAAGCCGAGAAATCGCGCGCGGCCCAGGCGGAGGCGGAGCGCCGGCAGATCAACGACGAGCTGCTGGCCGAAGTGCAGGCGCTGGTGGCGGCGGCGGTCGATGGCGACTTCACCCAGCGCATCACGCGCAGCTTCGGACTGCCGGAACTCGATGCGTTTGTCGCCAGCGTCAACGAACTGGTGGCCACAGTGGATCGTGGGCTCGGTGAGACCGGGCATGTGCTGGGCGCCTTCGCTGAGGCCGACCTGACGCTCAGGATGAGCGGCGACTATCGCGGCGCCTTCGGGGCGTTGAAAGACGACCTCAATCGCGCGGCGGACCGGTTCACCGACATGGTGAACCAGCTGCAGACGACGTCGAAATCGCTGAAGGCGGCGACAGGGGAGATTCTTTCGGGCGCCAACGATCTCAGCCAGCGCACCACCAAACAGGCGGCGACGATCGAGGAGACCAGCGCCGCCATCGAGCAGCTTTCCGAGACGGTGCGGGCCAACTCGGCCAAAGCCGAGGAGGCTTCGGCCAAGACCCAGGTCGCCTCGCGCATCGCCGACGAAGGCGGGCAGGTGATGTCGGAAGCCACGCAGGCGATGGAGCGGATCACCACGTCGTCTGGCAAGATCAGCAACATCATCGGGCTGATCGACGATATCGCGTTCCAGACCAACCTTCTCGCACTCAACGCCTCGGTTGAAGCGGCGCGGGCAGGCGAGGCCGGCAAGGGCTTTGCGGTGGTCGCCGTGGAAGTGCGGCGGCTGGCACAATCGGCGGCGGAGGCCTCAAGCGAGGTCAAGGCGCTGATCGAGCAGAGCGCGCAGGAGGTCAGCGGCGGATCGCGGCTGGTGGAGACGGCAGCGGCGAAGCTGGCGTCCATCCTCGAGGCGGTCAAGGAGAACTCGACGCTGATGGAATCCATCTCGGAGGCCAGCCGGGCGCAAGCCACTGCCATTGGCGAAGTGACAATCGCGGTGCGGACCATGGACGAGATGACCCAGCACAATGCCGCGCTGGTGGAAGAAACCAACGCGGCCATCGAGCAGACGGAAGCACAGGCTGACGAGCTCGACCGGATCGCCGAGAGTTTCACCATTCAGCCGACGGCAGCGGGACGAATGTCGCGGGCGGCGTAAAACTGGAACGGCCATGCGTGAACATGTTATGTCCAGCGGCATGTTCGACCACAAACAGACGCTAGCCTATGTCTCCGCGCACCTCTCGCGCATTCTCGCCAACAGGATGCGCGAGGAACTCGCGCCGCTGGGACTGCTGCCGGCGCAGTTCACCGCTATTGCCGAGATCGCCCAGGATGAAGGCCTGACGCAAAAGCAGCTCGTCGAGCGGCTCGATCTCGAGCAGCCGGGGGTGGCACGGACGCTCAACACTATGGAAGCCGAAGGTTGGATCGAGCGGCGCGCCAGCAACGGGGCGCAGGGTCTGCATCTCACGCAGAAGGCGCGTGATGTGCTGCCGCGGGCACTGGGCGCGATCCAGGGCCTCAACCGTGATGCCCTGCGCGAACTCAGCCGTACCGAGCGCGAGCATCTCATCGATGCGCTGGAAGACGCGGTCACCGGCGCGCGGAAGAAATAGCTACCAGAAGCGCTCCGGGTACGGGACGCCATAGGGCGCCGGGCCCAACACGCGGCGCGGTGGGTAGATCGGCTGGTTCCAGGGCTCGGGCCAACGCGCCACGTGGCGATGCTTTTCAATCACTACGACGTGGCGGTGGTGATGCCCAACGGCGTGACGATGGTGGTGATGGCCGTCGACCAGGCCTGCGAGGTAACCAGCCGAGGCCCAGCCGCCGGCGCGCACGGTGTGAACGTAGCACCACCCGGGCTGGCAGCCGACGACATCGACGATCTCGCCGCGATGCAACACGTCGACGATGCGATGGCCCGCCCCAGGGCCGGACCGGACGTTGAGTGTGGTCAGCGCCGTGGCATCGGCGAAGACAGGTAGGGACAGGGCCGAGAAAGAGAGAGTAGCAAGAAGCAGGCGCAAGGCACGCATGGGACGCTCCCGAAGTGAGTGTCCGTCAAGTCGCCACCGCGTCAGGAGGTTGCCGGCGAGCTGGCGATATGCTTACCGCCGCCTGAACCGCCCACGGTCGATTTCGCGATGGCGCATTTCGAGGTCGGCATGCGAGGTCGCCTCTTCAAGGTAGAGGTTTTCCGGGTCGCGGCGGTTGCGAGCGGCGAAGGCGCGCTTGAAATTGTCGATGATACCCATCAGACGTCTCCTTTCGCCAGCAAGATGGGCCAGGCGTGCCTGATCCGGTAGGCGCGGCCGCGCAGGGCCGATATGCCGGAAACGGGCAGATGGGGGTTGCATCCCCTACACTCCCCTTGTATATCGCGCGCTTCCGAACCGCCCGGCCAAAAAGGCATGCCGTGGCGGTTTTTGATGCGCGGGCGAGAGCCCCCTTGAATATGAAGGCTAGCAAAATGCCAAAGATGAAGACCAAATCGGGCGCTAAAAAGCGCTTCAAGATGACTGCGACGGGCCGCGTCAAGGCCGGCGTCGCGGGCAAGCGGCACCGGCTTTCCAGCCACGACGCCGACTACATCCGCTCCCACCGCGGCACCAAGGTGCTCAAGAAGGGCGATGAGAGTCTGGTCAAGTGGTACATGCCGTATAACCGTTAAGGAGCCCGCACGATGGCACGCGTTAAAAGAGGCGTAACCGCTCACGCCCGTCACAAGAAAGTTCTCAAGCAGGCCGAGGGTTTCTACGGCCGCCGCAAGAATACCATTCGCACGGCCAAAGCCGCTGTGGACAAGGCCGGTCAGTATGCCTATCGCGACCGCCGCGTTAAGAAGCGCAACTTCCGCGCCCTGTGGATTCAGCGCATCAACGCCGCCGTGCGCGAGCATGGCCTGACCTACGGTCGATTTATCGACGGCCTCAGCAAGGCTGAGATTGCCGTCGACCGCAAGGTGCTGTCCGACATCGCCATCACCGAACCCGCAGCGTTCGCTGCGCTGGTGGCCCAGGCGAAGAAGGCACTGGACTATCTCGCGCCGGTCGAAAAGACCACGCACGAGCGCGTCTCGGCCTAATCTCCTAGCCTTTTCTGAGGCCTCAAGCTAAGCCTTGCGCCGCCCGACACCGGGATGGCGCGAGGCTTTTCTGTTTCAGCCTGGCCCCAGCACAAGAAAGACCTTCCATGTCGACCCTCGACGACCAGATTTCGACCCTCAGAGCCGAGCTGTCGGCAGCCATTGCGGCCGCCGACACGGAAGCGGCGCTGGACGCGGTGCGCGTTGCGGCGCTGGGCAAGAAGGGTTCCGTCTCCGCCCTCCTCGCTTCGCTCGGCACCATGCCGCCGGAAGAGCGCAAGAGCGCCGGTCCGGCCATCAATGGACTGAAGACCGAGATCGCCGGCCTGATCGACGCCAAAGGTGCTGAGCTCAAGCAGGCGGCGCTCGACGCGCGGCTCAAGAGCGAGACGCTCGACGTCACGCTGCCGCTGCGGCCGGCGCCGACCGCCGAGGGCCGTGTCCATCCGGTCAGCCAAGTGATCGACGAGATCACCGCGATCTTTTCGGACATGGGCTTCTCGATCGCCGAGGGGCCCGATATCGAGACCGACTACTACAACTTCACCGCGCTCAACTTTCCCGAGGGACATCCGGCGCGCGAGATGCACGACACCTTCTTCATGGCGCCCTCGCCGGATGGGGTGAAGCGCGTGCTGCGCACCCACACCTCGCCGGTGCAGATCCGGGTGATGCAACAGACCAACGAACCACCGGCCGCCGGTTATCTCACGCGTCCGATCGAGCCGCCGATCCGGGTGGTGATGCCGGGCCGCACCTATCGGCATGACTCGGACCAGACGCATACGCCGATGTTCCACCAGGTCGAGGGCCTGGTGATCGACAAGTCGAGCCACATCGGCCAGCTGCGCTGGGTGCTCGAAGAGTTCCTCAAGGCGTTCTTCGAGGTCGAGAACGTCACGCTGCGGTTCCGTCCGAGCTTCTTCCCGTTCACCGAGCCCTCGATGGAAGTCGATGTGCAGTGCGACCGCTCGGGCTCGGAAGTAAAGATCGGCGAAGGTAGCGACTGGCTCGAAATCCTGGGCTGCGGCATGGTGCACCCCAACGTGCTGCGCGGCTGCGGGCTCGACCCCGATGTCTACCAGGGCTTTGCCTGGGGCATGGGCATCGATCGACTCGCCATGCTCAAATACGGCATGAGCGACCTGCGCGCCTTCTTCGACGCCGACAAGCGCTGGCTTGACCATTACGGCTTCCGCCCGCTCGACCTGCCGACGCTGTTCGGCGGCCTTTCCAGCTGATCCCGGAGCCGGACCCATGAAATTCACACTCGACTGGCTCAAGGAACACCTCGAGACCAATGCGACACCCGACGAGATCTCCAAGGCGCTGACCATGATCGGCCTCGAGGTCGAGGGCGTCGAGGAACAAGGCGCCAAGCTCAAGAAGTTCGTCGTCGCCAAGGTGGCGCATGCCGAGCCGCACCCGAACTCGGACCATCTCAACATCTGCAAGGTGGATGCCGGCACGGGCGAACTGATCGACGTCGTCTGCGGCGCCCCCAATGTGAAGACCGGGATGAAGTCGGTCTTTGCGTTCCCCGGCACCTATATTCCGGGCAAGGATTTCGAGCTCAAAGCAGGCGTGGTGATCCGTGGCGCACCGTCGAACGGCATGCTGTGCTCGGCGGCCGAACTCGAACTCAGCAATGACCATGACGGCATCATCGCGCTGCCCGACGATGCGCCGATCGGTGTGCCCTATGTGGACTATGCCGGCATCAACGGCGTGGTGTTCGACATCTCGATCACGCCCAACCGTGGCGACGCCACAGGCGTCTATGGCGTGGCGCGCGACCTCGCCGCCTTCGGGCTGGGGACGCTGAAGCAGACCGACATGTCGCCGGTACCGAGCATGGGGCCGACACCGATCCCGCCGCTGCCGCACCAGTTCGGCCCGGACGAGCCCAAGGCGATCCGCAAGTTTGCCGGGCGCTATATCCGTGGGGTCAAGAACGGCCCGTCGCCCGAGTGGCTGCAACAGCGACTGCGCGCCGTCGGGCTGCGACCGATCAATGCGATCGTGGACATAACCAACCTCGTCTCGCTCGGCTGGGGGCGGCCGCTGCATGCCTATGACGCCGACAAGGTGGTCGGCCAGATGGTCCTGCGCAACGCCCGTAACGAGAGCTTCGATGCGCTCGACAACAAGGTCTATGTGCTCGACGAGACCATGACGGTGATCGCGGACGACCAGGGCCCGCTCTGCCTCGGCGGCATCATGGGCGGGATCCGCTCAGGCACCACCGACCAGACCGTGAACCTCTTCATGGAATGCGCCAGCTGGGACCCGGATCTCATCGCCCGCACGGGCCGCAAGACCGGCATCGTGTCGGACGCGCGTTATCGACTGGAACGATCGGTCGACCCGGCGCTCACCGAACCGGGGCTGGAACTGGCGACGCGCCTGGTGCTCGAACTCTGTGGCGGCGACCCGCTGGAGCGTTCGATCTCGGGCGAGGACGTGTTCCCCAATACCGTCATCGACTTTCCGCTGAGCGAAGTGGAACGGCTCACCGGGCTGCGCACGCCGGCGCCGGAGATCGAGGCGATCCTCGGCCGCCTCGGCTTCGAGCTCTCGGGCTCCGGCGACCGCCGCACGGTAAAGGCGCCGTCCTGGCGGCCGGACGTGACGCAGAAGGCCGACCTCGCCGAGGAGGTGATGCGCATGGTGGGCGTCGACAAGGTGCCGGTGGAGCCACTGCCGCGGCTCAATCACGTGGCGCCGCGCATGCTGACCACGATCCAGAACCGCAGGCGTCTTGCCCGCCGCACGTTGGCGGCGCGTGGGCTCGACGAGGCGGTAACATGGTCGTTCATTTCCGACGACGAGGCGACGCGGTTCGGCGGCGGCCAGCCGGAGCTCAAGCTCGCCAACCCGATCGCCTCGGAACTCACCTCGATGCGTCCGTCGCTGCTGCCAGGCCTGCTTGGCGCGGCGCGGCGCAACGGCAATCGCGGCTTCGATGACCTCAAGCTCTTCGAGGTGGGGCAGATTTTCCTCAGCCATCTGCCGGATGGCCAGCATACCTACGCCTCGGGCATCCGCACTGGCACGGCATCGCTGGGGGGCGCCGGACGGCACTGGGAGAGCAAGGCCAAGCCGGTCAGCGTCTATGACGCCAAGGCCGACCTGGCGGCGCTGCTCGATGCGCTGGGCATCGACGTCGACAAGGTGCAACTGGTGGCCGAGCCGGCAAGCTGGAGCCATCCGGGCCGCGGCGGGCGCATCCAGCTGGGACCAAAGGTGATCATCGGCTGGTTCGGCGAAGTGCATCCTGCCCTGCTGGCCGAGCTCGATCTCGACGGGCCGATCGCGGCCTTCGAAGTCGATCTCGACGCCATTCCCGAACCACGCAAGAAGCCGACCCGAGCCAAGCCGGCGCTGGCCCTGTCGGACCTGATGCCATTGAGCCGCGACTTCGCCTTCGTGGTAGACCGCTCGGTCACGGCGGCGACGATCCTCAAGGCGGCCAAGGGTGCCGACAAGGCACTTATCAGCGGTGTCGACGTCTTCGATGTATTCGAGGGCGCCGGCGTGAGCGAAGGCAAGAAGTCGGTGGCCATCGAGGTGACCCTGCAGCCGCAGGACAAGACCCTGACCGACGAAGAGATCGAGAAGATTTCGGCTGCCATCGTCGCGGCAGTGACCAAGGCCACCGGCGGGGTGCTCCGCACGTGACGGACCGACCCGTCATCGCCTCGTTCTGGCATGGACGGTTCGGCTGGCTCGAACAGCTCTCGGTGCGCTCATTCCTACGGAACGGGCACCCGGTCCATGTCTACGGCTACGAGCCGATCGACGGACTGCCCGAGGGCGCGGAGTTCCGCGACCTCAATGAGCTGATCCCGCGCGAACGGATGTTCTATTACAAGGGCAAGGGCACGGTCGGGGTGTTCTCCGACCTCGTGCGCATGACCCTGCTCCGCAACCGGCGCGGCATCTGGGCCGATTGCGACGTCTATTGCGTGCGGCCAATTCCGCAGCCGAGCGACTACTTCATGGCCTATGAGCGGCCCGGGTCGGTCAATGGCGCGATACTGCACATTCCGCACGATGCGCCGCTGCTCGACGACCTCATGGGGATTTTCGAGGACGGCGAGCGCCCGCTGCTGGAGCCGCATCTGCCGCTGGTGCGGCGTCTCGAAGTCGCCGCCAAGCGCCTGGCCGGCATCAAGGTGCCAGCCGAATACATGCAGTATGGCGCGACCGGGCCGCATGCACTGACGCACTACGTCAAGAAGCACGATCTCCTCGGCAAGGTCCTGCCCAGCGAAGTGCTCTATCCGGTGCCCTATGAGGGCATCCCGGCGCTGATGAAGGCGGGGAGCTCGCTCAACTCGGCGATCACCGAGCGGACGCTCTGCGTGCACCTCTGGACCAGCCAGCTCACCCGTCGCGGCCGCGAGGCGATGCCGGTGCCCGAGCCCGACTCGGCGCTGGCGGCGCTCTGCGCTGCCGAGGGCGTTACTTTCGGCCGGTGAGGTTCCGCCAACGCTTCACCCAGAAACGTTTCCAGCGATGGCGCATGTAGCGGTAGAACAGCTCGTTGGTCATCACGTGGCGGTATGACCGCCGGTAGGCGACATTGGCATAGAGCAGCCACGGGCGCGCCCGGCCCGTGTAATGCAGCACGAAGCAATCCATCGACTGATGCGCGACCTGCGGGTCGGTGACGTTGAAGCGCCAGGGCAGCTTCTTCCAGTTGCCGCGGAAGATCAGGTTGAGCATGTCCTGGTCGAAATAGAGCTTCTGCAGGATGCCGTCGCGCTTGAAGCCCTCGATGCGGCCGGGGATGTCGGCGGCGGCATACTTCTCCATGTCGATGAGCATGACGCCGGAATTGAAATAATCGGCGGCCGGATCGAAAAGACCTGTCTTTTCGCGCATGTCGCGGCCCATCATCATGAGCTGCTTGACCGGATCGGAGACGGCGGCGACGGGCCTGCCCTCCATGTCCTGATCGAACAGAAGCTCGACGGGGGAGATCACGAAGGTATCGCAATCAAGGTAGATCACCCGCTCGATTCCGGCCGGCAGGATGGTGCCGATGAGAAGCCGCGCGTACATCACCGTGTGCAGGCGGTTGTCGACGGGCAGGCTGCGGCAAACCTCGTTGAAGCGGGCGTTCTCGCTGAGCTCGTAGTGGTTGACGGCCACGCCGAACTCGGCACGCAACTTCTGGAAATCGGCCCGCCGCTCAGGCTTCAGTCCATCGTGGAGTAGATGGAAAGTCAGATCGCGCCGTGTCGTCGAGAGGCAGATGGAGCGGGAAACCGCGAAGGCTGGGGCCCAGAAATTGTCGTCAAAGGTCAAGACGATATGGATCGGCGCTGGGGCGTTGATTTGTGGGCACTCCGTCAGAACGTTCCTGATCTACCACAACTCTCCACAATGCCAACCGGAAGGCACGAAATGCGCTGGCGCTGGACGTGGAGGACTGTCTATGTAGGCCGCGCCGTGGGCGAGGAGACGACGAAGGGCATGGGGGTATTGGCGAAGGCGCAAGCCGGTCTACGGCTCGGACTATTGGCCGTGGTGCTGGTGACGACGCTGGTCACGGCGACCTTTGGTGGGCCCATCGGGGTCTATCTCGGCCTGATCGCCGGCATCCTGTCCGTCATCCTCTGCTTTGATGGCCTGATGCTGAAGCTGGCACTCCAGGACTGGGGCGTGCGGTGCTTTCTGGCGTCGTTCCTGCTGCTCGAACTGGCGTTCATTCTCTCAGCGCCCGCGGGCGGGGATGCGATGGCGTTTGTCGACTTCCTCGCCCTCCCGGTCGTCGTGCCGCTGTTCGCGCTGGTGGCGCGGTATGGTGGGGCGAACCGCACTGTACTCTTCGCCGTGATGGCGGCCGTTGGCTGTCTGGCTGCACTGGCGCACGGCCTCTACGAGGTAAAGGTGCTCGGCTCTGGACGAGCACAGGGCAACACCAGCGCGATCTATTTCTCCAATCTCTCCGTGCTGCTCGGCGCGTTTGCGTTGTGGGGACTGGTGGTGGTGGAAAAGTGGTGGCGATGGGTGTTCGTGGCCGCCTTTGCCTGTGCGATGGGGGCCGCCGTTTTGGGCGGGACGAGGGGCTCGATCATCACTGCTGGTGCGGTTTTTCTGGTTTTCGCGGTCTATATGGTCTTCGTCTGGCCTCGCCCGCTCGGGGTGAAGCTGGGGGTGGTCGTCGGTACCCTCGCCTTGGCAGTGGCAGCCCTCTTCCTGCTTTTCGATATGAGCCGCATGATCACCTTCTTTGGCGCAGCGACCGATGTGGCGGCGAAGCAGACGACGAGTGACGTCAGCGCCACCATTCGGCTGATGCTCTACAACGCTGCCGTGCACTCGTTCCTCGATGCGCCGATCTTCGGGCACGGCTGGTGGCAGCGCTTTGCCGCGGCGATGCCGTATATGACGGGCGTCGACTCGTCTTTTGCGCTCGACAACACGCAGCACCTGCACAATGACGTGCTCAATTTTGCATCCGGCGCGGGGGTGATCGGGGTTGTCGCCTATCTCATCCTCATGGCCGGACCCGTGGCAAGCGCCATCGCCTCGGCCAAAGACAGCGGAAGGCCCCTCCGCATAGCGATTGCGACAAGCCTCACGGCAGCCTACGTCGCGATGGGCCTTACCGATACGATGTTCGTCTTCGAAACGCCCAAGTCCATCTATGTCCTCTCAGCCGCCATCGTCATGGCGTTCTTCCTCGAGGCGCGGCCGGTTCCGAAATCGACATGAGTCTTCCTGTTCTCGGCAAGATCGCCGTCTGGGGCATGATGCTCCTGACGTTGGTGCTGTCGCCGGCACTGGGCAGCGCGAGCAGCGTATTCGCGCTGCTGCTCGGGCTCACGCTATTGCCGGTGGCATGGTGGGACGGGGCCGTTGCCGAAGTGCGGGATGAGCCGGCACAGATGATCTTTATCGGCGTGGTAGTGGTGCTCACTGCGCTCTATGCGATCAGTGCGCGGCAGCCGACGGATGTCCTATTCTTTGCCAATTTCCTTGCCATGCCCGTGTCGGCGCTGGTCTATGTCATCGCGCTGCGGCGGCGCGGCGAGGCCAGCATGGTGCTGTTGGTACGGCTCTGTGCCCTCGGTGCGCTGGCGGCGCTGGCTTTCGCGCTGTTCGACGTTTATGGGCGCGGCCTCAGCCGCGCGCAGGGCTTGATCGGCAACCCCAACCTGATGCCAAGGTTGGCGCTCCCTCTCGGCTTCGTCGCGCTGGCTGGGTTCTTCGTCGATACCGGGTGGCGGAGGTGGCCTTATCTGCTCGGGCCGGCGGCCGCGATCATCGTGACGGTCCTCACCGAGTCACGCGGTGCGGCGCTGGCCGTGCCGGCGATGATTGCGATCGCGGCGCTGTTCCTCTGGCGGGACAAGCAGGGCCGGTGGCTGGTGGTTGTCGGGGGAGGGATGGCCGCCATCGCTCTGGCGGCCGGCCTCGCCATCATGGGCGACGACCTGCTCGGCCGGTTCGGCAGCATCGCCGAAACCATCGGCAATGTGCTGCAGACCGGGCATGCCAATGGCGATGGATCGACTGCAGACAGGCTGCGGATGTACGAGGCCGGTATCGAGGCGTTCCGGCAGTCGCCATGGATCGGCTGGGGGTGGGCCAATCTGGGCAATGCAGCGGCGGCGATGCGGCCGGAGCATTTTGCCGACCAGGCCGGGACGCTGTTCATGTTTCACAACGACGCCATAAACTTCGCGGTGGCGGGCGGCGTGGTCGGGGTGGCCTGCCTTGCGGCCTTGCTTGTAGCGCCGATCGTTGGAGCATTCGCTACGCCGCGCGACCGGTACTTTGCGGTGCGGCTCTACTGCTGCCTGGTCCTCAGCGTCGGCTACGCCATCTTCGGGCTTACCGACTCTACGCTGGGCTATGACGCGCCGACGACGCTCTACGCGTTCCTCACCGCAATGGTGCTCGGCGCTTTCCGGGAGCCGGCTACACCTTCGGACGGTGATCGAGCAGCGCGTCCTTGACGGCAGCGTCGATCGACTTGATCTCGGCGGCCGTGAGCTTGGCCGCGCCGACAGCGCCGAGACAATCCTTGAGCTGTTCAAGCGTACGGACGCCGATCAGTGCCGAAGTCATTTCCGGCCGGCGCAGCACCCAGGTCAGGGCAAGCTGAACCATGGACTGCTTGCGCTTCTTGGCGACGGCGCCCAACGCTTCGACCGCTTTGAGCATCTTCGGCTCGAGCGAGCGGGCCGAGAGCGAATAGTTCTCGGAGGCCCGGGTGCCGCTCAGGTCGCCCTTGGCGAGTTTGTTGTACTTGCCAGACAGCAGGCCCTGCGCCAGTGGCGAGAACGCGATGACCCCGATGCCGAGTTCGCCGCACACCTCTATGGTTTTGTCGTCTTCGATCCAGCGATTGAGGATCGAATAGCTCGGCTGATGGATGAGGCAGGGAACGCCCATTTCCTTGAGGATACGATGGGCCTCACGGGTCTGCTGTTCGGGATATGATGAGATGCCGACATAGAGCGCCTTCCCCTGACGGTGGAGCTGGGCGAGCGCGCCCATGGTCTCCTCGAGCGGCGTGTTCGGGTCATAACGGTGAGAATAGAAGATATCGACATAGTCGAGGCCGAGACGCTTGAGGCTCTGCTCGGCCGAGGCGATGACGTACTTCCGGCTACCCCACTCGCCGTAGGGTCCGGGCC
The DNA here is from genome assembly GCA_023415605.1 of Pseudomonadota bacterium. Taxonomy (GTDB): domain Bacteria; phylum Pseudomonadota; class Alphaproteobacteria; order Rhizobiales; family Devosiaceae; genus Devosia_A. Next base: position 30,602 of record JAEZKB010000234.1, read on the forward strand.
ACATCAGGTAGCCGGCCTTGCTGGAGATGATCATCTCGTCCCGATATGGACGGAAATCGCGCGCCATCATATCGCCGAACAATTCTTCGGCCGAACCGGGAGGCGGGCCGTAATTGTTGGCGAGATCGAAGTGGGTGACGCCATGGTCGAAGGCGTAGGAGAGGATCTCGAAGGCCGACGGATAGTCGCGGGTGCCACCAAAATTCTGCCAAAGGCCGAGCGAGATCACCGGCAGCTTGAGGCCGGACTTGCCGGTATGCCGATACTCCATCGTCTCGTAGCGCGTATCGCTCGCACGATAGGTCATGATTCTCTCCATGTGTCCGAAGTTGCCGGGGGCAATGGCGCGGTGCTACACCGCCGCGATGCCAGGCAGAAGTGACGTCTCACCCTCCAATCTGACCCAAAGCCAGCCGCCCATCAAGGTTCTGGCCTTCTACAAGTTTGCCGAATTGCCGGACTGCGCCGCCATCCAGCCGGAGCTGGCGCTGTTCTGCTGCGCGCGAAAGATCCGCGGTACCTTCATCCTGGCGCCCGAGGGGATCAACGGCACGGTGGCGGGGACGCCTGAGGCGATCGACGAACTGATGGCCTATCTCGATGGCGGTCCATTCGGCTCGCGTCTGCATGGCGCAGAGGCCAAGATTTCGTGGGCGGAGACGATGCCGTTCCTGCGCATGAAAGTGCGGCTCAAGCCCGAGATCGTGACGCTGCGGGCGCCCGAGGCGAACCCCGCCCGGCAGGTCGGCACCTATGTGGAGCCCGAAGAATGGAACGCCGTTATCGGGGCAAAGGACGTGACGCTGATCGACACGCGGAACGACTACGAAGCCGCGATCGGGACTTTCGAGGGCGCCATCGATCCGGGCACGAAGAGCTTCACCGAGTTCAAAGACTATGTCGCGGCCAACCTCGACCCGAGAAAGCAGAAGAAGGTGGCGATGTTCTGCACCGGCGGTATCCGCTGCGAGAAGGCGTCGAGCTACCTGCTGTCGCAGGGGTTTGAGGAGGTGTTCCACCTCAAGGGCGGCATCCTCCGTTATCTCGAAGTGGTGCCGGAGGCCGAGAGCACGTTCAAAGGCGAGTGCTTCGTCTTCGACGAGCGGGTGGCGGTGACCCATGGCCTGCAGCAGGGCCGGTCGCAGCTCTGCCGCGCTTGCCGCAACCCGATGGCACCGCAGGCGCTGGTCGACGGCATCTGCGAAAGCTGCCGCGAGGCCGGCCGTACCGCGGGGGCCGAAGAGCGTGAAAGGCAGATGGAAATCGCCCGCGGCCGTGGCGAGGTGCATCTGGGTGAAGATGCAGCGGCGACGGCCGCGCGGAACAAGGCTCGCAAGCTGGAGCGCCGAAAGCAATCGGTCTCATCGAGCGAATAGCATCAGTCTTTCCAATGTGATGGAGCGAGAGTTATGCTGAGGGCGCCCCTTGCATAAGAGTCGCCTATCATGGACCTCGACCAGATCAGAACCTTCGACCGTATCGCGCAGGACCTGAGCTTCACCAAGGCTGCGGCGCGATTGAACGTGACACAGGCGACGGTCTCGATGCGAATGCGGGCGCTGGAAGAACTGCTCGGCGTGCCGTTGTTCCACCGCGGGCGGCGGGTGACTCTCACCGACCAAGGCATGACCTTCCTGCCCTATGCCCGGCGCATTCTTTCCACCGCACAGGAGGCCAAGGAAGCGCTGCGCCGCTCCGAGCGCGGGCGGATTTCGCTGGCCTGCCTACGCAGTCTGGTATCACCGCTGGTGACGGACTCGCTGGTGCGGTTCCAGGACCGGCATCCGGGCGTGGACGTGGTGGTTTATGAAGGCCAACACCGGCAATTGACTGCCATGCTGCACGACCGGGAGGCCGAACTCGGCATTGTCGCCTGGCCCAATCTCGATCCCCTAGTGCAGGACATCGAGCCGCTGGTGATCATGCGCGAAGAGGTGCCGCTGGTGGTGTCGCCGGAGGTGGCACGCCAGCTGCCGCCCCGCTACACCATTGCCGATGTGCTGGCCCTGGTGCCGCGGGTGATTTCGCTGCGCTGGTGGCAGGTGAACCCGGATGGCGCAGCAGCGCTGGAGCAGCGCGCCGGCACCTGCGTGGAGCTGCCGACCGGGCCGGCGCGGCGTTTAGCCATCAAGGGGGCGGGGTTCGGCGTGTTCGTGCGGTCGGCGATCATCGACGATCTCGCGGCCGGACGGCTGGCGGAGATTCAGCCGGTCGATTTCGAACCGCTGCACCGCGACACGGCGCTGGTGACGCTCAGTGCGACAACGCTCGACCGCGCCGTGGTGCGCGAATTCGCCAACGAGATCGCCATCGAATGCGCCCGCGTGGGAGTGGTGCTGGAAAACCGGATCACACCCGAAGCAGCGAATGCGGCTTAGCGAGGCCGCTTTAAAGGGTTCGCCGGCTCGGGCATAATGTCCGCATGGACAGTGCGACGATCGACCTGCAGCGAGATTTCTATGAGATGCTCATGGACAGCCAATGGTGGTCGGCAGACGCACTTCTGCGGTATCAGCGCAGTCAGCTTCGCCAATTGCTTTTGCACGCTAAAGAGCATTCGCCCTTCTATCGGTCACGCCTCGACAGAATCATAGGGGCAGGGGGCGAAATCGACTGGTCGCGTTGGACAGAACTACCAATAGTCCGACGACGCGACATGATCGATCACCGAGAAGCCATGCTGGCCAAAGAATTGCCCGAAGGGCATGGGCCGGCGGCAGACGTTTCAACCTCCGGTTCCACCAGTTTTCCGATTACGATCCGCACAAACGCCCTCGTCGGTCTCTCGAGCAACGCCTGCCGCTGGCGGGGACAGCGATGGAACCAGGTGGACTGGACTCGGGACACGGTCATCCGTTTGGGGAGTACGAGTGCGCCCCTCGACCACCCGTTTGGTGAGGTTAAGGGCCTGTGGGGGCCCCCGTGGGCCTCAACCCGTGGAACGGTTTGGGAAATCAATGTCCATTTGAGCACCGACAAGGCGCTTGATTTTATGAATGATCATAACTGCGGGTATCTGATCACCGGAGCCGCCCCTGCACATGTCTTTGCGTTGGAGGCGGTGCGGCTAGGTCTACGCCCTCCAAGGCTGCACATGGTACTGGCGCAAGGGGCCGCCGTCGGTCAGGCCGACCGCGATGCTGTGAAACGCGTATTCGGTGCCGAAATCATGGAGACCTATAGCTCGAAGGAAGGCGGCCAGATGGCGCACCCGTGCGAGTTGGGCCGTCTACACATCAATATTGAAACGTGTATCGTTGAAGTCGTCGACGACCATAATCAGCCGGTCGAAGAAGGCACGGCAGGCCGTGTGCTGGTGACCCCCTTCTTCAGCACTGCTCAGCCGCTTATAAGATACGAGCAGGGGGACATAGCTCGCGTGGGAGGACAGTGCCCTTGCGGGCGCCGCTCACCGACCCTCATTGCAATCGAAGGACGAGACAGCATCTTCTTCACGCACCCTGATGGGCGGCGGGCAACATCTCTTCTACCTGAGGAGGGCAGGCAGCTACTGGACTGCACCTTCTGGCAAATCGCCCAAGTTGGACCAAAGGACTTTGAAATTCGCTACGTCCCACATACCTGGGAAAAGGTCGGGAATGAGAAGGCATTGAGTGAGCTCTTCCGCCGGCAATATTTCTCTGACGCTAATGTCATTCTCAAGCGCGTTCCGAAGATCCCGTTGAGCCCGAGTGGGAAATACATCGAGTATCGACAAGAGTACGACGCAACGCAGAGACACTAGAAGATCTGAGGCGTCGGAACCGAGCTCTGCACTTGAGCAGAACCATCTGCTACTCGCGTTGCAGACTACTCGTCGTCCACTACACACTCATCTCCATCGAAATAGGCCTCGGCATCCCCCAAAATTGCCTCGCAGTCGGCATCCGTGTACACGGTTTTCGGGTTTGCTCCGGGTGTCCTGTAAAGCGAACTACCTGCTGCGCTAAACAAGTCGATGGCGCGGTCCGGCGGGTCGTCCTGGCGGTGGCGGTTGATGAGGCTCTTGTTGGGATCGCCGAAGTAATATTTGAGCCCGACGGTTGCGATGACGCTGCCATCGGTGGCGAAACGACCCTCACCCGTGACCGAGAACGGCATATCGAAGCTCGTCACCTGATATTCGGTGGCCAGACGCAGCTGGTTCTCGCCCAGCACGTGGCGCCCGCCGACACTGACGCGCCAATCGTCCGAGATGTAGTAGGCCAGATCGACCATCCCGAAGACGCCAGTTACATCGGCCAGCGCGACGTTGTCATAGTTGAGGGCGGCATAACCGCCCCAAGCCTCGATAGAGACGCGATCGAGATAGAGTTCGGCTTCGGGGCCGATGGCCCAGAGATTAGCGCCCGGCACGCCGACATAAGCCGCGGCAACACCGAGCAGGTACATGTCGGGGTCGCGGGTAAAGGCATGCAGCGCGCCGGCACCACCGACTCCCGTTGGCGTATTGAATACAGCGAGGTCGCCCTGCAGGCCGAACCGATCGGTGACCGGAATGCTCAGTGAGCCGTTGATCCGCGCATGCCCGATGGTGGTTCCGGGTGTCCGCAGGAAGCCGCCCGAGGCCTCGATCTTGCCGTTGATCCCCGAAACCGCGGGCAAGATGAAGTCAGTATCCTGTTCGGCGACAGGTTGCGGTGAATAGATGACCAGATCAGCTGCGCGCGCCGTTGCGCTGGCGAGGCCAAAAACCGTGCCCAGCAAAATCGACTTGAAGACGAAGGAAATCCGCACTTGGCCAACCCTCCAAACCTCGTACGTATAATTACGAGGTAGGATATTTGCGGAGTCGAATCACAAGTCTCGCCGGGCTGCTGATTCCAGGACGGTGTGTGTTCCAAGCAACGCCACGATGAACGGATGTTCATAGTTTCCGGGTGAAGCGTTGCGGCGCCCCGATCTCATGACCAACAACAGTTCAGGAGAGAAGTTCTTACCCCAGTGGAGTATTCGGGGTTCGGGCCCGTTTTTGCGGATTCCCGGGCTTTTCGACGATCAAATGTGCGTTGTTAAGGGTCACCGCAAACGTGACATTAACGGATGGACCTTAGTCTAGAATTGGTGCTTGGGAGCGCATCGGTCGATGTTCAAAGAAATTCGCGGCCTGCTGCAGATGCTGGACGAACTCGACACCGAGGCGAGTGTCGAAGTCCCGTCGACGCCGGAACGCGACGCTGTCGACTTGCCGCAGAGTGTCGATGCTGCGCCCGCGCCGGTGATGAGCGAGCGACCGACCTCCTTCGTCTTTGACACCGATGTCGCTGCGGCTGCCTCGTTGCACTCGATCCTGATGTCGTCGGGTGTCGACGTAGAACTGCATGACAGCGCCCAGAGCCTCAAGGAGGCGATGTCGGCGCGGACCCCGCACCTGACCTTCATCGACGTGCGCGAACAAGGCGAACTCGCCATCGACGCACTGTTCGAAATGGGAGCGCTCAATTTTACCGGCGGCGTCCAGCTGATGGGCGCGGGACCAATGCCGGTGATGGAAGTGGTCAAGCGCATGGGGCAGCGGCATTCGCTGCAGATGCTGACGCCACTCAAGAAACCGCTCGACGTCAACACCGTACGCGGCGTGCTCAATGCCCAGGGCATCAAGTATACGCCGGTGGCCTCCGCCTCGGTGACGCTCGATGAAGCCTTGGCGCATGGCTGGATCGAGTTCTGGTACCAGCCCAAGATCAACCTTGCGAAAAAGCAGATTGCGGGGGTGGAGACCTTCGCCCGCGTCCGCCACCCGGAACTGGGCACGCTGCCGCCCTCGATCTTCATGCAGGGCGCTACCGAAACCGACCTGATGCGGCTGACGCAGCTAGCGCTCAGCGCTGCTCTCGCCGCCGCCCGCAACTTCAGCCAGCTGGGCATCAATCTGCGCGTTGCGGTCAATGTGCCGATCAGTGCGCTGGTGGCCCTGCCCATCGCCGACATGGTGCGCGAGCAAGGTCCAAAGCATGTCCGCTGGCCGGGCCTGATCCTCGATGTCACCGAAGCGCAGGTGGTCAACGAAGTCGATCGCGTGCTGGCCGTATCGCAGGATCTGGCGTCCCAGAACGTCACCCTCGCCATCGACGATTTCTCGGGCGGCAAGCTGACGATGGCGCAACTCAAGGAACTGCCCTTCTCCGAGCTCAAGCTCGACCGCAACTTCGTCGACGGCTGCGCCACCAATGCCGGCCGGGCACAGATCTGCGCCTCGGTAATCGAGCTGGCGCATCACCTCGGTTGCGTCGCTGTTGCCGTCGGCATCGAGCGGCTCGACGACATGAAAGCTCTGGCGACACTGGGTTGCGATCTCGGACAGGGGTTCCTGTTTGGCCAGCCGATGCCGGAAGAGCAACTCGTGGCCGTTATGCTGAAACGCGCTGTCGCGCCCGACCGTCCCAAATCGGCGCCGACCGACCACCTGTTGCGCGCCCGCTGGTAGCGGGGATCGCCGGCAGACGCTAAAAGAGCCGCATCCGAGAGAAGGAGCGGCCATGACCGGCCCCATCGACACCATCGACCTGCCCGAACTCGTCGCCATCGGCATCCCGGTCGATGCCCGCTGGAACGAGTTGCCGGTCGAGATGCCGAGGGCCTGGCACCGGCTCTTCGAACTCGATACCGGCGCCACCTCATTCCTCGGAGTGAGCTTCGAACACGAATTCGACATGTGGCACGAATTCGTGGGCTATCTCGCCGCCAGGGCCACCGAAATTCCGGACGGTCTCGTGCGCATCGTCATCCCGCCGCGCCGCTATCTGCGGCTGATCCATGACGGACCGCTGGAGAATATTCAGGCCGGGTTCGAGGCACTCTATCATTCGGCCGCGGTCCAGGGTCTCCAGACGACCGACTTCAAGCTCGATTTCGGCTATGCGCCCGGCCTGCCGCCGGGGCGGCACGAACTGCATGTCGCCATCACCAATCCGACGAGGCTACTCGGCTGATGTACCAGGTTCCCCATTTCCGCGACGACGATCTCGGGGTCCAGCACGGGCTGATCGAGGCCCATCCGCTCGGTCTCCTGATTTCCGCCGGGCCTGACGGCATTCTCGCCAATCCCATCCCGTTCATCCTCTACCGCCAGGATGGCGAGCGCGGCACTTTGCGCTGCCACCTCGCCAAGGCCAATCCGCAATGGCAGGCGCTGGCGGCAAACCCGGCGGCGCTGGTCGTTTTCCAGGGCAGCCAAAGTTATGTGACGCCGAGCTGGTACCCCACCAAGGCCGAAACCGAGAAGGTCGTGCCGACATGGAACTATGCCATGGTGCAAGTGCGCGGGCGTGCCGGGATCGTCACCGATCCGGCCTGGCTTCACGCCAATGTCGGTGCCCTGACCGACCAGCAGGAGGGCCGCCGCCCCAAGCCCTGGTCGATCACTGACGCGCCCGAACCGTTTATCGCTGCCCAGCTCAAGGGCATAGTGGGCGTCGAAATCCCGATCGAGACGATCTCGGGCAAGTTCAAAGCCAGTCAGAACCGCCCGGAGGCCGACCGATTGGGCGTGGCGGACGGCCTGGCGGCGATCAACCCCGAAATGGCGGCGATGGTGCGCGAGCGGGGTCGGGTTTAGGGCGCTCTCTCAGTCGGTGGTCCTCTCCCGCTTGCGGGAGAGGGGGACCACGCATAGCGTGGTGGAGAGGGGTGCACCTTGAGCGGGCGGTTGGGCCGGCCTGGAGAGTTACGCGCAAGCGGCTCCCCCCTCTTCCGGCCTATGGCCGGTATCCTCCCCCGCAAGCGGGAGAGGAGTCCCGACTGCGAGTTCAATACACCTGCAACTTCGTCCTCTGTTTGCCATCCATGTCAAAGTTGGACGGGTCAAGCCAGCGGTCGAAGCCAGCCTTGCGGGTGGGCCATTCGGTATCGAGCATCGAGAACCAGGCGGTATCGCGGCTCTGGCCCTTGACGATCATGTGCTGGCGGAAGAGCCCTTCGTAGGTGAAGCCGAAGCGGGCGGCGGCGGCCTTGCTGGGTTCATTGGCGTTGTTGCACTTCCATTCGAAGCGGCGATAGCCGAGATCCTCGAAGACGTGGCGGGCGAAGAGATAGAGCGCCTCGGTGGCGACGCGGGTGCGCGACAAAGACGGACCCCAGTAGACGTAGCCGATCTCGATGACGCCATCCTTGGGGACAATGCGCATCATCTGCTGCCAGCCGCCAGGCTTGCCGGTGGCCTTGTCGATGACGGCAAAGAGAATGGGGTCGCTGAGGTTCTGCTGGCTGACGATCCAGTCGCGCAGCGCTTCAGCGGAAACCGGCGGATAAGATGGCAGGTAGACGAAGCGCTGCTCGGCGTCCGGGGGCGTCGCCGCGGCAAAGAGATCCTCGGCATGACCGGGGACCAGCGGCTCGAGCCTGGCGTAGCGACCGTCGAGAACGACGCGGCTCGGCGGAGTAGCGGGTTGCGGGTTGCTCATACGTGCTGCCTTGCAATGGCGCCCAGGCCTTCCCGGTAGGTCGGGTAGAGGAGCTCGATGCCGAGCGCCGCCTTGATAGCCCTATTCGAGACGCGTTTGTTGTCGGAATAAAAGCTCCGCGCCATATCGGTCATCTCGGCTTGGTCGAAGGGAACTTCAGGCGGCGGGGCGACGCCGATGAGGCCGGCTGCATGGGTCACGAGATCCTGCGGCGGCGCCGGCTCGTCGTCGGCGAGATTGTAGGTGCCTGCGAGATTGCGCGCCACGGCCAGGGCCGTGATGCGGCCGATATCCTCGACATGGATGCGGTTGAACACCTGGCCCGGCTTGACGATGCGACGCGCCGTACCATCGCGCAGCTTGTCGAACGCAGAGCGGCCCGGGCCATAAATGCCGGCAAGACGCAGGATCAGCAGCGGCAGACCGCGGGCGGCCGCATAATCGCGCCAGGCCCCCTCGGCCTCGACACGTTGGCGAGACCGCCGGTTGATGGGGTTGGTGACGGCGCTCTCGTCAATCCAGGCACCGTCGAAATTGCCGTAGACCCCAACGGTGGAATAATAGCCGATCCATTGCAGGTTCGTCGCCCGATCAAGCGACGCACGGTGCTGGTTAAGCGCCGGGTCGCCATGCTCGTCGGGCGGGATAGAGAGGATGACGTGGGACGCCTGTTCGAGGTCCGCGTCGAGCGTCGTGCCGGGCCCCTCGCCATCGAAGACATGAATGCGATAGGCGCTGTCGGCCAGCTCCCCGGCCTTCTCTTCGGTGCGGACGGTGCCGGCCACGGGGATGGTGCTGTCGAGGGTCTGGTGGATGGCGCGGGCGCTCGCAAGCGACGAGTAACCCATGCCGAAAAAGAAGACGCGCATCGTGGTCCTAAGCTGCTGCCGCGGGCACCAGGTCGGCCTGCCACTCCGCACGGACGTCCATGTCGCCCTCGGCGGCCGAAAAGGCAAGCGCCAAGGCCGCTGCACGCTCCGGGGCGACAAGCCGCCGCGTCGCCCAGATGGCGGCACCGCGGATCAGCGGCTCGGGGTCGGTGAGGCGTCGCTCGGCCAGCGGGGCCAGTTCGGCCGACCCGGAGTTGCCGACGGCGATCAGCACATTGCGCAGGAAGCGGGCATAGCCCAGCCGCTTGACCGGCGAGCCGGCGAAGAGCGCGCGGAACCCCGCATCGTCCAGCATGGCGAGATCCGCCAGAGCAGGTGACTTCAGCTCGTCACGGGCCACAAGCTTGGCCTCGCGGGTCGCCGTCGCGAACTTGTTCCACGGGCAAACGGCGAGGCAATCGTCGCAGCCATAGATGCGGTTGCCCATGGCGACGCGATATTCGCGCGGGATCGGCCCCTTGTGCTCGATATTGAGATAGGCGAGGCACTTTCGCGCATCGAGCTGGAACGGCGCCGGGAAGGCGTTGGTGGGGCAGATGTCGAGGCAGCGCGTGCAGGACCCGCAGCTTTCTGCGTGGGGTTCATCTACCGGCAGCTCGGCATCGGTGAGGATGGCGCCGAGGAAGAGCCACGATCCGAATTGTCGGCTGACGAGAACGGTGTGCTTGCCCTGCCAGCCGATCCCCGCCGCCTCGGCCAGCGGCTTTTCCATAAGCGGTGCGGTGTCCACAAACACCTTAACCTCTGCACCGGCGCGGCGCGACAGCAGCCCGGCAAGGTCCTTGAGCCTGCCCTTGATGATCTCGTGATAGTCGCGGTTGCGGGCATAAACCGAGATATTGCCTACGGTTCGCTCCGCCAGCAGCGCGAGCGGATCGCTGTCGGGGCCGTAGTTGACACCCAGCATCACCACCGACTTGGCCCGATCCCAGAGCCCGGCCGGTGAACTCCGCCTTTCCGCCGTCTCGGGAATCCACTCCATATCCCCATGCCAGCCGCGCTCGATGGCGATCGCCAGCTTCGCCGGCAAGTCCGGTCGCGCGTCCGCGCGTGCGACGCCGAAGGCATCGAAGCCAAGGCTTTGCGCACGCGCGCGCAGTTCGGCCATGAGGGTGGCGGGGATCATGCCCGCTAGTAGCAGAAAAACGTCGCGGACCTCAAAAATCCAGGTCCGCGTAGCCGGGGGCGGCGGGCATGCCAGGAATGCGGTCGTTGAGGAGAGTGCGGAAGGCGGGGCGGGACTTTATGCGCGCGTACCATTGGCGGGTTTCGACGGATGTGTCCCAGGCAACGTCGCCCATATAGTCGAGGCAGGAGAGGTGGGCGGCGAGGGCGAAGTCGGCGAGGGTCATGGTGTCGCCGGCGAGCCACTGGCGGGTGGCGAAGAGCCAATTGAAATAGAGAAGATGCTCGGCGAGGTTGGCTTTGGCGACGCGCAGCACGCCCGGTTCGATGGCGGCGCCGCGGCGATCGCGCTTCACGATCTTTTCCTCGATGATGTAGCGCGTGACTTCGTCGTTGAGCTTGATCAGCACCCATTCGAGCAAGCGCCACATCTCGGCCCGGTCACGAGCCTGGGCCGGGAACAGGCCGGCGACGGCAGTGGGCGAATAGCGCTCCTCGATGGCATGGACGGCGCCGAGCACGCCGACCACCGGAATCTCGCCGGCATCTATGAGGATGCAGCCGGTGGCCGCCGGATTGATTTCCAGCAGCGCCGGATCGCGGGCCCACGGCTTGATGTCTTCGAGATCGATCTGCACGCCGTATTCGGCGCACATCAGACGGACAAGGCGGGAAGCGGGGTCGAGGCGGTGTTGCAGCAGCCTGAGCATGAAGTCTCGTATCCTTGGCGCGCCTTGGCAAATCGGGCTACAAGCGGCGCGCTTCATGACGCTTGGATGTGACTAGGGGATCAGATGAACGCCGATCAAGGTCTTTTTGTGCCGCTGATCCTTGGGATTATCGAGGGGGTTACCGAATTCCTCCCGGTTTCTTCCACCGGACACATTCTCCTGGTCGGTCACTTCCTGGGTTTCGACAGTCCGGGCCGCGTTTTCGAGGTGATGATCCAGCTCGGCGCCATCCTCGCCATCGTGGTGCTCTACTTCCAGCGGCTGCTCGGCATCGCCAAGGACGCCATTGCACGCAAGCCCGGCGCGCTGCGCTTCGTGCTCGGGGTGTTTCTGGCCTCGGCACCGGCCGCCATCGCCGGCGTGCTGCTGCACGATTTCATCAAGACGGTGATCTACGAGACGCCGATCGTCATCTGCGTGATGCTGATCGTGGGCGGGATCATCCTGCTCTATGTCGACCAGCTCAAACTCGAGCCGAAATATACCGACATCTACAACTACCCGCCGCTGCTCTGCCTCTATATCGGCCTGTTCCAGATGCTGGCGCTGGTGCCGGGTGTCTCCCGCTCGGGCGCCACCATCGTGGGGTCGCTGCTCTTGGGCACCGACAAGCGCTCGGCGGCCGAATTCACCTTCTTTATCGCCATGCCGATCATGGGCGGGGCCTTCGTCTACGATTTCTGGAAAAGCAAGGAGCTGATCGCCAGCTCGGGCATCGGGCTGGGCATCGCCGTCGGCTTCGCCGCCGCGTTCGTCACCGCCTTTTTCGTCGTGCGCTACCTGCTCGACTACATTTCCCGCAACGGCTTTGCGATCTTTGCCTATTGGCGGATTTTCGTCGGTGCGCTGGGCCTCTGGGGCGTGCTGCTGTTCAAGTGACCCGCGGAAGTCGGCGAAGCGACCGCCGCAGACGCCCCGGCCTGCCTCAGGCCGGCTGGCGGTCGAACTGGCCGTTGCGGCGGAAGCGCCAGAGATAACCCGGAAGGATGGCGTCCATCGGAGTTGGCTGGACACCGAAGGCCTGCAGCGTGCGCTTTTCGCGTGTGGCTTCCGCCGACACCACATTGTCGGTCATCAGCAGATCGACCTGGTCGCCGGTGAGCAGCGGCGCGAACGGCAGCAGCGCGAAGGGCGCAGCCATCAGCTTGGCAAACGCCCGCGGCACCGGGATCAGCGGGTTGTTGCGCAGGCTCTCGCGCAGCACCCGCTCGACGATCTGGCGGTGGGTGACAACTTCCGGTCCGCCGAGTTCGTAGACCTTGCCGGGCTTGACCCCGCCATTCACCGCCACGGCGATGGCTTCGGCGACATCACCCACATAGATGGGCTGGAACTTCGACTTGCCGCCGATCAGCGGCAGCACCGGCAGGATGCGCGCCAGCGTGCCGTGCAGATTGAAGAAATCATCGCCCGGGCCAAACATGATCGAGGGCCGGATGATGATCGCCTCGGGGAAGGCGGCGAGCACTTCGGCTTCGCCCAGCGCCTTGGAGCGGGAATAGCCGCTGGCGCTCTGCGGATCAGCGCCCAGGGCAGACATCTGGATCAGCGTGGTGGCACCGGCGCGGCGGGCGGCCTCGGCCACGCTCCTCGATCCCATCGTGTGCACGGCGCGGAACAGCTGGCGGCCGCGCTCGAAACGGATACCGACGAGGTTGATCACCACATCGGCACCCTGCACGGCGCGCATCACCGAATCCGCATTGCGGATGTTGGCCTGGATCGGCTGGATCTGCCCGACGGCGCCGAGCGGCTTCAGATGACCGGCAAGGTCGGGGCGGCGGACGGCGACGCGGATGCGGTAGCCCTGCCGCGCCAGGACCTGCACCACCTGGGTGCCCAGAAAGCCCGACCCACCGAAAATGGTGACGAGATCATTGGCGCGTTCCATGATGGGCAAAGTCTCCGAAATTCCTAAGGCAAAAGGCTGGTCCGCTTCTAGCGCGGGCATCCGCGCCTGTCGAGGCAGCTCTTGACTCCGCGGCAGCAGTTTGTTCTCTATTTGTTCCAGCTGAGTAATGGAGACGAACCGTGCCGGAGAGAAAGACCTATGAGGGGCAATGTCATTGCGGAGCGGTGCGCTACAGCGCAACGACGGACCTCGGCAATCTCTTCGACTGCAACTGCTCGCGCTGCCGCCGGGTCGCCTCGGTGATGAGCTCGGTGCTGGCTGACGACTTCGTGCTGCACCAGGGCGAAGAGGCGTTGCAGCTCTATCGCTTCAACCACCACGCCATCGATCACCTCTTTTGCAAGACCTGCGGCATCCAGGCCTTTTCGCGCGGCAAGTTTGGCGACCAGCCGATGGTGATGCTCAATGTCGGCTGCCTCGAAGGCGCCCCAATGATCGACCGTTCGACCATCACCCACTACAACGGCGCGGGAAACTGACGGCGGCGGAAATTCGCTCCCCAAATGGACGTTGACAGGGTTTCGACCATGCCCTAGTGAACGGCGCCCATCGGTTTGCCCTGGTGGCGGAATTGGTAGACGCGCACGGTTCAGGTCCGTGTGTTTAA
>JAEZKB010000244.1 GCA_023415605.1 Pseudomonadota bacterium
GGCCGATGTTCCCCGCAGATGCTTTGGTATTCACGAAAAGCCCCATCACGTTACGCGCCGCTTGTGGCCGAGCGGACTACTTACAAAAACGATCAAAACTGTGGCTATGCCCGTTCGCTCAGCCGACCGAACGGAGATAGGGACGCACGTTGAGCCCTTCCGGCACGTCGTCGAGTGCGTCGAAGGCCAACGGCAGATCGTCGGCCGAAACTATCTCATAGTTCGCTTCGCTCGCAAACAAGCCGTGGAGGACCAGGGCATTGAGGGCGTGACCGCCCTTGTAGGAGCGGAAACGGCCGTAGATCGGCAGGCCGCAAAGAGCCAGGTCGCCGATGGCGTCGAGCAGCTTGTGACGAACGAATTCGTCCTCGTACCGCAGACCGCCCGGATTGAGGATGCGGTCTTCGTGGACGGTGATGGAATTGTCCAGCGACGAACCGAGCGCATAACCGGCCTGTCGGAGAATCTTGGCGTCGCGCACGAAACCGAAAGTGCGAGCGCGGGAGACGTCGTCGCAGTACTTGCGCGGCGTCCAGTCGAAGATCATGCGCTGACGGCCGATGACGCGGCTGTCGAAGTCGATTTCGAGGTCGAGCATGCGGCCGTTGTAGGGCTCCAGCGCGGCCGAAGCCTCGTTATTGCGCACCAGCACCTGCCGCATGATCTTGATATAGCGGCGCGGCGCCGGCTGGACGTCGAGGCCGACTTCCATGATGCCTTTGACGTAGGGCGCAGCGCTTCCATCGAGAATCGGGCACTCGGCTCCCGTGAGGGTCACCAGCGCATTGTCGACGCCCATGCCCGAGAGGGCAGAAATAACGTGTTCAACAGTCGCGACCGAGACGCTCTCGCCCAGATCGAGGGTGGTGCAGAGCGTCGTACGCGTGACGCGGGAAAAGTGTACCGGCACCGGACCAACGGTCGAGCCGTTCTCGAGCTTGCGCGCAATCAGGTAACCACTGTCGGCGGGCGCCGGCTCGATGGTGAGGGTGACAGGAAGTCCACTATGGACGCCGAAACCGCTGAACTCGAGCGCGCGGGCGAGGGTGCGTTGCCGCGCCGAAAGTTTCTGCATGCGTTGGACTCCAAACCCCGACAGACCGCCCCGACGCAGTCTTAGCTAATAAAAACCCGGCGCGGAAGCCGCACCGGGTGAAGTTTCAGGCGCAAATTAAGGCGCGCCTAACCGTGCTTCCGGAGAAAAGCCGGGATCTCGATGTGCTCTTTGTGAGCCTGCTGCGCCTGGTCACGGCCGTGCCGATCGAGCGAGCCGGAGGCCCCTTCGGTGGCCGCCGGAGCGTGCGAAACCCTAGGCGCACCGGCCTCTATGGCGTTCCGGGCGGCAGCGTCGTCGCGGGTCGAGTAAGCGGTCTCGTCATGCGCAGGCGGCTCGGACGACCGCAACGCGTTGCCGACATTGGAGGCCAGCCGCTTGAACAGAGCGCGGGCGTTGCGGGGTTCGGCTTCCTGCTTTTCTTGGACGCCGAGTGACCGTCTTGCAACAACCGGGAGCTCCTCCGTCCGGGGCATGCGACGCTGTCCATCCGGACGTTCGGCGCTCGACGGCACGTAGACGCTGGGAATCGGTGCTTCGACCGGCGCGCGCATCCCCTCTTCGATCACATTGTGAGTCGCCGTCGGGATATAGGGCTCGACCGTGATGCCGTCGTCTTCCTGATAGCTCTGGTAAGCCGGCTCCTGGATGGCCTCGGCCACCGCCTGCTCGACCTGCGTCTCGAATTCCTCAGTTGCAGGCTGCGGGATGACCGGAGCCGGGGCCGGCATGGCCTGGCGGATCTGCTGGGCCTGAAGCGGGGCACGATTGTTGCTGGGCTTGGCCGGCTCCAACGCCTGCACCATGGTGGCGTCGGTGCCGGTGGCAACGACGGAGACGCGGATCGAGCCATTGAGGTTCGGATCGAAGGTCGCGCCAAGGATGATGTTGGCATCCGGGTCGACTTCTTCGCGAATACGGCTGGCAGCCTCGTCGACTTCGTAGAGCGTCAGGTCAGGGCCGCCGGTGATGGAGATCAGCAGGCCACGGGCGCCGTGCATCGACACATCGTCGAGGAGCGGGTTGGCGATAGCGGCTTCGGCGGCGTGGCGGGCACGATCCTCGCCGGACGCTTCGCCGGTACCCATCATCGCCTTGCCCATGCCGCGCATGACGGCGCGCACGTCGGCGAAGTCGAGGTTGATCAGGCCTTCCTTGACCATTAGGTCGGTGATGCAGGCGACGCCCGAATAGAGCACCTGGTCGGCCATTTTGAAGGCGTCGGCGAAGGTGGTCTTCTCGTTGGCGACGCGGAAGAGGTTCTGGTTCGGGATGACGATCAGCGTATCCACATGGCGATGGAGCTCATCGATGCCGTCCTCGGCGAGGCGACCGCGGCGGTTGCCCTCGAAGGTGAAGGGCTTGGTCACGACTCCGACCGTAAGGATCCCCTGCTCGCGGGCAGCCCGGGCGATCACCGGAGCCGCACCGGTACCGGTGCCGCCGCCCATGCCCGCGGTGATGAACACCATGTGCGAGCCGGAGAGGTGATCGTTGATCTCGTCGTAGCTTTCCTCGGCGGCGGCCTTGCCGACCTCCGGGTGCGACCCTGCGCCGAGACCCTCGGTGACCGAGACACCCAACTGGATGATCCGCTGCGCACTGGAGAGCGCCAGAGCCTGGGCGTCGGTATTGGCGACAACGAAATCGACGCCATCCAGACCCGAGGCGATCATGTTGTTGACGGCGTTGCCGCCTGCGCCGCCCACACCGAATACGGTGATGCGGGGCTTCAGTTCCTGGATGTCGGGGATTGTCAGATTGATCGTCATGGAAGGCCCCATAGGTGGCGTGTTGGGAAAGTTTTAGTCGCCAATTCGTTAACCGGACCCTAACAATGCCGCCGAAACCGTTAACGGCCGCGCAATTTGCAAGCGATTTCTGATCACTTGTAACCGCCGGTTAAGCATGGCTGGCAACTGCAACCGTCGGGCACAAACCCCTGCCCCGACTCATGAATCCCGGTGTAGGAGCTTGGCGGTGACGGCACGGCGACTGTGCCACGATGCTTCACTTCCCGCCTCGTTCCCTATATGTTCCAAGACGGAACAATCGAAGGTGTGTCTATGGCACAACGATCAGGCAGCGCCGACTTGCCTCTTCATGGAGGACGCGTGCCGGCCTGGCTCGCCGAGCGCATGGCCAAGCTCGGCGCCGTGATCTGCGAGACCATCATCCATGAATATGGACGCGACGAGCTGCTGCGCCGCCTCGCCCACCCGTTCTGGTTCCAGAGCTTTGGCGCCGTCATGGGCATGGACTGGCACTCCTCCGGCATCACCACTTCGGTGATCGGCGCGCTCAAGCGTGGGCTGCAGCCGCTGGAGCGCGAGCTCGGCCTCTTCGTCTGCGGCGGACGCGGCAAGCACTCGCGCAAGACACCAGACGAACTGGTGAGCATCGGCAATCGCGTCGGCTTCGACGGTGCCGCCCTCGCGCAAGCCAGCCGGTTGGTGGCCAAGGTCGACAGCGCCGCCGTGCAGGACGGCTTCGACCTCTATCTCCACGGCTTCATCGTCGCCGCCGACGGCAGCTGGGTGGTGGTACAGCAGGGCATGCGAGACGCTACCAACACCGCCCGCCGCTACCACTGGAAATCCGAAGGTCTGACCAGCTTCGTCGACGCGCCGCATTCGGCCATTGAAGGTGAGGCAACGGGAGAGATCGTCAATCTCGCCGATCGCCGGGCCGAGAAGTCGCGGCAAGCGCAACTGCAGTTGCTGGCCGAACTCGGCCCGGACGGCATCGTCGACCAGTTGATCGACCTGATGCCGAAGAAGGAGGTCCCTGCACCGGCGCAGATGACCCTGCCCCACCTGGTCATGCCAGCGCACCACGACATCCGGGAGAAGGACGTAATGATGCGCCGCCTGCACGGCGCCCTCGCCGCGGCGGAGGAAAAGGCGCCGGAGGACTTTGCCAACCTGCTGCTGGTGCCCGGCGTCGGCGCGCGCACGGTCAAATCGCTGGCCCAGGTCGCCGAGGTGATCCACGGCGCGCCGCATCGTTTCGCTGATCCGGCCCGCTTCGCCATGGCGCATGGCGGCAAGGACGGTGCGCCGTTCCCGGTGCCGCTCAAGGTCTATGACGAGACCATCAAGGTCCTGAAGTATGCCATGGTCAAAGCCCGGCTCGGCCAAAGCGAGGAAGTGAGCGCCATCAAGCGCCTCGACGACCAGGCCCGGAAGCTCGAAGCCACCGCCAAAGGCCCGAGCTTCCGCGAGTTCATCGACGAAGAGTGGCGCCGCTCACCCGAATATGGCGGACGGACGGTCTTCGACGACGCCGAAGAGACCTGGGCGCGGGTGAAAAAGAAGCGCTAGAGCGCCGACTTCAACCAGGAGCCAACACGGGCGAAGTAACCATCGGTGCCGGTGAGACGGTTGGACTTGGGTTCGACGAATTCCTGCGCGCAGACCTGCGGATAGATCAGCATGCCGGCGACGGAGGCGAAGGCCGGGCCCTTTGCCAGTTCGGGCAGGCCGGAAATGCCCATCGGGCGGCCGGAGCGGACATTGCGGGCGAGCACGCGGCGCGCGACTTCGCCGAGGCCGGTGAGCTCGCTGCCGCCGCCGGTCAAAACGAAGCGGCGGCCGCAGACATCCATCATGCCGGTAGCCTGCATGCGGTCGCGCACGGCGGTGAACATTTCTTCGATACGCGGGCGCACGATGCGGGTGATATGCGAGCGCGGGATCTGCCCCGGCGCCTCGTCGATCGGCGCGCCGACGGGCGTGATGGTGATGAGATCGCGCTCATCCGCCTGACCGGGCAGCACCGAGCCATAGACGGTCTTGAGCCGTTCCGCGTCGGCGACGCTCACCGAAAGATGGCGGGCAATGTCGAGGGTCAGGTGATGGCCGCCGATGGCGATGGCGTCGGCATAGACCAGCTGGCCTTCGGAGAAGACCGAGACGGTAGTCGTTGCGCCGCCCAGATCGATGCAGCAGACCCCGAGATGCGCCTCGTCATCGACCAGTGTCGAGAGGCCTGAGGCGTAAGGCGTTGCAACGAGCGCCTCGACCTGCAGGTGGCAGCGGTGGAGCACCAGCTCCAGATTGCGCATGGCCAGGGTTTCGGCCGAGATCACTGAGACATCGACGGATAGCTTTTCGCCGACCATGCCGCGCGGATCCTTGATGCCCTTCTGGCCATCGAGCGCATAACCGATGGGCAGCGCATGGATGATCGAGCGTTCGGCGCGGACGGAGCGTTCGTTGACGGCGCGCAGCACCCGCTGGATGTCGCCGCGTTCGACTTCCTGGCCACCGAGATTGACCGTCGCCGAAAACGTCTCCGAGCCCAGCCGGCCGGCGGTCACATTGACGATCACCGACTGGACGGTGAGGCCGGCGGCGCGCTCGGCCATGCCGACGACGGTACGCACGGCCTGCTCGGCCTTGTCGAGATCGGTTATGACACCCGACTTGATGCCCGACGATTTGCCATAGCCAAAGCCGATGACCTCGACGGTGTGGGTGCGGCCCTTGAGTGCCTTGCCCTCCGCTCGCGGCACGAGACGCGCAATGACGCAGCAGATCTTGGTCGAGCCGATGTCGAGCACGGCGACCAAGGAGGTGCGTCCGGGCTGCACGGGCTTGAGCCGCGCGGTCATGGCATCGGTGATCATCACTGGGCTCCGTCTGCGCGCTGTTCGGCGGGCGTTTCGTATTCGGGGTCGATCTTGGCGGCTGGCTTTTTCTTGCCAGGCTTGTTGGCCTCGGCGATCTGTTCGGCCGCCAGCGGTCCGGGCTTGAGCGCCACGACGCCGGGAACGCGCAGGTCGATGAGCGTCACATCGCGATCGAGTAGCGACGCATTGCGCTGGTACATTTCGAGATTGGCCAGAGCCTGCGCCACGCCCTGCTCCGGCAGCTGGACGCGCAGACCAGTGAAATAGATGAGGTCCCAGCGGCGGTCGCCGATACGCGAGAGCGCCGCCAGATCCTTCTGCAGCAGCGGGTAGCGCTCCATCGTATGGGTCATGATGATGGCATCGTCGGCCGCGCCTTCACCCACCACCAGCGGCAGGTCGGAATAGGCGGCGGCCGGATCGGTACCGATGCGCTTGCCGCGCTCGTCGACCAGCCAGGTGGTCGTACCGACACGCCAGCGCACTACCGGAGTCTTCTCGACAATGTCGACGATGACTTCGCCCGGATAGATCTTGCGCACCGTGGCGCTGTCGACGGCCTGCATCCAACGCAGGAGGTTACGGGCCTTCTGGGCATCGAAATTGAGCGTC
Organism: Pseudomonadota bacterium; assembly: GCA_023415605.1. Lineage (GTDB taxonomy): Bacteria > Pseudomonadota > Alphaproteobacteria > Rhizobiales > Devosiaceae > Devosia_A. Next base: position 6,300 of record JAEZKB010000244.1, read on the forward strand.
GAGGAACCGCCGCTCATCATCAGGAGAGCGATGATGTGCTGGTCCTGGCTGAGCGTCTGTCCGGAAATCTTGATGGCGTCGATGCCGAAGCCGGCGGCGGCGAATTCGCCTTGCACCATGTTGAGCGCACCGGCGCCTAGCTTGGCCAACGGCTCGCGCGCCTCATAGACGCCGACGATGAATAGGAGCGCAAGGATCGCTCCGGCGACGCGCACGAAGATGCGGCGGTGGAGCACCCAGGCATGACTGACCGTGATCAGCGCCTTGCGGCTGAGGCTCCGGTGCGGACCGCGAAGCGGCGCGGGGAGAGCATGCCCTTCCGGAATGTGACGGGTGACCTGGAGTGCGGCCTGGGCGTCGGCGAAAATTCTAGCCCCTACCTGTTGCAACTCGCATCCTCCACCATCCAGGAGACCAGCTCCTCGAATGTGTGGCCAGCATGCTTGGCCTGTTCGGGAACCA
>JAEZKB010000086.1 GCA_023415605.1 Pseudomonadota bacterium
CGACTCCCCTCCGCCTCCCAGCAGTCTCCCCGCAAGCGTTCGTCGCGCTTCCCGTCCACCGCGGGGTTGATGGGGATCATTCTACGCGGTGTGGAGAGCGCGGGGATAAGCACTGTTTTCTGCAAAGCATGCAAAGGCTTGCAGTCAGGTCTCCCTTGCGGGCAGAGGATAGGGGTGGGGGTGGAAGGGCACGTGACGTTGGTGTCGGGCCCCGAATGACAGCTGGTCGGCTGAGAGAGCGTGCCCATCACAGGCCCGGCTGGCAGAGGCGCGGAAACAGGCGTACCGTCCTCGCCTATGACCCAGCCCGCCGACACTCCGTTCGTCGCCCCCAGCCAGCGCAAATTCGTCCTCGTGGCCGCCATCCTCGCCTCATCGATGGGGTTCATCGATGGGTCGGTGATTTCCATCGCCACCCCGGCGATCCGCGCCGATCTCGGGGCGACGCTTGCGGATGCGCAGTGGGTGAGCAACGCCTACCTGCTGCTGCTCTCCTCGGTGCTGCTGCTCGGTGGCGCGGCTGGGGACCGGTTCGGCATCCGCAATGTCTTTGCCGGCGGCATCGTGCTCTTCGGCGTCGCCTCGCTGGCCTGTGCCGCGGCGCCGACCCCCGCGATCCTTATCGCGGCGCGCGCCGTGCAGGGGCTGGGCGCCGCCTTCATGGTGCCCTCGAGCCTCGCCATCATCGCCAAGGCCTACCCGCGCGAAGAGCGCGGCGGCGCCATCGGCATCTGGTCGTCGGCCTCGTCCTTCTTCACCATCGCCGGGCCGGTGATCGGCGGGCTGGTGTTGACCACCCTGGGCGACTGGAGCTGGCGGCTGGTTTTCGCCGTCAACCTGCCGCTCGGCATTGCCGCGCTGGCGTTGTTGTTCCTCAAAGTCCCGGCCGACAAACCCGACACCGACCGCCGCCTGGATGTCGGCGGCGCCATCCTCGGCACCGGCGCGCTGTTGCTGATGGCGCTGGCGCTGACCGGCGAGACGACAGGCACCACGCTCCGCCTGGTCCTCGGCATCGGCGGCCTGATCCTTGCCGGGCTCTTTCTCTGGTGGGAAAGCCGCGCAAAGGCCCCCATGGTTCCACTGGGACTCTTCCGGGACAAGGCCTTTTCCGGCGCGCAGGCGCTGACCTTCGTGCTCTACTTCTCGCTGGCCGCCATCAGCTTCTATCTGCCCATGGTGCTCATCGCCGGCTGGAACGTCACTCCCGCCGAAGTCTCCCTCGTGCTGCTGCCGCTCGGCATCCTGCTCACCGTGCTATCGCCCATCGCCGGCAAGCAGGCCGACAAGGTCGGGCCCGGCCCGATGATCTCCGCCGGATCGCTGCTGGTGGCGCTTGCCTTCCTCGGGCTCGGCCTATTCGTCGGCACGCACTCGGTCTGGTTCATGGTGCTGCCGATGATGATCCTCTTTGGCCTGGGCATGAGTCTGGTCGTCTCGCCGCTCTCGACCGCAGTGATGACCTCGGTAGCCGATCGCGACACCGGCACTGCCTCGGGTATCAACAATGCCGTTGCCCGCGTCGCCGGCCTCTTTGCCGTTGCCACCATGGGCGGCCTGGGCGCCGCCATCTTTTCGGCGACGCTCGGCGCTGGGGCTGTCGGCCTCTCCTTCGGCATGGCCCAGCCGGGTGGGTTGCCGCCCGAAGCGGTGGCCGCGACCGACGCCGGCTTTGCCGCGATTGCCTATGTGACTGCGGGTTTGTCGCTGCTCTCGGGCGTCATCGCCTGGTTCACATTGGAGCGCCGCATCGGAACGTAAGCGCCGCCTTCGCCATTTTCCTGTTTTCCCAAGGAGATGTGGATGAGTGCGCTGCTGCCGGATGCCCCCGAACCCCGCAAGGAGATGCCGCCGGTCAAGCTCGATGAAGCAGAATTCAAGCGCCGCTTCCTCGCCCAGTACATTGATCCGGTGTTCGAGAGCCTCCACGACGATCTCAACCGCGTCGCTTCCGCCGCCTGGGATGCCTATCGCGACTCGCGCAAGGCGCCGCTGCCCCGCAAGGCCGGCCCGGGCTACGCCGACCCCGACTACGATCTGGCTCTCGACTGGCTCGAGGCGAAAGCTGCCATAGGAGAGGCAGAGGCGTACCACAGGGATGCTGCCCGCAAGCCGCGTGTGCTGATCGTCAACTCATCCTCGCGAACCGAGCATACCTGCCCGGGCGAAACCTCCAAGAGCTACCGCCTTTCCAAAACAGCCGAAGGCGTGCTCGCCGATGCGGGTATCGAGGTCGAGTTTCTCGATCTCTCGCGCACGACGGCCGAATATGGCCGCAACATCCACCCCTGCAAGAGCTGCTTTTCCACCGCGGCCCCGCTCTGCCACTGGCCCTGCTCGTGCTATCCGAACTACTCGCTCGGCCAAGCGCACGATTGGATGAACGAGATTTACCCCATGTGGGTGCGGGCCGACGGCGTCTTCATCGTCACGCCGGTCAACTGGTACCAGGTCTCGACGCCCTTGAAGGCCATGATGGACCGGCTCGTCTGCGCCGATGGCGGCAATCCCGATCCCACCGCCACCGAGGGCAAGGAGAATGTCCGCCTCGCCAAGGAGATCGAACTCAAGGGCTGGGACTATCCTCAGCACCTTGCTGGCCGACTTTTCGCAGTGGTGGCGCATGGCGATGTCGAAGGCGCCGAAAACGTCCGCCGATCCGTGTCCGACTGGCTGAGCTTCATGGGGCTCGAAAGCGCGGGCAACCAAGCCGAACTCGACCGCTACATCGGCTACTGGGAACCCTATGCCACCAGCCACGAGGCCCTCGACAAGGACCTCGCCATTCAGGGCGAAGTGCGGAACGCAGCCGCGACCCTAGCCGAGGCGGTGGTCGCCAAGCGGGCAGGGCGGTGGGTTTCCGCCGGCCGCGATCTGGTGCGACCGCGGCGAAAGTAGCACTCGATTGTGGCTCACCTACCGTCCGTCATCCCTGCCTCCGCCGGGGTTACGATCGAGTAGGCGGTAGCGGTGTCCGCAAGTCGCGGTGACTTTTCCCGCGCGATCAGGCAATGATCCGGCGCCATGAGCCTTGATTTCCCACCCTCTGCCGCACCCGTCTCCGCCGAGCCTGTCATTCTCGACGGTCAGCCGCTCGATTTTGCCACCCTGACCCGCATCGCCCGCAAGACCACGCATGTGGCGGCCGATGGCGCGGCGCTGGAGCTGGTCCGCGACGCACGGGACGTGCTGGTCGAGGCCATCGCGTCCGGCCGCCCAGTATATGGCTCTACCACCGGCGTCGGCGCCATGAAGGACGTGTCCTGGTCGCCCGAAGACCTCGATGCTTTCAATATGGGCCTCGTCCGTGCACATCATTTCGGCACGGGCGAGCCGTTTCCGCCCGAAGTCGTCCGTAACGCCATCGCCATCCGCACCAACATGGCGCTCACCGGACGCGTCGGCTGCACCACCGAACTGGTCGAGGCGTTCCTCAATCTTCTCGATCGCGACGTGGTCCCGGTCGTTCGCCGCACCGGCTCGATCGGCTGCGCCGATATCGGGCTCATGGGCCAGATCGGCGCCGTACTCACCGGTGTCGGCGAGGCCGTGCACAAGGGCGAGCGGCTCTCCGCCAGCGTCGCGCTGGAGCGGGCAGGGCTGAAGCCCGTCCGCCTCGCCCCGCGCGATAGCCTCGCGGCCGTGTCCACCAATGCTGTGGCGTTCGCCGCCGCCGCCAATGCCGTACGCGAAGCCGCGCACGCGCTGCGCGTGCTGCTCGCGACCGGCCTCACCACGGCCGGCGCTCTCGGCGCCTCGCGCGATCCGTGGAAAGCCGTCGCCCATGTCGGCACGCCGCGCGAGGCGACGGTCGGCGCCTGGCTCTATTTCAATGCCATGGGCTGGGACTGGCCGGACGCCACCCATGTGCAGGATCCGCTATCGCTGCGCATGATGAGCCAGGTCTTCGCCACCGCCTTCGAAAGCGTCACCACCGCCGCCAAGACCATTCTCGCGGCGACCGGCCGCACCGATGACAACCCCGTGGTCGCCGGCGGCCAGGTGCTGACCTCCGGCGGCTCGCTGCCGCTCGATGTCACCGTGTTCCTGCAGGCGGCGCAGCTGGGTCTCGCCCATGTGGCGCGCAACTCCTTCAACCGCTGCGTGCTGCTCGGCAATGGTGGCCGCCGCGATTTGCCGGTGAATCTGGTTGCGCCGGGCGCCATCGCCACCGGCTTTGGGCCGATCATCAAGCTCGCCGGCGATCTCTTCGTCCGCGTCCTTTCCCTTACCCAGCCGATTTCGTATCAGGCGCTGGTCGTGGCTGACGGCATGGAGGACGAAGCCGCCTTCCTGCCGCTGGTGGTGGAGCGTTTCGAGAGACAGGTCTTGGCGCTCCGCCGCCTGGCCGCCATCGAGGCCATGCTGGCCGCGCAGGCCATGGACATTTCGGGCGACAAGCCCGGCAGCGTCCCCGGCCTGATCTATGGCCTCGTGCGCCGCCTTGCGCCCTTCTATCTCACCGACCGCCCGCTCTCGATGGATATCGAGGCGATCGAGGAGGCGCTGAACTCGCAAAGCTTCCTCGGCGAATTGCTCGGCGTCTCCATCCTCGACAATATCGATGATTTCTTCGCGCTGGGCCCCGACCGCTAGCGGATTTGCCCGGCTGCGGACACCTTGACTCCGGCCTCCGGCTGGTCGCCTACTGCAAAAAGTCGTGCTGCTGGTTGAGTTTGCTACCAGTGAGGAACGAAGGTAGAACAACATTTCGCGCCGGCACGCTTTCATCGCGCCGCGTTCGGAATAGGTTCACCGTCCACCAAAGCGCTGGCATGGGCTGGCGCCAATAAGGAGACCGTCATGCGACTTTTCACCCGGGTAATCGGCGCGGCCGTCGGCCTCGCCCTGATGGCGACGGCAGCTTCGGCCCAGGTCGTGGTTTCGTCCAAGATCGACACCGAAGGTGCGCTGCTCGGCAATGTCATCAAGCAGGTGCTCGAGGCCAACGGCGTTGCCGTGACCGACAAGATTTCGCTCGGCGCCACCCCCATCGTGCGCGGCGCCATCACCGCCGGCGAAATCGACATCTACCCCGAGTATACCGGCAATGCCGGCTTCTTCTTCAACGTCGCCGAGGATGCAGCCTGGAAGGATGCCGCGGCCGCCTACGAGAAGGCCAAGCAGCTCGACTACGACAACAACAAGATCGTCTGGCTGACCCCCGCCCCGGCCAACAATACCTGGGCCGTCGCCATCGCCAAGGACGTGGCTGACGCCAACAGCATCAAGACCTTCTCCGATTTCGGCAAGTACGTTGCCGGCGGCGGCGAGGTGAAGCTCGCCGCCTCGGCCGAGTTCGTCAACTCCGCCTCGGCCCTCCCGGCCTTCCAGACCGCCTATGGCTTCGAGCTCAAGCCCGAGCAGCTGATCGTGCTTTCGGGTGGTGATACCGCCGCCACCATCGCGGCGGCGGCGCAGAAGACCGACGGCGCCAACGCCGCCATGGTCTATGGCACCGACGGCGCCATCGCTTCGGCCAATCTCGTTGTGCTCGAGGACGACAAGGGCGTGCAGCCGGTCTACGAGCCAGCCCCGATTATTCGCGAAGAGGTGCTCAAGGCCAATCCGCAGATCGAGGAACTGCTCAAGCCGGTGTTCGAAAAGCTCGACCTCGCCACCCTGCAGACCCTCAACGGCCGCATTCAGGTCGGTGGCGAAGCGGCTGCCGACGTCGCCAAGGATTGGCTAACCCAGAACGGCTTCCTGAAGTAAGCATGCGACCTGACGGGCGGCGTGAGATCGCGCCGCCCGTCTGTCTCCGCGTCCGGATTTGTCATGGCTCAGGATACCATCAGCACCGCGACGCCGCTCCGCCTGCCCAGGGTCGATAAGCTCGGCGTCATCATCGCGCTGCTGGTCCTCGCCGGCCTCTTCCTTTTCCCCTTCGTCATTTCGCGGCCCAACCGCATCGTCCTTGGCGCGCCGCTTAGCATCGGCGCCGCGTTGCCGCTGGTCGAAGCTGCGCTGCTCTATGCCATGGTGGCACTCGGCGCGCTGGTTGCGTTGATCCGCGGCCCGAACCTCTGGCGCCTCGTCTCGAGCCTAGTCGTGCTCGGGGCGCTTGCCCTGTTGCTCGGTCTCGCCGCCAGCGTGCAGACGCCCGAGGGGAACACCGTCGCCCGTGTCTCGCCCGGCGCCGGCTTCTGGATACTGATCTTTGCTTTCGCGCTGGTGGCCGCCGACGCGCTGATCCGCATGAAGCTCAAGCCCGTGCCGCGTATCGGCATTCTAGTGCTCGTTTCCGCCGCCATCGGCCTGATGCTGTGGTTCGGGATCTGGAACGACCTCTCGATCCTGCGCGAATATGCCAATCGCGGCGCCTCGTTCTGGCGCGAGGCGCAGACCCATGTGGCGCTCGCCTTCGGCTCCCTCGTGGCCGCCACCGTGGTCGGCGTGCCGCTCGGCATCCTCTGCTACCGTCGGCCGACGCTACGGGCCGCCGTGCTGAACACCCTCAACATCGTCCAGACGGTGCCCTCTATCGCGCTCTTCGGTCTGCTGATCGCCCCACTGGCCTGGGTCGCCGCCAACATTCCCGGCGCCTCGGCCCTCGGCATTTCCGGCATCGGTGCGGCGCCGGCCTTGGTGGCGCTGTTCGGCTATTCCCTGCTGCCCATCGTCGCCAATACCGTGATCGGCCTTGTCGGCGTACCCTTTGCCGTCAAGGATGCCGCCAAGGGCATGGGCATGACCGATAGGCAGGTTCTGTTTGGCGCCGAACTGCCGCTGGCTTTTCCGGTGATCCTCACCGGCATCCGCATCGTGCTCGTGCAGAATATCGGCCTTGCCACCATCGCGGCGCTGATCGGCGGCGGCGGCTTTGGTGTCTTCGTCTTCCAAGGCATCGGCCAGACGGCCATGGATCTCGTGCTGCTGGGCGCCGTGCCCACCGTGGCACTGGCCTTCGCCGCTGCCGTGGTGCTCGACGCCCTCGTTGAAATCGTCTCGACCCGAAAGGCACGCCCGGCATGATCGAGATCGACGGCCTCACCAAGACCTACGACCAGACCACCGTCGTCGATCACGTCTCGTTCGAGGTCGACAAGGGCGATATTTGCGTCATCGTCGGCACCTCGGGCTCGGGCAAGACGACGCTGATGCGGATGATCAACCGGCTGGTCGAACCTACCTCCGGCACGGTGCGCATCAAGGGCCGCGACACCCGCGAGTTTGTCGCCCACGAACTGCGCCGGGAGATCGGCTACGCTATCCAGGGCCATGGCCTCTTTCCGCACCGCACCGTGGGCCAGAACATCGCCACCGTTCCCCGCCTCGTGGGCTGGGACAATGCCCGCATCGCCGCCCGCGTCGACGAACTGCTGGCCCTCTTCCAGCTCGAGCCGGCCCAGTTTCGAGACCGCCTGCCCAGCGAACTGTCCGGCGGTCAGCAGCAGCGCGTCGGTGTCGCCCGCGCCCTCGCCGCCGAGCCCGAAATCCTCTTGATGGACGAGCCCTTCGGCGCTCTTGACCCCATCATCCGCCACAAGGCCCAGGCCGATCTCCTCGCCATCCAGAAGCGCTTCGGCACCACCATCGTGCTGGTGACCCACGACATGGACGAAGCCATGCTTCTGGGCACCAAGATCGCCGTGATGGACAAGGGCCAGCTGCTCCAGTACGCGTCGCCCGCCGAGATCATCGCCCACCCGGCGACCCCTTTCGTCGATGAGCTCATCGGCACCGGCGACCGCCCCTTCCGCTTGCTGGGCCTCGATATCGTCCGCCCCCACGTCGAACCCGGTGGGGCCCCCGGCGCGCCTATCGATGCGGAGGCCTCCCTCCGCGACGCCTATGCCGAATGCCTGTGGTCGGGCCGCGATGCCCTGCCGGTGACCGACGCCGGTAAGCCGATCGGCTGCATCACCCTGGCCAAACTCACCCAGCTCGCGCGGAGGCCGCAATGAGCCTGGGGCTGATCATCCGCCTCGCGGTCCTGGCACTGCTCGTCACGTTTCTGGTGACGCCACAGAGCTTTGCCTGGGCCTTCGCGCCGCTGACTCAGTATGGCGCACCGCCCATCTATAACCAGGGCAGTCTGGTCGACATCACGCTCAACCATCTCTGGATCACCCTGCTGGCGACGGTAGCTTCGACCATCATCGCCGTCGGCCTCGCCATCATCGTGACGCGTCCGTTCGGCGCCGAGTTCCTGTCGCTCTCGCGCAGCCTCGCCAATGTTGGCCAGACCTTTCCGCCCGTCGCGGTGCTGGCCCTGGCGGTGCCGGTTCTCGGCTTCGGCACGGAACCGACATTGGTCGCGCTCTTCCTCTATGGGTTGCTGCCGATCTTCGAGAATGCGCTCACCGGCCTCACCAATGTGCCGCGGAACGTCGACGATGCCGCCCGCGGCATGGGCATGACCGGCTGGCAGCGGCTGGTCGAGGTCGAGCTGCCGCTGGCCTTCCCGGTGATCCTCGCCGGCATCCGCATCGCCACCGTGATCTCGCTCTCCACCGCCACCATCGGCTCTACAGTGGCGGCGAAGACGCTCGGTGAGGTGATCATCGCTGGACTGACCACCAACAACACCGCGTTCGTGCTCCAGGGCGGTCTCATTGTCGGCGTGCTGGCGGTGCTGATCTATGACGGCCTTTCCGGGATCGAAAAACTGCTGGCCCGCCGCACCGGCCTCACCGATCGCGCGCCTGCTTGAGGAAGCCGCCATGTCCGATTTCGATCTCAGTCTTTCTGGCACCGTCGTGCTCCCCGATCGCATCATCGAGCAAGGCTATGTCGCGGTGCGCGATGGCAAGATCGCTGTCGTGGGGCAGGGCCCGGCGCCCGCCGCCCGCGACCGCCACGAGCTCGGCAACGCGCTGATCCTGCCCGGCGCGATCGACGCACAGGTCCACTCGCTGAGCCAGAAGAACCAGGAGGGTTTTGCCTGGTCCACCCGCTCTGCCGCGGCCGGCGGGGTCACCACCATCGTCGACATGCCCTACGATGAGGGCAACGTCGTCAACTCCGCCGCTGCGGTGCGCCAGAAGATCGCTGACGCCGGCGCTGAGACCCGCGTCGACTTCGCTCTCTACGGCACCGTGAACCCCGAGGAGGGCGCGAGCCGCATCCTCGAACAGGTCGAGGCTGGCGTCGCGGCCTTCAAGTTCTCGACCTTCGGCACCGACCCCATCCGCTTCCCGCGCATCCCGCCGGCGCTGCTGGAAGAGTGCTTCGCCGCCATCGCCCCCACCGGGCTCACCGCCGGCGTCCACAACGAAGACGACGAATATGTCCGCGCCGCGATGGCGAAGGTGAAGGCGGCCGGCATCACCGATTGGCGCGCCCACTCCATGAGCCGCCCGCCGCTCACCGAACTCCTCGCCACGCTGCAGATCTACGAGACCGGCGCTGCCACCGGCTGCCCGGCCCACGTCGTCCACTGCTCGCTGAGCCGCGGCTACGACATCGCCGCCAGCTATCGCCAGCAGGGCTTCGAAGCCACCATCGAGTGCTGTATTCACTACCTCGTCCTCGACGAGGAGAACGACGTGAAGCGCCTCGGCGGCAAGGCCAAGATCAACCCGCCGATCCGCCCCCGCGCCGAGGTCGAAGCGCTGTGGCGGCGCGTCGCCGCCGGCAATGTCACGCTCGTTTCCACCGACCACGTCAGCTGGTCCGAGAACCGCAAGACCGATCCGGATATGCTGAAGAATTCTTCGGGCGTGCCAGGCTTGGAGGTCATGGTTCCGCTCTTCGTCAAGGGCGCGCTGGAGCGCAACGTCCCGCTCACCTGGGCGGCACGGCTGATGGCCGACAACCCGGCCAAGCACTTCCGGCTCGACCACCGCAAGGGCGCGCTCGAGGTCGGGAAGGACGCCGACGTTACGGTCCTGGTGAATCGACCGGTCGTCTACGACGCCGCCGCCTCGGGCCACAACGTCGTCGGCTGGTCCCCCTACAACGGCATCGAACTGCCCTGGACCGTCGAGTCCACATGGCTGCGCGGCCGCCAGGTGTTCGATGGGGTGAACGTGCTGGCGGAGCCCGGTAGCGGCAGTTTCGTACGACCGGAGGTGAGGCGATGATGTCGTGGCTCCCCACCCCCCTCCCAACCTCCCCCACAAGGGGGGACGTGTCCGCTGGTGGTTGGGGCAGCATGGTGCCAGTTACACAGGTGCCCACCTCCCCCCTTGTGGGGGAGGCAAGCGCAGCTTGGCGCTTCGCGCCTAGCGAAGCTCGGAGGGGGGTGCCACCATGACTCGCAACCTCTCCGTCAGCGCCGACCGCATCGGCGCCGACATCGATGGCCTCGCCGCGATCACCGAGCCGGATCGACCCTGGACCCGCCGCGCCTTCACGCCGACCTTTTTGAAGGGCCGCGAGTGGCTGGCCGCCCGCTTCGAAGCCGCGGGGCTGCGTACCCACATCGATGCCGCCGGTAATCTCATCGGTAGCCGCGCCGGCTCCGGGAAAAAGCCCGGTACGCTGATGCTCGGCTCGCATTCCGATACCGTCCCCGATGGCGGCCGCTTCGATGGCATTGCCGGTGTCTTGGCGGCGCTCGAAGTCGCCCGTGCGTTGCGCGATCAGGGCATTGCCCTGGACCACGATTTGGAGATCGTCGATTTCCTAGCCGAGGAAGTCTCCATCTTCGGCGTCTCCTGCATCGGCAGCCGCGGTATGATCGGGCTCCGGCCCGACGAGTGGCTCGATCGCGAGGCGCAGGACCTCACCCTAGGCGATGGCATCGCCGAGGTCGGCGGCCGTCCCGGCGTCAGCATGCACCGCGACGACGTCAAGGCTTTCCTCGAACTCCATATCGAGCAGGGGCCGGTGCTCGAGGACGGCAAGCTAGATATCGGTGTCGTCACTGCCATCGCCGGCATTACCCGCATCGAGGTGATCATCGACGGCCGCGCCGACCATGCCGGCACCACGCCGATGAGCTCGCGCAAGGACGCGCTGGTCGCCGCCGCTCATCTGGTCACCGATATCGAGCATCTCGGCCTCGCGCTCAGCAAGGGCGACACACACTTTGCCGCCACCGTCGGCGAGTTCGCCATCGAGCCGGGCGCTGCCAATGTCGTGCCGTCGCGGGCACGTCTGCTCATCGATGTCCGCGCGGAAGACCGCAGCAACATCGATCGCTTCCTCGCCCACCTGCACAAAGCGGTGGATTGGCTGGTCACCGAAAAGGGCGTGACCATAGTGCCGCCCCGTATCATCTCCGACAACCAGCCCACTCCCCTTGACGACCTCATCCAGCGTACTCTCGACGCGAGTTGCGAGGCGGTCGGGGCCGGGCATCGCCGCATGGCCTCGGGCGCCGGGCACGATGCCGCCTGGATGGCGCGGGTGACGCGGTCCGGCATGATCTTCATTCCCTGCCTCGGCGGCCGCAGTCACGCCCCCGAGGAGTTCGCGAAAACCGAGGACATCGCGCTGGGCGCCGCTGTCCTCCTCGACGCGGTGCAGCGTCTGGACAAGGAGCTCGACTGATGGGACGCATCCTCACCGAAAAAGATGTGGAACCAGCCGTCAAGGGTGGTTCCGTCTATGCCGCTGGTGGCGGCGGGTGGGCCGATCACGGCCGCATGCTCGGCTACGCCGCCGTCAATGTCGGCAAGCCCGAACTGGTATCCATCGACGAGCTGTCTCCAGACGATTGGGTCGCCACCTCAGCCGCCATCGGCGCGCCCGCCTCGACCACGCCCTGGGAAATGCAGGGCGTCGACTACATCAAGGCCGTGCAGCTGTTGCAGGATGCGCTGGGCGAGAAGCTTGCCGGCCTGATGGTCGGCCAGAACGGCAAGTCGTCAACCCTCAACGGCTGGCTGCCTTCGGCCGTGCTCGGCACCAAGGTGGTCGACGCCGTTGGCGATATGCGGGCTCACCCCACCGGCGACATGGGTTCGATCGGCATGGCCGGCTCGCCCGAGCAAATGATCCAAACGGCGGTCGGCGGCAATCGCGCCGACAACCGCTACATCGAGCTCGTGGTGCGTGGCGCCACCGCGAAGATCTCGCCCGTCCTCCGTACCGCCGCCGACCAGTCCGGCGGCTTCATCGCCTCCTGCCGCAACCCGCTGCGCGCCTCCTATGTCAAAGAGAACGCTGCACTGGGCGGCATCTCGCTGGCCCTGAAGCTGGGTGAGGCCATCATCGCCGCGGAAAGGAAGGGCGGCGCGGCCGTCATCGACGCCATCGTCAAGACCACCGGCGGCACCATCCTCGCCAAGGGCAAGGTGACCAAGAAGGACGTGGTCTACACCAAGGACGCCTTCGACATCGGCACCATCACGCTAGGCAAAGGAAGCAGTGCCCACGTGCTGCACCTGATGAACGAATACATGGCTGTCGAGGACGCCGCGGGCACCCGCCTCGCCACCTTCCCGGATGTCATTACCACCCTCGACAAAACCGGTACGCCGCTGAGCGTCGGCCAGATCACCGAGGGCGTCGACATCTTCGTCCTCCACGTTCCCAAGGCCATCATCCCGCTCGCTTCCAGCGTGCTCGACCCGACGGTCTACCCCTATGTCGAAAAATCCATGGGCATCGAGCTGGCGAAATACGCCCTCGACGGCGTCAAACCCAAGAAGAAGCGCTGATGCCAACCCCCAATCCCCGTCACCCCAACTTCCCTATCCCCGGCGGCCCCGAGCTACGGGCCAAGGGCTGGCGGCAGGAGGGCATTCTCCGCCTGCTCGAGAACGTGCTGGCCGTAGGCGAGAACCCGGACGAACTGATCGTCTACGCTGCGCTCGGCAAGGCCGCTCGCAACTGGGCAGCCCACAAAAAGATCGTCGAGACCTTGCTCACCATGGACGAGGACCAGACCCTCGTCATCCAGTCGGGGAAACCGATCGGTCTCCTCAAGACCCATGCCAAGGCGCCCTTGGTCATCATGGCCAACTGCAACATCGTCGGGCAATGGGCCAAGGCCGAAGTGTTCTACGAGCTGGAAAAGAAGGGCCTCATCGCCTGGGGCGGCCTCACCGCCGGCGCCTGGCAGTACATCGGCAGCCAGGGCGTCATCCAGGGCACCTACGAGATCTTCATGCGCATCGCCGAGCAGAGGTTCGGCGGCTCGCTCGCCGGCCGCTTCATTCTGACTGCCGGCCTCGGTGGCATGGGCGGGGCGCAGCCGCTGGCTGGCCGCATGGCGGGCGCCGCCATCCTCTGCATCGATATCGACCCCGAGCGCGCCCGGAAGCGTAAGGAGATCGGCTATCTCGAAGAGATCGCCCCCAATCTCGATGCCGCCCTGCGCATGATCAACACGGCGGTCGCCGAAAAGCGCGCCACCTCCATCGGCCTCGTCGGCAACGCAGCCGAACTCTACCCCGAGATCGCCCGCCGCGGCATCGTGCCCGATATCGTCACCGACCAGACCAGCGCGCACGACCTCGTCCACGGCTATGTCCCCAAGGGCATGAGCCTCGATGAGGTCAAGCGCCTGCGCAAGGACGGACAAGGTCAGTTGATGGCGGCCAGCCGCGCCTCCATCGTCGACCATGTCCGCGCCATGCTCGAGTTCCAGAAAGCGGGATCCGAAGTCTTCGACAATGGCAACCTCATCCGCACCCAGGCCAAGCAGGGCGGCGTCGAAAACGCCTTCGACATCAAGATCTTCACCGAGGCCTATCTGCGCCCGCTGTTCGCCCGCGCTATCGGCCCCTTCCGCTGGATGGCGCTGAGCGGCGACCCGGCCGATATCGGCAAGATCGACGACGCGGTGCTCGAAATGTTCCCGGACAACAAGATCGTCACCAACTGGATCGGCCTCGCCCGCAAGCATGTGCCGTTCGAGGGTCTGCCCGCACGCATTGCCTGGCTTGGCCATGGCGAGCGCACCGCGTTGGCCCTCAAGGTCAACGAGATGGTGCGCGATGGCGAGCTTGCTGGTCCCGTCGCCTTCAGCCGCGATCACCTCGATGCCGGCGCCATGGCGCATCCCAACATCATGACCGAGCGGATGCGGGATGGCTCCGACGCGATTTCCGACTGGCCGCTGCTCGATGCCATGTTGCTCTGCTCGTCCGAGGCCGACCTTGTCGTGATCCATTCGGGCGGCGGTGGTTACGCCGGCTATATGACCTCGGCCGGCGTCACCCTGATCGCCGACGGCACGCCGGCCGCCGAAGAGCGGCTCAGTCTCGCTCTCACCAACGATACCTCGCTCGGCGTCATGCGTTATGCCGACGCCGGCTACGAGGAATCGTTCGATGAGATCGAGAAGAAGCGCATCCCGTGGCTGCGCCTCTAGTACGCCTACCGCAGTAACTGCTCGCGAGTAGAGTCTGCATCCATCGCGATCACCTTGAGCGAGGTGAGCACGGCCTCGCAGGCCTGCTCGATGCCGGTGATATCGAGTTCGGGCAATGTGCCCGGCTCTGTCAGCCAGCGCCGGAAGGCATCACGTTCTTCCTGAACCACGTCGATCAGTACGGCCGCCGCCGCACCGGTCGCCCGCGTGGAGACCCCGCGCATCTGCTGGCGCTGCAGGTCGGCGAGCAGGCGTTCTGCCTCACCCTGCCACTGCGGAATTTTGCTCGCGATGGATTCTCCATCACGTCCTTGCTTGAGGATGAGCCGAATCTGCTCCCTCGTATCCATATGCCCCTCGTCTTGACCGCCACAACGCGTTCAGACGTTATTCAGGCGGCGGGCGGAAGTAGGGCGCGAAAATGGCGGAATAGTGGAGAGCAAAATTGTTTCACGTCAAAGCATTTCTGGCTTCGATCATCGCATTTTGTAGCAGAATCTGGGCACTCGCGGCGCTTGAGGTCTCGACATAAACCCTGAGTTCCGGGGCATTTCCGCTCAGCCGGAGGTGCAGGGAATTTCCATCCGCCAAGACGAATTTTGCCCCGTCCACCGTCTCCACCTGCGCGGTGCTACTGAGCAATTTCAGTGTATTAGGCGCCGCCACCAGCCCTTCGATCCACTGCGCCCCCCGCAATGTATCCACATCCGCGATGCGCCCGGTCGCCTTGGCTCGGGCCGGCAGCTTGCCGACCATCTCTGCCACCGTCGTTCCACTCTCCAGCGCAGCGCTAAGCACCGCTACTATCGGCAGAATTGCGTCCCGCGTGGGCAGCGCCGGCACCAGCCGATCGCGCCAGAAATGCACCCCTTCGGTCAGGAATCCGCCATTCCCCTCGAAGCCTGCGACCGCCCCGCCCTCGCTCGCCAAGACGTTCATGGCCTCGATCACGAAGGGTGACCCGATTCGAGTCCGTGCCACGGTATCGAAATAGCCCGAGCCCTCGACCGCGGAGGTCGAACTCACCGGCGTCACCACCTTGCCATAGCCCAGCGTGTGCGCCGCGAGGATACCCAGACTGTCGCCCAGCACCTGACGTCCTTCGCCGTCGATCAGCAGCGGCCGGTCGCCGTCGCCGTCGGTCGATACGATGGCATCGAACCCGCCCGCGTCCAGCCATGCCTGGGCCATGCCCAGATAGCTCTCGTCCACCGCCTCCGTGTCCACCGCAATGAACGTCTCGCTCCGCCGCGTCACCGTGCATTCGGCACCCAGCGATTGCAGCACGTCCATCAACAGGTCGCGCCCCACGGCACTGTGCTGGTCGACACCGAGGCGCAGTCCAGCGAGCGCCCGCGAGCCGAAAAGACCGACAAAGCTCTCGACATATTCGCGGGCAACCTCGGCTACCAGTGGCGGTGGAGTCAGCGGCTGCGGCACCGGCAGTGATGCGCCGAGCAGCGCCTTGATCGGCGCCTCGTCGGCCTTGGCCAGTTCCCCGTCGGGCCGGTAGAACTTGATGCCATTGTGCTCGGGTGGATTATGGCTCGCCGTGATCATCAGCGCTGGCAGGCGCCGATTGAGCGCATAGCGCGCCAGCGCCGGAGTCGGCACGGGGCCGGCATTGATCACCTTTAGGCCGCGGGCAGCGACCGCCTCGGCGCAATAAAGCGCGATGCCCGTACTGGATGCGCGCAGGTCGAAGCCTATGCACACGGTCTCGAGCCGCTCGCCGCGATCCTCCAGCATGGCGAGGAAGGCGCCGACATAGGCGTAGCAGGTCTCGCGGTTAAGATCCTTGCCCAGGCCGCGCAGGCCGCTGGTGCCAAACTTCAGTTCCACTGCCGCATGCGACATGGTTGGCGTCTCCTTGATGTGATGGGGTCAGACCGAGCTGGAGCTCGGCCCGTTGGTGTCGGTCTGGGCGTCGTCGTCGAAATAGCGGACCGGGATCTCCCAGATCACCGCCTTGACCTCGATCTCGCCCGCTTCGAGCGTGTCCATGAAGCTGCGCATCGGCACGAACGGCCCATGCCCCTCCTGCGCGTAGTTGACGATGTCGGCCCCAAGCGCCCCTTTGAGCTGTGATTCGAAACTCCAGAGCTTGGCCGCGCTATAGCTGGTGCCGACCAGCGCGATGCCCGGCGCTCCGGCCTCGGCACTGTCCCCGAGGAAATCATCGACCGAGCCGCCGGCGGCGGTGGCCACCACTGGCGTCACCATCTCGTCGGTACCCGGCAGCAAGTTGCCGAACAGTCCAAGATCGATGAACCGCTTAAGGTCGCCGTCGTGATGGATCGGCGCGTCCGGCTTCAACTGAAACTCGGCGCTGGCGACCATGTCGCGGGCCGGGAAATCCTCAGCGAGAGCCGCCGCGACCACGCCGGCGCCATCGACGCTCCAATGCGTATCAGTGGGGAAGAATACCGGTTTGGCCTGGCTCGCGGCGCGCAGCGGCTCGCGAATGTCCGGCACCGTCGCGCCGATCTCGAGCAAGGCGGCGCGAATGCGCTCATACTTACCCTGATGCGCCGCCGGCCGGGGCCGCAGCAGGTGGTCAGCGTAGATGTCCGCCTTTTCCGGCAGCAGCGCGATCTGCAAGGCAATGCCACGCTGCCTGAGTTCTCGCGCGACCTCGCCCACATAGTTGAGATTGGCGAGAAGATTGTCGTTCGATTCCGGCGTCCAGTCATACTCTTCGGCGCTGAACAGCCAGCCGGCCTCGCCCACCACCACGCCCTTTCGTCCCTCGCCGAACAGCGAATAGGTAAGGGCGTTGAGCACCGCACCCGAGGGCTTGCGGATCGGCAGCTCGTCTTCGTAGCTCGACTCGATCGTCGCGGTGATCTTGCCGTCGACGTAGTCGTTTGCCGGCAGCGGCTTGGTCACCGCGTCGCGGAGTTCCGGAGTAACGAACACATAGCCGCTCATTCCTGCGCCGCCGGCGAGCAGTGCGATCATCACCGCGCCGTTGATCATTGCTGAGGCCTTTTGCATCTGAGTTCTCCTCAGAACTGGAAGTAGAGGAAGGGTGAGTCGCTCTCGGCGACGAGCTTGCCGATAGCGAGAACAACGAAGACGCTCGCCGCCATCGAGAGGTAGGCAGCGCGCCGGCTGACCGCGTCGATGGCATTGCCGATCGTCGCCTTGGGGTCGAACCAAGGCTCGGCTGCGCAGACCGCCACGCCCAGTGCCACGCCAAACAGCGACAGCCCCGAGATCTGCCAAGCATAGAGATCACGGACCGCAAATCCCTGCAGCCCAACCATGCCTTCGTACATGTCGATGGCCGCGCCCATGTCATGCGCCCGGAACAGAACCCAGCCGACCGCGACGAAGAGCATCGTCATCGCCCAGGCCCAGAGCGGCCGCTGTTCGGTGCCCTTGACGCCGAGCGCGCGCTCGATCGCCAGCAACCCGCCATGCCAGGCGCCCCAGACCACGAAGGTCCAGTTCGCCCCATGCCAGATGCCGCCCAGCAGCATGGTGAGAAAGAGGTTGAGATAGGTGCGGAAGGTACCCTTCCGGTTGCCGCCGAGCGGAATGTAGAGATAGTCGCGCAGCCACGCCGACAGGCTGATGTGCCAGCGGCGCCAGAACTCGGTGATCGAGCGCGAGATATAGGGGTAGTTGAAGTTCTCGGTGAACCGGAACCCCATCATCAGCCCCAGCCCGATGGCCATGCTCGAATAGCCCGAGAAGTCGAAATAGAGCTGGATCGCATAGGCGATGCACCCCAGCCACGATTCGAGGAAGGTCGGGTCCGGCGCCGAAAAGAACATGTCGGCGATCGGCGCCGCCGTGTCGGCGATCAGCACCTTGCGGGCGAGGCCCTGCATGAACCGCGTCGCGCCCTCGCCGAACTTTTCGAAGGTGTGCGTGCGGTTGGCGAACTGCTCCTCGAGGTCCTTGTAGCGCAGCACCGGGCCGGCCACGAGCTGCGGGAACAGCGCCTTGAACGCGGCGAAATCGATGAGGTTGTCGGCGTGCTTGGCGTCACCGCGATAGAGGTCGACCACATAGCTGATCGCCTGGAACACGAAGAACGACACGCCGATGGGCAGGATCACGTTCTCGAACAGCGGCGACAGCTGCGCCCCACCGAGGAACGCGTCCGAAAAGCTCGAGGCGAAGAAGTTCATGTACTTGAAGTAGCCGAGCACCGCGAGGTTGCCGGCGATGGCAACGATGAGCCAGCGCTTCGACTTTTCCTTGTCGGGCGCCGCGGCGACGATCCTCAGGCCCAGTACATAGTTCCACAGCGTCGTCGCGATCAGCAGCGCCAGGAAATCGAGCCGCCACCAGCCGTAGAACACATAGGATCCGACCACGATGGTGAGGTTCCGCCACTGCCGCGGCACCACGTAGTAGACGGCTAGGAAC
>JAEZKB010000024.1 GCA_023415605.1 Pseudomonadota bacterium
GGGGCCCGGCTGAGCTTAACTGGATGGCCACGCCCAATGCCCTGGGCCACGACCTGCCCCTCGTCGGGGAGCGTCGTATCGCGACCGTTGAACCAGTTGTCGAGCCACGGCTCGGTATCGCTCTTTGGCGTGCCGTGGCACATGTAGATGTCATCGACCACCAGCGTCTTCGGCAGCGCCTCGAGCCAGGCCTTCTGCTCGTCGCTGAGCTGCTCGACTGCGAACGTATCAACCAGATCGCGCTTGGGCTCGAAAAGGATTCGCTCGTGATTGCCGCGGATGGTGGGGTGATCCAGTTCGATCACTCGATCGAGTGTCAGGCGTGGTTCCAGCGGACCAGCCACGATGTCTCCGAGGTTGACCGTTAGGTCGACCCCCTGCCCTTCGATATCCGCCAGCACCGCCTCCAGAGCCCGGAGGTTGCCATGGATATCGGAGATGACGGCGACCTTCACGACGCCTTCAGGGCCTTGAGGCTTTCGATCTCGGCGCGCAGCGCCTTGATCTCGCTATCCTGTAGCTGCACCTGTTCGCGCAATGCGTCGAAATCTTCGCGCTTGACCAGGTCCATGTCGTTGACGAAGCGCTCGGCCTGCGAGCGCACCAGAGTCTCGACTTCGCGGCGGAGACCATCCGCAGCGCCTGCGGCCCCATTCATCATCCGGCCAATCTCGTCGAAGAACCTGCTGTTCTGAGTCATTGCCTGTCTCCAAACTCGGCGCGCTGCGGTCGGGTCTATTTAGGATTTCAGCACCGGCTTGACCAGTGCCGCAGCATGCTTACATGGTCGCAGCCCTCACGCGGAGCGCCGGCTTGCCCTTTCCCAATATCGATCCTGTTGCCTTCTCAATCGGGCCATTTTCGGTCCACTGGTACGGAATCGCCTATCTTCTGGGGGTGCTGCTGGGCGCGGCCTACGGCTATGCGCTGCTCGCCAAGCGCGACCTCTGGAAGGACGGCAGGCCGCCATTCGATGCGCCCGCCATCTGGGATTTCGCCTTCTGGGCGGTGATTGGCATCGTCATTGGCGGCCGCCTGGGCTACGTGCTCTTCTATAACTTGCCGGTCTATTTGGCTGACCCGATTCAGGTTTTCATGATCGGCGATGGCGGCATGAGCTTCCATGGCGGCATGGCCGGCCTGATGCTCGCCGTTGCGCTCTTCACCCGGTCCAAGGGCGGGCGGATTCTCTCTGCGCTCGACCTGCTCGGGGCCATTGCCACGATTGGCCTGTTCCTCGGCCGCATTGCCAACTTCATCAACGCCGAGCTCTATGGCGCCCCCACGGACTTGCCCTGGGCCGTAGTCTTCCCAACCGATCCCGAGCAGTTGCCGCGCCATCCCAGCCAGCTTTACGAGGCTTTCCTCGAGGGTGTGGTGCTGTTCTTCGTGGTGTTGATTGCCGCCTATGTGTTCAAAGCCCTCCGCCGCCCGGGCCTCGTCGCCGGCATCTTCGGCATCGGCTATGCGATTTCGCGCATCGCAGTGGAATTCGTCCGCCTGCCCGACGGACAGATTGGCTACCTGTTCGGCGGCTGGCTGACCATGGGCATGGTCCTGAGTCTCCCCATCCTCATCGCCGGGATCGCGCTGGTCGTTTATGCGAGCCGCCGCAATGGCTGACCGTCCGAGCCTGCCCGAAATCATCGACATGCAGATTCGCACCAACGGTCCGATGTCGATCGCCACCTATATGGGCCTGGCCCTCACCCATCCACGCGAGGGCTATTACAAGGCCGGGACGCCGCTGGGAGCCAAGGGCGACTTCATCACGGCACCCGAGATCAGCCAGATGTTCGGCGAGCTGATGGGCTTCTTCTTGGTCAATCTCTGGCAGCAGATGAATGAGCCGAAGAGTTTTACACTGCTCGAACTCGGCCCGGGCCGCGGCACCCTTATGCAGGACGCACTACGCGTCGCGACGCGAGCCGAGGGATTTGAGAATGCGCTCCACCTGCAGCTCTACGAGACGCATCCGGAACTGAAGGCAGAGCAGGCCAAGCGGCTCGACAAATACACGCCTTACTGGGCCGGCGAGATCGACGCCGTTAGCGACGATCCGCTCTTCGTCGTCGCCAACGAATTCTTCGATGCCTTGCCGATCCGGCAGTTCGTCAAGGGCGAGCAGGGCTGGCACGAGCGGCAGGTGGGTCTGAAGGATGGCAAACGTGTCTTCGGCCTGTCGCCGACGCCGATCCCCGAGACCTCGATGCCCGAAGCGGTACGCGGTGCTGCACTGGGCGAAATCTACGAGGCTAATCTTGCGGCCGGCGACGTCATGCAACGCCTGTCGCGGATCGTGGCGCGGCAGGGCGGCGCGATCCTTGCCATCGACTATGGCTACCCGAAAACCCGCACCGGCGAGACCCTACAGGCGGTGAGCCGCCACGCCTACGCCGACCCGCTGGAAATGCCCGGGGCCGCCGATCTTTCGGCGCATGTGGATTTCGGCGCCCTGGCGGAAGCTGCGAAAGCCGCCGGCCTCGTTGCACACAAGGTGACGCCGCAGGGCGAATTCCTGAAGCGACTCGGCATCTTCGAGCGTGCAGATATGCTGATCAAATCCAACCCTGGCCAGAAGACCGCCATCGAAGCGGCGCTGGACCGCCTTACCGGCGCCCAGCAGATGGGCGACCTGTTCAAAGCTTTCGTCGCCGCCAGTCCAGGCCTCACGCCTCCCGGAATCATTCCAGCCTCATGACCGCCCCCTTCGATCAGAGCCGCGCGCTGAGCGCCCTGCCCCGCATCCGGCACGCCTTCTTTGGCCGTCGCGGCGGCAACTCGACGGGCGTCTTCGCCTCGCTGAACATGTCGGAGTCAAGCGGCGACAAGCTGACTCATGTTGCCCAAAACCGACAGCAAGCTGTTGCGGCGCTTGGTTTTCCCAACGAAAACCTGGCGACAGTCAAGCAGGTGCATTCGACCACCGTGGTCGCCATCACGTCGCCGCCGGACCCGCAGGAACGCATCGAGGCCGA
Source organism: Pseudomonadota bacterium (assembly GCA_023415605.1). Taxonomy (GTDB): domain Bacteria; phylum Pseudomonadota; class Alphaproteobacteria; order Rhizobiales; family Devosiaceae; genus Devosia_A. Next base: position 2,979 of record JAEZKB010000024.1, read on the forward strand.
TGCCATGGTGTCGAACCTCCCCGGCCTGATCATGGGCATCTTGACTGCGGACTGCGCCCCGGTGCTGCTAGCTGACGCCGAAGCCGGCGTCATCGGCGCCTTCCACGCCGGCTGGAAGGGTGCTGTTGGCGGCATCGCCTATGGAACAGTGGTGGGCATGGTTTCGCTCGGCGCCGATCCGTCGCGGATCGTCGCGGCCATCGGCCCGACCATCTCGCTCGCCAACTATGAAGTTGGTCCGGAATTCGCTGCCGACGTGCTGCGCCAGCATCGCGACGCCGCCAATCGGTTCAGCAAGCCCGATGGCGGCCGCGAGCATTTCGACCTGCCCGGCTTCGTCTTCGACCAGTTGCATGCAGCTGGCGTCGGCTTGGTGGATGACTTGAAGCTCTGCACCTACGCCGAGCCCAAACGCTTTTTTTCGCACCGCTACGCGACGCACCAGAATACCACCACTGGCCGGCAGATGGCGCTGATCGGCCTCACGTGAAAGCCTTCACCTTTTGTCCTTTGACCGATTGCGCGTGACAGCGCGGGACGATAAACAGCCGCCAACCAAGGTTAGCCGCGACCCCGCAGCGGCTCCAGGCATCAGGATGGCGACATGAAGCTGGTCACCGGTAACTCCAACCGAGCCCTGGCCGATGCCGTTTCTGCCTATCTCGAGCTGCCGCTGACGGATTGCACCGTCAAACGCTTTGCCGACAAAGAGATTTTCGTCGAGATTCACGAGAATGTCCGCGGCGAAGACGTCTTCATCCTGCAGTCGACCTCGTTCCCGGCCAACGACAACCTCATGGAGCTGCTGATCCTTACGGACGCGCTCCGCCGCTCGTCGGCCCGCCGCATCACCGCCGTGATCCCCTATTTCGGCTATGCCCGACAGGATCGCAAATCGGCCTCGCGCACGCCGATCTCGGCCAAGCTGGTGGCGAATCTGATCACCGAAGCCGGCGTCAACCGCGTCATCACGCTCGACCTGCATGCGGCGCAGATTCAGGGCTTTTTCGATATCCCGACCGACAACCTCTACTCGGCGCCGGTGATGACCCGGGACATCCAGCAGAACTACGGGACCGAGAACACGATGATCGTCTCGCCCGACGTCGGCGGCGTGGCCCGTGCCCGCGCCATCGCGCAGCGCATCGGCGCCGACCTCGCCATCGTCGACAAGCGCCGTCCGCGCGCCGGGGTCAGCGAAGTGATGAACATCATCGGCGATGTCTCCGGCCACAAGTGCATCCTCATCGACGATATCGTCGACTCGGGTGGGACGCTGGTGAACGCCGCCGAGGCCCTGCTCAAGGCCGGTGCGCTCGAGGTTTCGGCCTATATCACCCACGGCGTACTCTCCGACGGCGCCGCCGAGCGTGTGGCCGCCAGCAAGCTCAAGGAGCTGGTGATCACCGACTCGCTGATGGAAACCGAGGCGGTCACCAAGGCCAAGAACATCCGCCGCATCTCGATCGCACCGCTGATGGGCGAGGCGATCGCGCGGACCGCGAGCGAGCAGTCGGTCTCGAGCCTGCTGGACTGAGCCCCCGCTTCAATCCACATCTCGACCTGTCCATCGGAGAGAACCGGGCATTTGCCGGCTCGACCTGTCGAAATCCGCTCACCTCGCACGTCATTGGCATGAAGGGCTATGGTGCCCGCCAGAGAGGACGATGCGATGCAGTATTTGATGTTGCTTTTTGCCGATGAGACCGTCGGCGCCAACTTCACCAAGGAAGACATGGAGCGCGCCATGTCGATCATGGGCGCCTACAACCAGACGCTGCGCAAGGCCGGCGTCTTCGTGCAGACGGCGCCGCTCTTCCGAACCGACGAGGCCAAGACCATCCGCGTCGAGGGCGGCTCCATCGATCCGGCGACCTTCAGCAACCAAGGCGGCGAGCTCACGGTGCATGACGGCCCCTATGCCGATACCCGCGAACAGCTCGGGGGCTTCTACATCATCGAGGCCGGAAGCATGGACGAAGCTCTTGAATGGGCCGGGAAATGTCCCGCCGCGCAATGGGGGTCGATCGAGGTCCGGCAGATCTTCGAGCAGTACGCGGAAAAATAGTCGGCGCGAAATGTAGAAGTCGCGCGCGGTCTCGCGTCATTGTGGTGCCGGCGATGCGATCCGGCACCACAATGAGGACCATGACGATGAAGTACATGATGCTGATCCACCACGACGACGCGCTTCAGGCCCAGCAGAACTGGCAACAGCTGGCGGCCGACTATGGCGCCTTCAACGAGGCGCTGACCAAGGCTGGCGGTAGCCCGGGCCTGCGGCTGAAGCCCTCGAACTCGGCCACCAGCGTGCGCACCCGTGACGGCAAGACCGACGTGCTCGACGGCCCTTATGCTGACACCAAGGAGCAGTTCGCGGGATACTTCATGATCGACGCGGAGACGCTGGACGACGCCATCGCCTGGGCGCAGCGCTGCCCCAGCTCGCGCTTCGGCACCATCGAGATCCGCCCGATCATGGACAAGCAGGGATGACCAGCGGAGGCGAGGCGGCCCGCATCGCGGAGCGCGTGGCGCGCGAAAGCTACGGCCGCCTCGTCGCCTTCCTCGCAGCGCGGACCCGCGACGTCGCCGGAGCCGAAGATGCGCTGGCGGAGGCCTTTGCCACTGCCCTGCGCCTCTGGCCGACCGAGGGCGTCCCGCACAACCCCGACGCCTGGCTGCTGACGGTCGCGCGCCGCCGGCAGGTCGACGCCATCCGCCGCCGGCAGACCCGCTCGGCAGGCGAGGAGCACTTGAAACTCATGGCCGACGAAATCGAAGCTGCTGCCGAGAGTCCTGACGAAATCCCCGACCGGCGCCTCGGCCTGATGTTCGCCTGCGCCCACCCGGCGATCGAAAAGGGCCTGCGCGCGCCGCTGATCCTCCAGACCATCCTCGGCATGACGGCGGTCGACATAGCCGCCGCCTTCCTGATCCCGCCCGCAACCATGGGCCAGCGCCTTGTTCGGGCCAAGACGCGCATCAAGGACGCTGGCATCCCCTTCCGTGTACCCGACAAGGAAGATCTGCCCGAGCGTCTCGATGCCGTGCTCGACGCCATCTACGCCACCTACACCAAGGGCTGGGGCGAGATCGGCGAAGACCGCGGCTCGGCGCTGGCGGAGGAAGCGATCTGGCTGGGGCGGCTGGTCGTCTCGCTGCTGCCCGACGAGCCCGAGGCGAAAGGTATGCTGGCGCTGATGTTCTATGCCGAAGCTCGCCGCAGCGCGCGGCGCGACGCCCAGGGCGCCTATGTGCCGCTCGAAGAGCAGGACACAAGCCTTTGGGACGACTCACAGATCGCGCTGGCCGAGACCCTGTTGCGCGAGGCCAATGGTGGCGGCCCCAGCGGCCGCTACCAGCTCGAGGCCGCAATTCAGTCCGCCCACACCGCGCGCCGGCGGCTCAATGCCCCGACCTGGCCGGCTATTGTTCAACTCTACGATCACCTGCTGGCGCTGACCAATTCGCCGGTCGTTGCGCTCAACCGTGCCGTCGCATTGGCGGAAGTTCATGGGCCACGGGCCGCACTGCCCACGCTCAACGCATTGGCCGACGACAAGCGGATGGCCGACTACCAGCCCTACTGGGCCGCCCGCGGCCACCTCTTCGCTCTAGCAGGCGACAAGGACCAGGCTCACGCCGCCTTCACCATGGCCATCGGCCTTTCGACCGACGACGCCGTCCGCGCCTACCTGCGCGGCAAACTCCAAGCCCTGCAGGACGGCTGAAACCCAATTTCAAGGAGGAAACCCATGTCCAGGCAACGCTACCTCGCCATCTACCAAGGCTCCCTGTCCGCACGAGAGAAGGCCGAGCAGGCTGGCACCATGAGCGCGGATGCGGCAGCGGCAGGCATGGCAGCCTGGGGCGCCTGGGTCGAGCGTTACCGAGACCAAATCGTCGACGTTGGATCCCCGCTGGGTCCTACCAAGCGCATTTCTGCCTCCGGCATCGCCGATGTGACCAATATGGCGGTGGCATACGTGATCGTGGAAGCCGAGTCGCATGAGGCGGCTGCCGCTATGTTCCGCGATCACCCGCACTTCACCATCTTCCCCGGCGACTCGGTCGAGGTGATGCCGTGCCTGCCTATGCCGCAGGCTTGATCGTCGCGAAACCCTTGCTCGCCGGGGGCCTTTCCTCTATATCCCGCGCCCATGAAGCGCCCGTCACCCCTGGAGGACGGGTGCGTGAGCTTTTGGCTGTCAAAGGTTCACACCAACCCATGAATGGAACATTCAATGGCTACTGCTGCTAAAGAGCTCAAGGCTCAGGCGCGGAGCGGGGTGGGCAAGGGGGCCGCTCGTGCACTGCGTCGTCAGGGTCTTGTGCCCGCCGTCATCTACGGCGACAAGAAGCCCGCGACCCCGATTTCGGTGTCGTACAACGAGATCAACAAGCGCATCTACGCTGGCGGCTTCCTCTCGCACACGTTCACCATCGACGTGGACGGCGCCAAGGAACTCGTGATCCCGCGCGACTACCAGCTCGACGTCGTCAAGGACTTCCCGATCCATGTGGACTTCCTCCGCATCGGCAAGGGCTCCAAGATCAACGTTCAGGTGCCGGTACACTTCATCAATGAAGAGTCCTCGCCGGGCATCAAGCGCGGTGGCGTGCTAAATGTCGTCCACCACACGCTGGACCTGACCGTCGCTGCCGACAACATCCCGGAAGCGATCGAGGTCGATCTGACCGACCTCGATGTCGGCGACGCGATCCACATCTCCTCGATCAAGCTGCCGGCCGGCGCGACCGACCACAGCCACGAGGAAGACCTGACCATCGCGACCATCGTCGCGCCGTCGGGCCTGCGCGCTGAAGAAGACGCGGCTGCTCCGGCCGCCGACGCTGTTCCGGCCGCTGCCGACGCCAAGAAGGAATAATCCTTCGGCTCAAAGCCCATTCGGGGGTGGGCCACGGCCCGCCCCCTTTTTCTTTTCGGAGAAGACGCGATGCATCTCCTGGTCGGCCTGGGCAATCCGGGCGAAAAGTATCGCAACAACCGCCACAACATCGGTTTCATGGCCGCCGACGCGATCGCGCGCCGCCATGGCTTTCCCGGCTTCCGGGAGAAATTCCAGGGCCTGATCTCGGAAGGTCAGATCGAGGGCGAGCGCGTGCTGATCTTGAAGCCGCAGACCTTCATGAATGCCTCGGGCGACAGTGTCCAGGCGGTCGCCAATTTCTATAAACTCGGCCCGGCCGACGTGACCGTGCTCTATGACGAACTCGACCTCGTGCCTGGCAAGGTGCGGGTGAAACGCGGCGGCGGCGCCGGCGGCCACAATGGCCTGCGCTCGATCGACCCGCAGATCGGCCCCGATTATCGTCGCGTGCGCCTCGGCATCGGTCACCCCGGCCACAAGGACCGGGTGATGCCTTGGGTGCTCGGCGACTTTTCGAAGGCCGACGCCGAATGGCTGAACCCGCTGCTCGATGCGCTGGCCGACAATGCCGGGATGATTGTGCGCGGCGACGACAATGGCCTGATGAACAAGCTGGCACTCGCCATCAATGGCGACGGCGCCGAGCGACCGCAGCGTCCCCCGACGGCCGATCCGACGCGGCCCAAGGCGACCGGGCAGAGCCACATCCGCGCCGCGCGTCCGCAGCCGCCCCAAGCGAAGGTGCCCGAGACTGGGCCGATGGCGGACATGCTGAGGAAACTGTTCAAGAAGGACGACGCCAGTTCCTGAAACCGGCATTGACTTGACACCCGTTCCGCACGAAGTGGAGCGGCAGAGAATTCGGAGAGTTTCATGGGCTTCAAAATGGGCATCGTCGGCCTGCCGAACGTCGGCAAGTCGACCCTTTTCAACGCGCTGACCCGCACCGCCAACGCCCAGGCCGCGAACTTTCCGTTCTGCACCATCGAGCCGAATACCGGCGAGGTCGCGGTGCCGGATGCACGCCTTGAAAAGCTTGCCGCCATCGCCGGCTCGCGCGAGATCATCCCGGCCCGCATGAGCTTTGTGGACATCGCCGGCCTCGTCAAAGGCGCCAGCAAGGGCGAAGGCCTGGGCAACCAGTTCCTCGCCAATATCCGCGAATGCGATGCCATCGCCTATGTGCTGCGCTGCTTCGAGGACGGCAACATCATCCACGTTGCCAACAAGGTCGATCCGTTGGCGGACGCCGAGGTGGTCGAGACCGAGTTGATGCTGGCCGACCTCGAGAGCCTCGAGAAGCGCCGCACCGGCGTCGAGAAGAAGGCCAAGCAGGGCGACAAGGACGCCAAGGTGACCCTCGACCTCATCGACCGCTCGCTTACCCTTCTCCGCGACGGCAAATCGGCGCGTCTGGTGCAGCGCAGCGCGGAAGAGGAAAAGCCGTTCCGCGAGCTGCAGCTCCTCACCTCCAAGCCCGCCCTTTATGTCTGCAATGTCGACGAGGGCTCGGCCGCCACCGGCAACGCCATGAGCAAGCAGGTCGAGGACTACGCCAAGCAGCACAACGCCGCGGTGATCGTCATTTCGGCCGAGATCGAGAGCCAGCTCGCCCAGCTTCCCGATGAGGAGCAGAACGAGTATCTCGAAACCCTCGGCCTCAAGGAGCCGGGCCTGAATCGATTGATTCGCGAAGCCTACCAACTGCTTGGGCTGCAAACCTATTTCACAGCCGGACCGAAGGAAGCGCGGGCCTGGACCATCCATAAGGGTGACCGGGCACCGCAGGCCGCCGGCGTCATTCATACTGACTTTGAGCGCGGCTTTATCCGCGCCCAGACCATTGCCTATGATGACTACGTCACGCTGGGCGGCGAAGTTCCCGCCAAGGAAGCCGGCAAGGCGCGTGACGAAGGCAAAGAATATGTCGTCAAGGACGGCGACGTCATGCTTTTCAAGTTCAACACCTGATACTGCGATACATTGATGGAACAGCAACTCGCCACGTGGTGGTCGATCACATCGGCCTATGTGAATGCGCCGACCACCCTGTTCGATACGCCGTTCCAGCCCATGGCTCTGCTGCCGACATTCGGGCTGATCTGCCTGCTGGTGGGCGTGGCGCTGGCGCTCAAGTGGCGGCAGCGAAAGGCACTTTGGCTGCTGGCGCCTGGCCTTATCGCCGCGATGACGCCGATCACCATGTTGGTCGGGTTCGATATTCTCGGCTGGGTGGGCCTCGGGTTCATCGTCATCATCAGCATCATCGGACTGCTGCTCTGGGTGGGCATCATCGCCAACGACGTGCAGAAGCGCAGTTCCATCTGGCTGCTCGGCCTCTTCGAAGTGAGTTATCTCCTCTATGTCGGCGGTGTCGCCATCGCCATGATCTGGGGCACTTGAGGGCTGGTGCATTTGCCGCGCGACGGGAGTAGAACAGCCCGGTTGACGTATAGGGAAGGCAAATGACCAACAGCGTTACAGCCGGCCGCCGCCATTTCGAGGATCTGGCGGTGGGCGAGGTGGTGCAACTGGGCAGGACCACCGTCACCAAAGAGATGATCATCGAGTTCGCCCGCGAGTTCGACCCTTTTCCGTTTCACCTTGACGAAGAAGCCGCGCGCAAGTCGCTGCTCGGCGGGCTCGCCTCCTCGGGCTGGCAGACGGCGGCATTGAGCCTTCGCATGCTGGTCGACAGCTTCCTCGGCAGCGTCGCCTCGATGGGCGGCCTCGGCTTTTCCGACCTCAAGTGGAAAAAGCCGGTGATGAAGGGCGACACCATCAGCGGCACGGCGACGGTCGCGACGCTGCGCCGCTCGCGTTCCCACCCGGAGCGGGGCGTCGTGCAGCTCGACCTCGATATCCGCAACCAGGATGGCGAGCCGGTGATGTCGATGCGCCTCGCGAACCTCGTCGAGCTGCGCGATCCTGCCGCGCCCATGATCGAGGGAGAGAACCCGTGACGCGCTGGTTCGAGAACATCACCATCGACGAGGCGTTTCCACTTGGCTCGCATACCTTCACCGAGGAGGAGATCATCCGCTTCGGCAAGCTCTACGATCCGCAGTATTTCCACGTCGATCCGGAAGCCGCCAAGGAGAGCCATTTCGGCGGGCTCGTAGCCTCGGGTTGGCATACGGTTTCAGTAGGGCACAAACGCATGGTGGCGGCGCTGGAAGCCGAGGAAGAGCGGCTCAAGGGCCTCGGCGAAGAGCCGGGTGTTTCCGGCCCCTCCCCCGGCGTCAACAAGATGGACTTCAAGGCGCCGGTGCGGCCTGGCGATACCGTGACTTATACGCTGATTGTCACCGGCAAGCGGCCGTCCAACTCGATTCCGGGCTGGGGCCTCCTTTTCAACACGATCCAAGCCAAGAACCAGCGCGACGAACTGGTGTACCACGCGGAACTGGTGGGGTTCTCGAAACTCCGCGACTACAAGATGCCGCTGCGACTCAAGGTTCTTATGGCGTTGACCAAGATACCCGGATTGGGGACATTGCTGCGCCGCTGACGCGCAACGAATCCTGGTGAGCATGCCCATGATGCGACAGACGATCCTGACCCTCGCCCTCCTCGCGGCTTCGGCCGCGCCGGCCTTGGCACAAGGCATGACGGTGGCGGGGGTTGAGGGTAATTGGGCCTGCCGCGCTCTCATCGACGGCAAGAAGGCCGGCATCCTCACTATCTTCGCCGGCACCTATGGCTATGCCTCCGTGAACTTCGGCTCGAAGGCCTCAGGCACCGGCGCGGCCGAGATGTACTCGGACGGCGCCAAGTTCATCGACGGCACGCTGGTACAGGGCGCCGGCATCACCAAGGCCCTGATGGGCTTTGACACCGAGGGCAAGGACGCCCTGACCCTCTATCAGCCGCAGCCCGACCAGACCGACAAGCCGATCCTTATCTGCTCGCCGCGCTAGCTGGTGCAGGCGCGGGCGCGCTCGAGCAGCAGCGTCCGCTCCCGCTCGTTGCGCGTCAATTCGGCGGCGCGGGTGAACTCGACCCTTGCTTCATCCAGTCGACCGAGCTTGTAGAGGAAGTCGCCGCGCACGCTGGGCAGCAGGTGGTAGGTCTTGAGCGCTGGGAACTCTAGCAGCTGGTCGGCAAGATCGAGGCCGGCCTGCGGCCCCTCGGCAAAGCCCAGCGCCACGGCGCGGTTGAGCTCGACCACCGGCGACGGCGTCAGCTCGGCCAGCTCGTCGTAGAGCTCGACGATTCTATCCCAGTCGGTGTCCTCGGGTTTGCGCGCGCGGGCGTGGCAGGCCGCAATGGCAGCCTGCAGCGCGTACTGCCCGCGTCCTGGGCTGCTCTCGGCCTTCTCCAGCGCCGCCAGGCCGCGGCGGATCAGCATCTGATCCCACAGTGCCCGATTCTGTTCGAGCAGCAGGATCGGCTCGCCCTTGGCATTGGTGCGGGCTCTGGCCCGCGAGGCCTGGATCTCCATCAGCGCCACGAGACCATGCACTTCTGGCTCGTCCTGAGCCAGATTGGCGACGATGCGCCCCAGCCGCAGTGCCTCGTCGCAGAGTTCGGTGCGCAGCCACTCGGACCCAGCAGTGGCCGAATAGCCCTCGTTGAAGATGAGGTAGATGACCTCGAGCACCGAGCCCAGCCGTTCGGCCCGGTCGGCCCCGCGTGGGACTTCGAAGGGCACGCCAGCATCCGCAATAGTGCGCTTGGCGCGGACAATGCGCTGCGCAATCGTCGGCTCCGGGACGAGGAAGGCGCGGGCAATCTCGTCGGTGGTGAGCCCGCCCATGAGCCGCAGCGTCAGCGCGACGCGGGCTTCGGTGGAAAGGATCGGGTGGCAGGAGGTGAAGATCAGCCGGAGGAGATCGTCGCCAACATCATCGTCCAGCGCCTCGGCATAGTCGGGCACCGCCTGCTCTTCTTCGCTGAGATCGCGACCGACCTCTTCGAGCTTGCGGTCAATCATCTTGTTGCGCCGGAAGAAATCGATCGCCTTGCGCTTGGCCGCGGCCATTAGCCAAGCGCCCGGATTGCGCGGCACGCCCGATTTCGGCCAGGCATCGAGCGCCACGAGCAGCGCATCCTGCGCCAGTTCCTCGGCTGTCGAGAGATCGCGCACCATGCGGGTAAGACTGGCGACGAGCTTGGCCTGCTCCATGCGCCAGACGGCCTCGATGGCCCGGTGTGTTTCGGATACTTGCGTCACGGCGGCGGATCAAAACAGCTTGACCCGCCACCCGCAAGGGCTTGGCCGCCCGGCGCATGGCCAGACTAGCGGTTCTTGTCCTCGAGCGCGCGCACCCGCTCATTCTGCGCCTGCAACTCGGGGGTAAAGGCGTCGCCGAAATCCTCGGCTTCGTAGATCTGGCGGAGTTCCAATTCGACATTGCCGTGAGCATCGAGCGGCGGCCATTTCTTGAGCCACTCGACGGCCTCTTCGCGCGAGTTCACCTGGATCACCGTGTAGCCGGCGACCAGCTCCTTGGCTTCGGCGAAGGGTCCGTCGACGACGGTCGGCTTGCCGCCGCTGAACTTGACCTTGAGCCCGCGTGAGGACGGCATCAGCCCGTCGCCGCCGATCAGCACGCCGGCCTTCGCCATCTCCTCGTTGTAGGCCATCATCTGGCCGATCAGCGCTTCCATATGCTTGGGATCGCTGGCGCCGCCGGCCCTGCCTCCGCCTCGGTCTCGGCATCGGCCTTGCGGAAAATCACGAAACGCATAGCACTTACTCCTTGCCGATCGGCTTTTGCTTGTCGCGGAAGGCCTGCTCGCTGGCCAGCACGTCCTCGGTCAGCATGTCGGACTGGAAGTCGGACACTTCGAACACTTTGCGCAGCTCGTATTCGTCACCTTCCTCATAGGGGATGCGCTTGACCCATTCGAGCGCTTCGGCCTCGTCCTTGACGTCGATGATCCAGAAGCCGGCGACCAGTTCCTTGGTCTCGGCGAAGGGTCCATCCTTGACCACGAATTTGCCGTCCTTGAGAGCCACTCGCTTGCCCTTGGCGCTCGACTGCAGACCTTCGCCGGCCAGCAAGACGCCGGCGGCGATCATGTCCTCGTTGAACTTGCCCATCGCCGCAATGAGTTCGGACGACGGCATCACACCCGCTTCGGACTCCTCGCTCGCCTTGACTATGATCATGAAGCGCATCGGTCTCTCCTCTTGTCTGCCTGCTTCTGATGACACGACGAACGGCCCGACGCCAAATCGACAGCCGCAGATCAGAAATTTCGAAGATTCTGCCACGGCAATGATGGCGCGGGGATAAGTCCTTGCATGCCCATGGCTTTTCGGCCCGAAAGGCCAACAAAGTTCACCACCGGTGCGTAACGCTGAGCGTCACGCGGATCATGGATATCCATCAGGCGACGGGAGCCTGGTTGTAAGCGGGGCAAACCAGAGGATCGGCTCGCTACTTCTTCCCAGCCGGGTCAGTGCCCTTCGAACGGGATCAGGGCATCGACGGCGATGCCGGCGGCACGGAGCTTGTCGGCGCCGCCGAGGTCGAAGAGGTCGATGACGAAGCCGGCATTTTCGACCGCGGCGCCGGTGCGGCGGAGAAGCGAGACGGCGGCAAGCGCGGTGCCGCCTGTGGCGATGAGGTCGTCGACCAGCAGCACCTTGTCGCCGCTATCGAGCACATCGGCATGGATCTCGATGGTGTCGACGCCATACTCGAGTGCGTAGTTCTGGCCGATCGTTTCGCCCGGGAGCTTGCCCTTCTTGCGCACCGGGATGAACCCGACGCCGAGCGCGATGGCCACCCCTGCCCCGAAGATGAAACCGCGCGCTTCGATGCCGGCGACGTGGGTGATACCGATGCCACGATGATGCGCGGCGATCCGCTCCACGCTCTCGCGGAACCCCTCCGGGTTCTCGATCAGCGTGGTGATGTCACGAAACATTATGCCAGGCTTGGGATAGTCCGGAATGGAGCGGACGAGAGCCTTGAGGTCGAGCATTGGAAAGCCAGTAGCCAGTAGGAGTCGGGCAGTAGGGTATTGAAACTGCGACCTGTTCGCTACTGCCTATTGGCCGATGCCTACTGCCGTTTGATCAGCTTCCGCACCGCCACACCGGCATTGTAGGCAGCGCTAAGGGTGGCGTCGGCGGCCTTCTGCTTCATCGCCGGAGTGATGACATGCGGCGCGGCACGGAGCCCGGCGCGCACCACCGGATGGCGTGCGGCGGCCGCGACGACGCTGACAGCAGTGATGGCGACGCGAAACACGGACATCGAAGCCTCCTCCAACCCGGATGCTGATACAAACTAGGTGTGGCGGGAGATGGGCGCAAGCCGCCAGCGGTCGGATTTTTGACAGGTATGTCTGCAGACGGGTCTGCTCCCCCGTTTTGCGGGGAGGAGACAGTCACGCCAGTGCCAAGGCGAAAGACAAAGGGCCCCAGCGGGGCCCTTCGAATGGCGTGCCGTACAGTAGGCTTAGTGCTCGACCTTGGCCCAGAGCTTGCGCTTGACCAGGTAGAGGATCACCGCGAAGAGGAACAGGAAGGCCATGACCTTGAAGCCGGTTTCCTTGCGGTCGACCAGGTGCGGTTCGGCAACCCACATGAGGAAGGCCGAGACGTCGCGCGAGTACTGATCGACAGTGGCCGGCACCGACGAGCCGTCTTCGGCGGTCTCGTAGGTGACGAGACCATCCTGCAGCGGCGGCGGCATGCCGATGGCATGGCCCGGGAACACGTCGTTGTAATACTTGCCCTCAGGGATTTCGGCGCCTTCCGGCGGCGGATCGCGATAGCGGGTGAGCAGCGCGTGGATATAGTCCGGGCCGCCTTCCGCGTAGGGCGTGAAGTAGTTGAGGATCCACCACGGGAACGGCTGGGTGGTCGAACGCGCCTTGGCGATGACCGAGAGGTCCGGCGGCAGGGCGCCGCCATTGGCGTCACGGGCATCACGATCGTTGGCGAAAGGACTCGGCCAGCGGTCCGACGACAGCGCCGGACGGACGCCGGTCTCGGCTTCGGGATCGGCCACTTCGTAAGTGGCGGCGAGTGCCTTGACCTGGGCTTCCGAAAATTCCGGGCCGCCGGGCTCGGAGAGGTTTCGGAACGCCATCAGGCGCATGCTGTGGCACGAGGCGCAGACTTCCCTGAACACCTGGAAGCCACGCTGGAGCTGGTGCTTGTCGAAGGTGCCGAACACACCCGCAAAGGTCCAAGGCTCCTTGGCGATCTCAATCACCGCATGCGACGAACTTGCCGCTTCACCCTCTGCGGGGGCGGCATGCTCCTGCGCCGCAACCGGGGCGACGGCCAAGGCCGCCGCCATCAGGATCGCGCCGAGAATGGTCTTGTTCTTGATCATTTCTGTTGCGGTCCCGGGCCTTAATGCGAGTGAGCTGCCGGAGCGGACGGATCGATGCCGCTTTCGGCCCTGGGCTTGGTCAGCACAGCCTCGGAGATCGAAGCCGGGAGCGGCTTGGGTGTCTCGAAGCGGCCGAGAAGCGGCAGGATGATGAGGAAGTAGATGAAGTAATAGGCGGTGGCGATCTTGGCCAGCAGTACGTAGATGCCTTCGGCCGGAGCGGCGCCCAGATAGGCGAGCAGGACGAAGTTGACCACGAACAGCCAGTAGAACCACTTGAAAATCGGGCGGAAGTTACCCGAGCGCACCTTTGACGTATCCAGCCAGGGCAGGAAGAAGAGGATGAGGATCGAGCCGCCGAAGAAGATGACGCCGCCGAGCTTGGAGTCGATGAACAGGATGTTGAAATCGATGGCGCGCAGGATCGCGTAGAACGGCAGGAAGTACCACTCGGGAACGATGTGGGCCGGCGTCACCTGGCTGTTGGCCATGATGTAGTTGTCGGCGTGACCGAGGATGTCGGGCGCGTAGAACACGAACCAGGCGAACGGGATGAAGAAGATGATGATCCAGAACAGATCCTTCATCGTGTAGTACGGGTGGAACGGCACCGTGTCGCGGGTCGACTTCACCTCGACGCCGACCGGGTTGTTGTTGCCCGGCACGTGCAGCGCCCAGATGTGCAGCGCCACCACGGCCGCGATGATGAACGGCAGCAGGTAGTGCAGCGAGAAGAAGCGGTTGAGCGTGGCGTTGTCGACCACGAAGCCACCGCGGAGGAGCTGCAGGAGCGGGTCGCCCACGACCGGGATCGCCTGGAAGATGTTGGTGATCACGGTCGCGGCCCAGAAGCTCATCTGGCCCCACGGCAGCACGTAGCCCATGAAGGCAGTGGCCATCTTGAGTTGTAAATTGATGACGCCGAGGATCCACAGGATCTCGCGCGGGGCCTTGTACGAGCCGAAATAGAGGCCGCGGAAGATGTGGATGTAGACGGCGGCAAAGAACATCGAGGCGCCCACGGCGTGGGTGGCCTGGATGATGCGGCCGCCATTGACGTCGCGGCGGATGTGCTCGACCGAGTCGAAGGCCAGCGACTCATGCGGGGTATAGTGCATCGCCAGGACGATGCCGGTGATGATCTGCACCGCCAGCATGAAGGCGAGGATGGCGCCGAAGGTCCACCAGTAATTGAGGTTCTTCGGCGTCGGGT
>JAEZKB010000262.1 GCA_023415605.1 Pseudomonadota bacterium
GCGGCGATGAGGGGGTTGTTGAACTTGAAGTCGATGTCGAACTTCACCCGGGTCCCCTCGCCTTCCCGCTCAAAAGTCCACTTGCTGTCGAGATAGCTGAACGGGCCATCCACTGCGACGGCCGTGATGGTCAGCGCGTTGGGATCGGTAGTGACCTTGGACGTATAGGACTGAGTGATCGGCCCGAACTTGATCGTCATGGTGGCATAGTGCACCGACGGATCGTTCGGGTCGGGCTTGACCGCCATGGCCTTGCAGTTGGGGATGAAGCGCGGATAGGCCTCGAGATCGCTCACGAGGTCGAACATGCGCTCAGGCAGATGCGGCGTGTGCCGCTCGTAGAAGAGGTCGGGCATGGGCCTAGTTATGCCCGAGCTTGGCGAGACGTGCAGCCTTGAGCCTGGCGAAATCCTCGCCCGCGTGGTGCGACGAGCGGGTCAGCGGGCTCGAGGAGACCAGCGAGAAGCCCTTGGCGGTCGCGATGGTGGCGTAGGACTTGAACTCGTCCGGCGTCACGAAGCGCGCGACGGGATGGTGCTTGCGGCTCGGGGCCAGGTACTGCCCAATGGTCAGGAAATCAACGTCGGCGACACGGAGGTCGTCCATGAGTTGCAGCACTTCGTTCCGCTCTTCACCGAGGCCGACCATGATGCCCGATTTGGTGAACATGGTGGGATCGAGTTCCTTGACCCGCTGCAGCAGCCGGATGGAGTGGAAGTAGCGGGCGCCGGGGCGGACTTTCAGGTACTTGGACGGCACTGTTTCGAGATTGTGGTTGAAGACGTCGGGCTTGGCGGCAACGACGGTCTCCAAAGCTCCGGGCTTGCGCAGGAAATCGGGCGTCAGGATCTCAATGGTGGTCCTGGGATTGGCGGCGCGGATGGCGCGGATCACCTGGGCGAAATGCTCGGCTCCGCCATCGACCAGATCGTCGCGATCGACAGAGGTGATGACGACATGCTCGAGGCCGAGCTTTGCCACGGCGTCGGCGACGCTGGCCGGCTCATTGGGATCGAGTGCAGTCGGCAAGCCGGTGCGCACATTGCAGAAGGCGCAGGCGCGGGTGCAAATCTCGCCCATGATCATGAAGGTGGCGTGCTTTTTTGACCAGCACTCGCCGATATTGGGACAACCGGCTTCTTCGCAGACGGTGACCAGATTGTGCTCGCGCACGATCTGCTGCGTCTCCTTGTAAACCGGAGAACCTGGCGCCTTCACGCGGATCCAGTCTGGCTTGCGCAGGACCTCCGCTTCAGGCCGATTGACCTTTTCGGGGTGGCGGGGACGGGAGTCGATCAAAGTAACCAAGGCGCGGGTCCTGAGTTGGGCAAAGTCTGCCCGGCGGACAAACTTACCTCAAAACGACAAAAGCAGATAATGCGCCAACGCATATCTGCTGCAACCCGGCCTTATGGGGAGCCGAACTGCGGGACACGCCCGCAGCCCGGATTGGCTACTTAGGCGTGACGGCGGCCGCGAATGGCGCGACCGATGGCAATCAGCAGGCAAGCGCCGACGATTGCGACAATCAGCTGACCCACGATACCACCCATGGTAGCGCCGAAGATCAGCATCAGGATGAAGTTGCCGACGACGGCACCGACGATCCCGAGAATGATGTTCATCATGAGGCCCTGATCGGACTTCATGATCTTCTCAGCGATCCAGCCGGCCAGTGCGCCGATGATGATCGCCATAATCCAGCCTACACCTTCCATCTGCGTTCTCCTTGAGCAGCGTTCAGAGACGGGAAAACGCAGAAGTTTGCCAATGGATGCAAAGACCTAAGTCTGATCCATCGGCGGAAGCAGTTCCCCCCGATGAGTCGGGCGACGATGACCACAATTATGGCGCCGACCGTGGAGTTGATGATCTGCGTCACGATGGGATTGCGGATGCCAAGATTGATCTTGAGCGCTGAGAACAGGAAGCCGCCGACGAACGAGCCGAGGATGCCCCAAACCAGATACATCAGGATGTTGCCGCCGCCGACCACGAGACCGGCAAGGAAGCCGGCGACGAGACCGATGACAAGAAAGATGATGATCGAACGCGTATCCATGTTGCCCATAGTGTACCCTTCGATTGTTTCCTGCCGTTCAGGAAGACCCATGCTAACCCCCTTGATTGGACCCGCCCCGGATATCGAAACCCGGATGAGCCGGTTCAAGGCCGTGAGGCGCTAGTAACAATAGGCCGTGACCATGCGGTCACCACCAATCGGCCGGTAACTCAGCTGGGTCATCTCGCCGTTGAGATCGGTATCGGCGAGCAGTTCCCGCCCGGTCGGGCCGTCTTCGAAAATGCGGACGCGGATCATCTGTTCGTTGACCCGGTAGACGTAGAGGCGGACAGGCACGTCGCCGAACATGGCGAGCTGCTTGTATTCCGTTTCGCCCGGCTCCTGCTTGTACGGCAGCACAGGGAGGAATGAGGGTTTCAGATCGCGGACCGCCTGCCCTTCCGTCACCGCTGCCGCACAGGTCACCTCGGTAACCCCCGGGCTGACGGCAAGAGCGGGCCCGGCAGCGAGGAGGAATGCGGCGGTGATGACAGCGCGGTTCATTTACTTGACGATGACCCTCGCCACAACGATCACCACGATGGCACCAATGGTGGCCTGAATGATCTGCGCCAGCAGCGCATTGCCGACCGGCAGCGAGATGTTGGCGACTGAGAGCAGCCATCCGCCGACGAAGGCACCGATGACGCCGACGATGAGGTTGCGCACCAGCCCTCCCCCGCCGAGGATCAGGCTCGCAAGCCAGCCGGCGACGAGCCCGATACCCGAGAAGATCAGCAGTGCCGTCCAGTCCATATTGGCGATGTCGGCGGGCGGGGTCATCGACGCTTCCTCTAGATGTTCAGCGCCCGACCATAGGCGTCGAGAGCGCTTTCCTTCATGGTTTCAGAAAGCGTGGGGTGCGGGAAGATGGTGTGGAACAAGTCTTCCTCGGTCGTCTCGAGCCCCATGGCGACAACGAAGCCCTGGATGAGCTCGGTCACCTCGGCGCCGACCATGTGGGCCCCGAGAAGTTCGCCGGTCTTGGCGTCGAAGATGGTCTTGACCAGACCTTCAGGTTCGCCAAGCGCGATGGCCTTGCCGTTGCCCACGAACGGGAAGCGGCCGACCTTGATCTCGCGGCCGGCTTCCTTGGCCTTGGCTTCGGTGAGGCCGACGCTGGCAACCTGCGGCTCGCAATAGGTGCAGCCCGGGACCTTGGTCTTGTCGAGGCCGTGGACGCCTTTCAGTCCTGCGATCGTCTCGACGGTAATGACGGCCTCGTGCTCGGCCTTGTGCGCCAGCATAGGCGGGCCGGCGACGTCGCCGATGGCCCAGATGCTGGGCACATTGGTGCGGCCGTAATGATCGATCACGATGGCGCCGCGATCAATCTTCACGCCGAGCTTTTCAAGGCCGAGGTTTTCGGAGTTGCACTGCACGCCGACGGCGGAGATGAGCTTGTCGCCGGCGATCTCCTGCTTGGAGCCGTCCTTGAGCTCGACATGGGCGACGATGCCGTCCTTGGTCTTGTCGACCTTGGCGACCTTGGCATCGGTCAGGATCTTGATGCCGCGCTTTTCGAAGCGCTTGCGTACATGGGCGGCGATCTCGGCGTCCTCGACCGGCAGAATTTGCGGCAGGAGCTCGATGACGGTCACTTCGGCACCCATCGAGCGATAGAAGGAGGCAAACTCCATACCGATGGCGCCCGAGCCCATGATGACCAGCGACTTGGGGAAGCTCGCCGGCTTCATGGCTTCGAAGTAGGTCCAGATTTTATCGCCGTCCGGCTCGATACCAGGCAGCACGCGCGGGCGGGCGCCGGTGGCGATGATGATGTTCTTGGCGGTGTAGGTGCCCTCCCCCAGCGCGTTCTTGGGGATCGGGCCCTGCGGCTGGACGATCTGTTTCTTGGTCGGGGCAACGGCGATTTCGGTCGGCTTGGTGAGGACGGCCTCACCCCAGATGATGTCGACCTTGTTCTTCTTCATGAGGAACTGAACGCCGTTGTTCATCTGGGCGGCGATGCCGCGCGAACGCTTGACGATGGCGTCGAGGTCGAAGCCGAATTTGTCTGCGGTCAGACCATAGTCCTTGGCGTGGGACATGTGGCCATACACTTCGGCCGTACGGAGCAGCGCCTTGGTCGGGATACAGCCCCAGTTGGAGCAAATGCCCGCCATGTGCTCGCGCTCGACGATGGCAACCTTCATGCCCAGCTGGGCGCCGCGGATGGCGGCGATATAGCCGCCCGGGCCGGCCCCGATGACGATGAGATCGTAGGAATTGGCCATTGGGACTCCCCTATAGACCGAGCTGGGATTTGACGACCGGTACGAGCCCCTCACCGATCGCGCGAGTATTTTTGGCGTCGAGATGCACGCCATCGACCGGCGTGGCGACCGCCACACTGGCGGCGTTGAAGTAGCCGCAGCCCAGTTC
>JAEZKB010000271.1 GCA_023415605.1 Pseudomonadota bacterium
GACGCGCGTCGCGCCAAAGCAGCCGGCAAGGCAAAGCAGTGCCTGGGGTAGAACATGCTGCGACCAAAGGTGGTGAGGGTTTTCGGTCAAGTGGCGGAATCTGCACTGGTTCTGGATTGAGGCTGTGGCTAAGGTCTGAGCCGCAAATTCGAGGGAACGCCGGCTGTGCAGCGCATAAACAGCCACACTAAAAAGTTCCATAATATATCTTATGCGAATGACGGATACATGTCGATGTCCAATGAAGCCACCCTCATCCAGCAGCTTGTCGATGCGCAGCGCAGCGGTACTCGACCTGTCGATGCCGCGGCCTACTCCACCCTTGATCGTGAGGCCGCGTACCGGGTGCAGCATGGAGTGATGGTGGCGCTGGGTGAAAAGCCAGGCCTCTACAAGACGGCCGTCGCGCCCGACGGCACTGGCGCCGTGGCGCCCATCTTTGCCTCGCGCGTGGGCCAGTCCAGTTCACTGCAGCTGCCGTTCGCCAACATCATCGGGCTCGAGGTCGAAGTCGGCGTAGTGCTGCGCCAGGACGTGCCGAACGGCACCGACGACATCGACCTGGTAGAAGCTATCGACCACTACTTCGTCGGCATGGAGGTTTGCGGCACGCGCTTCATCGACCGCAGCATCGCGGGCTTCGACGGAGGCCTCGCCGACAGCATGGCGGCGTACGGGTATGTCATCAACCCCACCGAGCGCGAGCCCGGCGCCGACCTCGATAATTTCGACGTGACGGTCGAATTCGCCGGCCAGCAGATCTATTCCGCGCCGGCCAAGCATGGTTTCGGGTCGGTGCTGGCGTCTCTCGTCGCCTACGCCAAGGCGCAGCGGCCGGAGTATCCGCTCAAGGCCGGCACGATCATCACCACCGGTTCGGTCTGCGGTTTGGTGCCGACATCGGGGACCGGTCACGCAGTGGCCGTGCTCGGAAATCACCGCGCCGAGTTCGACATCGTGTGACGAACGACACGCGGCTGACCGTCGCGTGATGAAAGTTCATGGCCCGCGCTGACGCTCACCTGAGTGTCAACGTGTGGACTTTGTTGCACTTCTAGACGAAGCGGACGGCACCGATATGCGGCAGGTTGCGGTTCCTCTGTGCATAGTCGATGCCGTAGCCGACGACGAATTTGTCAGGAATTTCAAAGCCGATCCATTTGGCCCTGACATCCACCTCGCGCCGGGACGGCTTGTCCAGCAGCGCACAGACCTCCAAGCGCTTTGGATGCCGGGTCGCGAGGATATCCAGCACGTGCCGGAGGGTATGCCCGGTGTCGACGATGTCCTCGACCAGTAGAACGTCCCTGCCCTCGATCTCGCCGCGTAAGTCTTTGAGAATACGCACTTCTCGGCTTGATTCGGTTGAGTTTCCGTAGCTCGAAACCTCGAGGAAATCGACCTCGACCGGCAGATCCAGCTCGCGCACCAGGTCCGCGATAAACACGAACGACCCGCGCAAGAGCCCCACCACCGTCAGCTTCTCGGTATCGGCATAATGCTCCGAAATCTCCTTAGCCAACGCCTCGACACGGGCGGCGATGGCCTTGGCGGAGATCAGTTCGTCGATGACGTAAGGCTTGGCGCTCATGGCTATCTGGATGCACAGAAGCGCAAATGTTTGTCGAGTCCGGCACCAGCAAAAGCTATGCTGCATCGACTCTTTTTGCCGAGGTTTCCCCTGATGCAGCCCTCCCGCGACATTTCCCGCCTGGTCGAAATCATGGCCGCGCTCCGCAACCCCGATGGTGGCTGTCCCTGGGATTTGGAGCAGGATTTCTCGACTATCCGGCACTACACCATCGAGGAAGCCTACGAGGTCTCCGATGCGATCGAGCGCGGTGACTACGACGACCTGCGCGAGGAACTCGGCGACCTGCTGCTGCAGCCGATCTACCACGCGCAAATGGCTTCGGAGAAAGGTCTTTTCGACCTTGGGGACGTTGTTCAGGCCATCACCGAAAAGCTGATCCGCCGGCATCCGCATGTGTTCGGTGAAGAGGCGGCGCGCAACGCCGGCGGTGCCAAGGCTAAGTGGGATGTCATCAAGGCGGACGAGCGCGCAAGGAAGGCCGAAAAGCGCGGGACGGAAGCCTCGGTGCTCGACGATGTGCCGCTCACCCTGCCCTCGCTGGCGCGAGCCGAGAAACTGAGCAAACGCGCGGCCTCCGTTCAGTTCGACTGGCCGGACTGGCGGCAGACGCTGGCCAAGGTGCGCGAGGAACTCGACGAGGTCGAGACCGTCGCCGCGGCCGACGAGAAGGAGCGGATCGCGGAGGAACTGGGCGACCTGCTGTTCGCCGTCGCCAACCTGGCGCGGAAGTTCGGCGTCGAGGCGGAATCCGCGCTGCGGGACGCCAACTTCAAGTTCACCCGGCGCTTCCACTATGTCGAAAAGCGCGCCGCCGAGGATGGCGTGTCGCTGTCGGAAGCCGGGCTAGAGCGGCTACACGGCTACTGGAACGAGATTAGGGCCGCCGACAAGCTCTAGGTCAACTGGCCTATTGCTGAATGCGACCGCCGAACCGGTCGGCAAATGCATGAGCGTGGCGCGGCTCGACGCGGACCTCGTAGGTCTGTCCCTCGTCGTCCGGCTCCTCGCGATTGATGATTTCGGCATGGCCATATAGCCAGCCGACATCAGCGCCGGCAGTGTGCGGGATGTGCACGCGATAGGTACGGCTGCGGGTGGACAGTGCCTCCTCGATCTTCAGCCTCAGTGTCTCCAAACCCTCGCCGGTCTGGGCCGAAACCGGCACACTGGAGTAGACCTTGCCGATGGTCGCTGCTTCGATGATGCGGTTACCGTCCTCATCGACTGGCAAGAGGTCGACCTTGTTCCACACCTCGATGATCGGGACCTGGTCGCTGGTGACACCCAGCTCGCCGAGCACTTTGAGCACGTCCTGCGCCTGTGCGGCGTGATCAGGGTTGGCAACGTCGCGTACGTGAAGGATCACGTCGGCATCGACCACCTCCTCAAGCGTCGCCCGGAAGGCGGCAACGAGTTCGGTCGGCAAGTCAGCAACGAAACCCACCGTATCTGAGAGCATCACTTCGCGGCCGTGCGGCAGCTCGATCTTGCGAACGGTGGTGTCGAGAGTGGCGAAGAGCAGGTCCTTGGCGAACACCCCTGCTCCGGTCAATGCATTGAAGATGCTCGACTTGCCGGCATTGGTATAACCAACGAGGGCGACGATCTGGAACGGGACTTCGTCGCGTTTGCCCTTTTGCTGGCTGCGTGTCTTGCGCACCTTCTCGATGCGGTCCTCGAGCAGGATGATGCGGTCCTGCAGCTGGCGGCGGTCGCTTTCGATCTGGGTTTCACCGGGGCCGCCCATGAAGCCGAAGCCACCCGAGCCGCGCTGGCGCTCGAGGTGGGTCCACGAACGGACCAACCGGCTCTTCTGGTAGTTGAGATGGGCGAGTTCGACCTGCAGCACACCTTCGCGGGTGGCTGCGCGTTCGCCGAAGATCTCCAGAATCAGTGCGGTGCGGTCGAGCACCTTTGCGCCGGTTTCCTTTTCGAGGTTGCGCTGCTGGATCGGGTGCAACTGCGCATCGACGAGCAGAAGTTCGATCTTGTCTTCCTTCACCCGCCGAGCAAACTCCTCGACGTGGCCGCCGCCGATAAAGGTCGCCGGCTTGATCTCACGCACCTTGACGACTTCAGAGAACAATATCTCGACGCGGATGGCGCCGGCCAAGCCCTCGAACTCGGCCTGCCGGGCTTCAATCGAGTGCGTATAGGCCCTGCCCCGCACATCGGGCACGATCAGGCCGACGCGGGTCGGCGCCGCGCGGTGGTCGATGAATTGTTGCGGACCGCCCTTGCGGTTCTCGTCGTCGAAATCGTCGGTCATAAGGGCTGGGCGATCAATCGTCGCCCACATGCTCCGGATCAAAGAGCTGGATCGGCGCGCCCGGCATAATGGTCGAAATGGCGTGCTTGTAGACCAGCTGGGACTGCGCATCGCGGCGCAGCAGGAGGCAGAAATTGTCGAACCAGGTGATCACGCCCTGCAACTTGACGCCGTTCACTAGAAAGATCGTGACCGGGACCTTCTGCTTGCGGACGTGGTTGAGGAAGGCATCCTGAAGGTTCTGCGTTTTTTCGCCGGGCATTTTTGGCCTCTTTTCGCGTTCGTGGTTCAATGTTCTTGGCCCCTAAGGCCAGTGCTTATTGTCGCTCGGACACCGGCCCGCCGCCGCTGCGCCCTGCTCGTCTAGACCCACTCGAAGAGCAAGTATGGCATAGTTCAAATTTGATGCCTACCCGCCAGAACTAGAGCCCCAGCGACTTGATCTTCCTGTGCAATGCGCTGCGCTCCATGCCGACGAATTCTGCAGTCTTGGAGATATTGCCGCCGAAGCGTTCGATCTGCGCCAAGAGATACTGCCGCTCGAAAACCTCGCGCGCCTCGCGCAGCGGCAGGCTCATCAGGTGGGCCGAACCGTCGGTATCGCCCACTGTCGGCAGCACCTCGCCGATGTCGGATGGGAGCAGCGCGGCGGTAATGACGCCATCTGAGGGCGCCTGGTCCTTGACGAGGATCAGGAGTCGCTCGATCGAGTTACGGAGCTGGCGGGCGTTGCCCGGCCAATCCTGCGCCTGCAGCACAGCGACCGCGTCGGCACCAACGGAGAGGCTGCGCAGGTTGTGCATGCGGCAGATCTGCTCGATGATCACATCGACCAGCGGCGGAACGTCCTCCCGACGCTCCTTGAGGGGGGGTAGTTGAATCGGGACGATCGACAGGCGATGGAAGAGGTCGGAACGGAACTGGCCCTCTTCTATGAGCTGCGCCACGTTCTGCGAACTCGACGAAATGATGCGCACATCGATCGGCACCGGCACCGTGCCCCCGACGCGGTTGAACTTGTTCTCGACCAGAGTACGCAACAGCGACTGCTGTGCTGTCGCCGGCAGCGAAACGACTTCGGAAAGATAGAGCGTGCCGCCATGCGCGCGTTCGAGCGCGCCGACCTCGGTTCGGAGGACTCCGGTCTTTTCCCGCGTCTCGCGACCGAAAAGGACGACCTGCACTTCGTCGGGTGAATAGAGCGAGCAGTTGATCTCGACAAACGGCGCTTCGGCGCGCTGCGAGCGCATATGCAACTGGCGGGCTACGAGACCCTTGCCGGTGCCGGAAGCCCCGGCGATGAAGATGCGCGAGTTGGTCGGCGCAGACTTGTCGATGATGCCCCGCACTTGCTGCAGCGCCGGAGAGGAACCGACCATCTCGGTTGCCTTGCTGGTGCTCCGTTCGCGCAGGTCCGCGACTTCGGATTTGAGGCGCGTCGCCTCCATGGCGCGCTGCGTAATCAGCAGTAGCCGGTCGATCTTGAAAGGTTTTTCGATATAGTCGTAAGCACCGCGGCGGATCGCCGAAACGGCCGTTTCGACGTTGCCATGGCCCGATATCATCACCACCGGCATATCGGGGTGCTGGCTCTGGAACACGTCGAGCAGTTGCAAGCCGTCCAGCCGAGAACCCTGCATCCAGATGTCGAGGAACACGAGGCTGGGGCGGCGCCGGGCAATTTCGTTGAGACCGGAATCGGCATCATGGGCCTGCCGGGTCTCGTATCCTTCGTCTTCCAGAATACCGGCGATCAGGTCGCGAATATCGTCTTCGTCATCGATGATCAGGATATCGAGCGCCATCAGGTAGTTTCGACCGCTTGCAATTGCGGCTCCTCTTGCTTTTCCGCCTCAGGTGTCGCCCCACCCGCTTCCTTCGCCGTCTCGGCTGCTGCTTCAGCCACCGGCGTACTTGCCGGCTCAGTTTCGTCCCTATCGGGTCCACGCAACGGCAGGGTGAACGTGAAGCACGCCCCCACCCGGCCGCTTTCGTCCGGCTCGGCGTCGATCAGTTCGACCTTGCCGCCATGCTGCTCGATGATTTTCGCCACGATGGCGAGGCCGAGGCCGGTGCCCTTCTCGCGCGTCGTAATGTAGGGTTCAAGCAGCCGGTTCCGGTTTTCCTTGGGCCACCCCTTGCCGTTGTCAGAGATAGAGACCCGCACCATTTCGCCCTCGATCCGTGCCGAAGCGACGATTGTAGGGTCCTTGATGGCCTCGAGCCCGGCCCCTTCTATGGCCTCTACGGCGTTCTTGATGAGGTTGGTCAGTACCTGGCTGATCAGCCGGTTATCGAACCAGGCCAGGATCGGCTCATCCGGAAGGTCCACGGTGACCTTCACTTCAGGCAGCCGCACGCTTTCGAGGAAAACCGATTGACGCACTGCATCCGAAAGGTCGCCCTTTTCGAGCTTTGCCTCGGGCATGCGGGCGAAGGACGAAAACTCGTCGACCATCCTGCCGATATCGCCGACCTGCCGGATGATGGTGTTGATGCACTTGTCAAAGACGTCGAAATCGTCCGCCAGTTTTGACGCATAGCGGCGTCGCAGGCGCTCGGCCGAGAGCTGGATCGGAGTCAGCGGGTTCTTGATTTCGTGCGCAATGCGGCGGGCGACGTCTGCCCAAGCGCCGGTACGCTGGGCCGAAAGCAGATCGGTGATGTCGTCGAGCGTGACGACGTAGCCTTTGGACTCGGCCATGGTGCCTTCGCGCGTCAGCTGGACCTGGTAGGTGCGGTAGTCTGGCCCCGATCCGATTTCGATCTGATCGCGGATCTGGCCGCGGCGGGCCGATTTCGCCCGCTCGATGATTGGCGCTAGTGCCGGGATCACCTCGCCGATCTGCTGCCCCACCAAGGTGATTTCGTCGCTGCCAACCATCTCGGCCGCGCGGGCGTTGACCAGGGTTATCGCCCCGAACGCATCTAGCCCGACGATACCTGCCGACACGCCCTCCACCACGGCCTCGGTGAATTGGCGGCGCTTTTCGTTGGTCTCGCTGGCCTGCATCAGGGCGACGCGTTGCGTCTTGAGCTGCTGCGTCATGGTGTTGAAGCGGTTGGAGAGGTCGCGCAGATCGCCCCTGCCCTCCTGAACCGGCACCTGCACGTCGAGATCGCCCTCGGAAACACGGTTGGACGCGATCATAAGGTTTCGGATCGGATCCACGAAACGGTTTGCGAGCGCGATGCCGATCCAGAGCGCTGCCAGCAGCAGAACGAGCGCCAAGCCGACATACATGATGGTAAAGGTGATCTGGAACACCAGCCGATTGGACTCGTAGTCCCGGTACTCGGTGATGTTCTCGTCCGTCAGACGCATGAACTCGAGCACTTCCTGGTCCACCGGACGGGCGACGAAGAGGAAGGTGTCGTCATAACCGCGCAGCTTCACGACGGCGCCGACCAGATTGGTACTGCCGGGGTTGATGAGGGTCGGCTGACCGACGTCCACGCCCGCGGTCAGGCCTTCCGGGATACGTGGCGGCGTGCCCTGCACGTTGATCTGAGCGCGCATCAAGGTATCGCCATCGCTGGAGATCAGAGAAGTGAACGGCAACGAGCGGGTAATGGCGAGTGCCGTGAGAATACGCTGGAATTTCTCGCGATCTTCTCCAAAGGTCCCGCGGGCCTGTTCAAGCTCCGTCGCCACCCAGATGATGTCATCGCGCAGCACCTGCGCGTGTTCGAGCATATAGGAGCGAGCGACGAGGCGTGAGGCCTCCACCATGGTGCGGGTGCGCTCGGAGAACCACTGATCGAGGCCCTGGTTGAGGGAAATGGTCGCCACCACGGCGACGAGCGCGGCAGGCGCCACGGCCACGACGGCGAACATGGCTACCATGCGGAACTGCAGCCCCGCCCCCGCTTCGCGCCGCATGCGAGCGCGCACCAGCAGCGTAGCCTCGGTGGTAACAAGGGCGACAACCAGCAGGACAAGAAGGCCGTTAACGGCCCAGATGATGCCCCACACCAGGGGCGTCGGTTCGATGCCGGTGGCCCCAATCATAATGAGGAACGAGCCGGACGAAACCAGCACCGAGAGCAGTACGATCACCAGGCCGATGGTGCGGATCGCTTGCCGGCTTCGGCCGCCGAAGAAAGCCAGACGCGGACGGGCCGGTGACGCTTCTACGGGCGCGTTCGGACTGTCCAGTACGGCGTCGCTCATCCAGTGGACCGGTTCGTGTGGCTGATCATGGGACAGAGTTTGACCCACGGCGGGGAAGCCTTCAAGACAATTGTTGCTAAAATGTGACACCATCCGCGGAGGTGAAGGCGGCTCCGCAGCATAGAAAAACGCAATAGAGGGGCAGAGCTACGACGCGACGAAAACACCCGCAAGCAGAATTTGCTGGGCTTTATAAGGAGGTAGCTCTTGAAATACGGCCCTCCACTAACGGCCGCAGCACGATCAAAGGCGTCGCAGGTCTGTCTCAGCCTTGGCGGCGGCTCTGCTTCACGATTTCGATTGCATGCGCCCGGATCTTCTTACGCAGAGTATTGCGGTTGAGCCCAAGCAGGTCGGCAGCCTTGATCTGATTCCCACCGCACGCATTGAGCGCCATGGCGATCAGCGGGGCCTCCACACGGTCGAGGACGCGCTGATAAAGCCCCGGAGGCGGGAGGTTCGGCTCATGTTCGCGCAACAACTGGGCGACATGGGTTTCGACAGCAGTCGAGACATCCACAGGTCCGGCGGCGGTCGCCATCGGTTGGCGATCAGCGATGTTGAGTTCGCTCTGCACGATCTCTAGCGAAATGCTCTCGTCGGCATAGAGGGCCGACAGCCGGCGCACCAGGTTCTCGAGTTCGCGGATGTTGCCCGGCCAGGAGTAGTTCTGCATCAGCCGAATGGCGTCAGGAGAAATCGATTTGACCGGCTCGCCCTCGCGCTGCGCGGAACGAAGGAAGTGCTGCACGAGGTCGCCGATGTCGTCGACGCGCTCACGCAGAGGCGGCAGGCGGATCGGGACGACGTTCAAGCGATAATAGAGGTCTTCGCGGAAGAGGCCCTGCCGGATCATCTGGCTCAGGTCGCGGTGTGTAGCGGCGACGATACGGACGTTGGACTTAATCGGCGTGCGGCCGCCGACCATGGTGTACTCGCCCTCCTGCAACACGCGAAGAAGGCGGGTTTGAGCATCCATCGGCATATCGCCGATTTCGTCGAGGAATAGTGTGCCGCCCTCAGCTTGTTCGAAGCGGCCCGATGACCGTGCCGTAGCACCGGTGAAGGCCCCCTTCTCATGGCCGAAGAGCTCGGCTTCGATGAGGTCGCGCGGGATAGCGGCCATGTTGATGGCGACGAAGGGGCCATTGCGGCGCTTGCCGAAATTGTGGAGCGCCTTGGCGACCAACTCCTTGCCGGTGCCGCTCTCACCGGTGATCATCACAGTGAGGTCGGTTTGCATCAGTCGCGCCAGGGCGCGGTAGATGTCCTGCATGGCCGTGGAGCGACCAACCAGCGGCATGGTCTCGCCGGGCTCTTCGGCCTTCTTCTCGGCCGCGGTCGGCTTTTTGGCGTCGGCCAAAGCACGGGCGACAACGGAGAGGACTTCGGTGATGTCGAAGGGTTTCGGCAGGTACTCGTAGGCGCCGACCTCGTTGGCGCGAATCGCTGTCATGAAGGTGTTCTGGGCGCTCATCACGATGATGGGCAGGTCCGGACGCAGCTTCTTGATCTTGGGCATGATGTCGAAGGCGTTGCCGTCCGGCATCGCGACATCGGTAATCAAGAGGTCGCCCTCGCCGCGGCTCACCCAATTCCACATGGTGGACAGATTGCCTGTGGGGCGGACCTCGTAACCGGCGCGGGTCAGCGCCTGGTTGAGCACCATGCGGATCGCCGCATCGTCGTCCGCGAGCATGACAGTATGGCTCATTTGGCCAGGGCCTCTTCGGTTTCAGGCACGAATGCACCGCTCGCAACGGGCAGAAGGATTCGGAAGCGGGTCCGGCCGGGGCGGCTGTCGCTGTCGATGACGCCGCCATGATCGCCGACGATCTTCGCCACGAGCGCAAGGCCTAGGCCGGAACCGTTCGGCTTGGTGGTAACGAAGGGGTCGAAGAGGATCGGCAGCAAATCGGGAGGGACGCCGGGGCCGTTGTCCTCGATGACGATCTCAAGCGGCAGCGAGATACGCTGGCTGACGCCCTGCACGGAAATGCGAATGCCGGCACGGAAAGCGGTGGAGATGCGGATTTCCGGCTTCTGCGTGCGCTCCAGCGCCTCGGCGGCGTTTTTCACCAGGTTGAGGAAGACTTGAACCAACTGGTCGCGGTTGCCGTAAACCGGCGGAAGTGATGGGTCATACTCCTCGTAGAAGCTGATGCCGCGGGCGACACCGTTCTTGGCCAGCAGTTTCACCCGATCGAGGATGACGTGGATATTGATCGGTTCGCGCTCGATCGGGCGGTCGTCGCCGAACACTTCTACCTTGTCGATGAGATCGACGATGCGGTCGACTTCCTCGCGGACAAGGCGCGCCAGCGGCAATTCCTCGGCGGTTACCGACTGCTCGAGAAGCTGCGCGGCGCCGCGAATGCCTGACAGCGGGTTCTTGATCTCATGAGCGAGCATGGACGCCAGGCCAGTGACCGACCGCGCAGCGCCGCGGCTCACCAGTTGCCGGTCGATCTTGTCAGCCATGGTGCGCTCCTGAAAGAGCAGCGCCACTGAGCCTTCGAACTCGGTGAGAGGGCTGGCGAATGCATCGACGATGCGTTCGTTGGCAGCGTCGCCGAAGCGGGAAGAGTCCACTCTAACCCGGTATTCGGTCATGGGGGCGCGGCGCTCGGCGACAGCCGAGACCAACCCCAGGATCGGCGAGCCGAAGGCGATCAGGTCATCGAGCTTCTGACGGCTCAGTACGCTCTGCGAGGCGCCGAAGAAGGCCTCGGCAGCGTAGTTCACGAACTTGATGGTGTGATCGTCCGTGCAGACGATGACGGGCTGCGGCAAAGCCTGCAGCACCGACAAGGACATGGTGCCGAAGTCGCTCATGCCGCCTGCCTCCAGTCGCCGCCATAGATGGCTGGGATCATCTCGACGACAGCGGCCGGGTCTTCGGCATTGAGAAGCGCCCGGCGGGTCTCTTTTTCCAGCGCGATGCCGAGCGCTTCGAGGTACCAATCCAGATGCTTGCGGGCGACACGAACACCCAGCGTGGTGCCGTAGTCGGTGAGCATCAGGTCGTAATGTTCGAGGATGAGGGCAACGAGTTCGGCGCCCATGGGCGCATCGGCGGCCGCGCCGCCGTCGAGTTCGGCACCCAGCTGCCCCACGACCCAGGGCTGGCCCTGCGCACCGCGGCCGATCATCACCGCGGCAGCCCCGGACTTCTCGAGGGCTTTGCGGGCGGCGGCAAGGTCGACGATGTCGCCGTTGACGACGACCGGGACGTTGACTGCCTCGACAACAGGACGAACCAATTCCCAGCGGGCTTCGCCCTTGTAGAACTGCTGGCGAGTACGGCCGTGGACCGTAATCATCTGGGCACCGGCATCGACGGCGCGACGCGCCAGGTCGGCGGCATTCATCGAATCCTCGTCCCATCCGAGGCGCATCTTGACCGTAACTGGCAGCGGCGTGGCGGCGACCACGGCCTCGATCAGCTTGAGCGCTTCATCGGGGACGCGCATCAGCGCGGAGCCGGCATAGCCGTTGGTGACGCGCTTGCTGGGACACCCCATGTTGATGTCGATGATGTCGGCGCCGGCGTCATAGGCGATCTCTGCGCCGCGTTTCATCCACTGGGCCTCGCAGCCGGCAATCTGAACAACATGCGGCAAGTGCCCGGATTTGCTCAGCCTTCGGACCATGTCCTCGTTGCCGGTGGTGAGCGCAGCGCTGGCGATCATCTCGGAGACGACCAGCCCTGCGCCAAAACGCTCGGCCAGCCGGCGCATCGGGGCGTCGGTGATACCGGCCATAGGAGCGAGAAAGGCGCGATTGGGCAGTGTGTGACGGCCGATGCTCACGCCGCAGGCAAGGTCAGTCACAAAATGCCCCAGAATTGCTCATTTGACGGAATTGCCCGCACAATAATCAAAAAACGGCGCCGCGCAACAGCTTGGGTGCCTGCGGCATGAGCATTATGCGGCACGTGCAACCCTTGCCGCCCTGCCCGGTCGCGGCTAGACCGAGGGTCAAGCGTTTCCAGGGGCATTTTTGTCGTGACCAGCCGCAAGACCATCGCCGCCATTGTCGTCGCCGCGGGCCGGGGGGAACGGGCGAGTGCGGACGGGGATAGTACTCCAAAGCAATATCGGCAGTTGGCGGGTGTGCCCGTTTTGGTGCGCACAATCAACGCCTTACTGGCGCACGAGGGTATCAACTGGGTGCTGCCGGTGATCCATCCGGAGCATGCGGAACGCTATGCAGCGCTTAAGTTTTCCGACCCCAGGGTGCTGGAGCCGGTGTTCGGTGGGGCGGAGCGGCAGGGATCCGTGCTCGAGGGTTTGAAGGCGCTGGGGAGCCGAAAACCGGACCTGGTGCTGATCCAGGATGCCGCGAGACCCCTGGTGAAACGCGAGACAATTCAAGGAGTTATCGAGGCCCTGGGTGGCGCGGAGGCGGCGCTGCCGGTGGTGCCGGTGACCGATACGATCAAGCGGAGCACGGATGGGGTGACCGTCACGGCGACCGAGGATCGGGCGACGCTATTTGCAGCGCAGACGCCGCAGGGGTTCCGATTTCCTCAGATTCTATCGGCACATATGCGCGCGAGCCGGTTGCCCAGGCCGTTCACTGACGACGCGGCGATCGCCGAATGGGCGGGGCTCCGGGTGGTGCTCACCAAGGGCTCCGCTGACAACATCAAGATCACAAGTCCAAATGATTTCACCAATGCTGAACGCTTGATGACCGGAGCGCGGATCATGGATATCCATCACGTGACCACCGAGCTGCGTGTCGGTATGGGCATTGATTTCCATCAGTTTGTGGATGGCGACGCGGTGTGGCTCGGCGGGGTGAAGATACCGCATAGCAAAAGGCTTAGTGGCCACTCGGATGCCGATGCGGCGCTGCATGCGCTGACCGATGCATTATATGGCGCCATCGGCGAGGGGGATATCGGAACGCATTTTCCACCCAGCGACCCACAGTGGAAGGGAGCGGCTTCGACGATCTTCCTTGAGCATGCCGGTAAGCTGATCGCCGAGCGCGGCGGGCGGGTCGTGAATGTGGACCTGACCATCGTCTGCGAGGCGCCGAGGATTGGGCCGCATGTGGCTGCGATGAAGGAAGTCATCGGCGGCGTACTGGGCATCGGAAGGGAAAGGGTCGCGGTCAAGGCGACGACAAGCGAGCAGATGGGCTTTGCGGGACGCGGCGAAGGCCTCATGGCTCAAGCTGTGGCGTCGGTCGAGCTGCCGCGGGAGGGCTAGATGTTTTCCGAGGCGATCATGGAGAAGGCCCGGCAGGTCATCGCCCTGCTCGCGTCGCGCGGCGAAATGATCGTCACGGCCGAGAGCTGCACCGGCGGGCTGATCGCTGGGGCGCTGACGAGCATTGCCGGGTCGTCGGATGCGGTGTTCGGCGGCTACGTGACTTACGCGAATGGGGCCAAGGTCGAGATGATCGGGGTCGACGAGGAGTTGATCGAGCGCTGGGGCGCGGTGTCGGAGTCGGTGGCGGAAGCCATGGCAGAGGGCGCGCGCGAGACGGCCGGCGTCGAGGTGTCTGTTGCGGTGACGGGAATTGCGGGACCCGGCGGCGGCAGCGAGGGCAAGCCCGTGGGGCTGGTTTATCTGGGCTGCACGACGGCGGGGGGCACCAAGGTGATAGAGCGGCGGTTTGGGGACATCGGCCGGCAGCAGGTGCGCGAGGCTACGGTGCTAGCGGCGCTGGAGCTGGTAGTGGAGTGCGTAGGGAGCTAGCCACGCTTCGTGGTTCAACAAGCTTACGATGAGGGATACCTAGAGGGTTCCTCCGTCCCCTCTCCTCCGCGGCCGGAGCCGCAGCAGGGAGGGTGCCGAGGCCGCCGACCTAGTCCCCGAAGCGGCGGTCGGCTTCGGTGGCGAAGGCGTCCATGATTTCGTCCTGCTTGGCGGCGAAGGCGGGTTCGGCGACGGCAGCGATCAGCGGGTTGTTGAACTTGAAGTCGATGTCGAACCTCACCCGGGTCCCCTCGCCTTCCCGCTCGAACGTCCACTTACTGTCGAGATAGCTGAACGGGCCATCCACCGCGACGGCGGTGATGGTCAGCGCGTTGGAGTCGAGAGTGACCTTGGACGTATAGGACTGGGTGATCGGTCCGAACTTGATGGTCATGGTGGCGTAGCGCACCGACGCGTCGTTCGGGTCCGGCTTCACTGCCATAGCCTTGCAGTTGGGGATGAAGCGCGGATAGGACTCGAGATCGCTCACGAGGTCGAACATGCGCTCAGGCAGGTGCGGCGTGTGCCGCTCGTAGAATAGGTCGGGCATGGGCTCAGTTATGCCCGAGCTTGGCGAGCCGCGCAGCCTTGAGCCGGGCGAAATCCTCACCGGCGTGGTGCGACGAGCGGGTCAGCGGGCTCGAAGAGACCAGCGAGAAGCCCTTGGCCGTGGCGATGGTGGCGTAGGACTTGAACTCCTCAGGGGTCACGAAGCGGGCAACCGGATGGTGCTTGCGGGTCGGCGCCAGATACTGGCCGATGGTGAGGAAGTCGACGTCGGCGACGCGGAGGTCGTCCATCAACTGGAGCACTTCGTTCCGCTCTTCGCCGAGGCCGACCATGATGCCCGACTTGGTGAACATGGTCGGATCGAGTTCCTTGACTCGCTGCAGCAGCCGGATGGAGTGGAAGTAGCGGGCGCCTGGGCGGACCTTGAGATATTTTGACGGCACCGTTTCGAGATTGTGGTTGAAGACGTCGGGCTTGGCGGCCACGACGACTTCGAGGGCGCCGGGCTTGCGCAGGAAGTCTGGCGTCAGGATCTCGATGGTCGTGTTGGGATTGGCGGCCCGGATGGCGCGGATGACCTGGGCGAAATGCTCGGCACCGCCATCGACGAGATCGTCGCGGTCGACCGAGGTGATGACGACATGCTCGAGGCCGAGCTTGCCCACGGCGTCGGCGACACTGGCCGGCTCATTGGGATCGAGAGCGGTCGGCAGACCGGTGCGCACATTGCAGAAGGCGCAGGCGCGGGTGCAGATCTCGCCCATGATCATGAAGGTGGCGTGCTTCTTGGACCAGCACTCGCCGATGTTGGGACAGCCCGCTTCCTCGCAGACGGTGACCAGATTGTGCTCGCGCACGATCTGCTGCGTCTCCTTGTAGACCGGCGAACCGGGAGCCTTGACGCGAATCCAGTCCGGCTTGCGCAGGACCTCGGCTTCGGGCCGGTTGACCTTTTCGGGGTGACGGGGGCGGGTGTCGATCAAAGTAACCAAGGCGCGGGTCCTGAGTTGGGCAGAGTCTGCCCGGCGGACAAACCTACCTCAAAACGACAAAAGCAGATAATGCGCCAGCGCATATCTGCTGCAACCCGACCTTATGGGGAGCCGGACTGCGGGGACACGCCCGCAGCCCGGATTGGCTACTCAGGCGTGACGGCGGCCGCGAATGGCGCGACCGATCGCGATCAGCAGGCAGGCGCCCACGATAGCGACGATCAACTGACCCACGATGCCGCCCATGGTGGCGCCGAAGATCAGCATCAGGATGAAGTTGCCGACGACGGCACCGACGATCCCGAGAATGATGTTCATCA
>JAEZKB010000274.1 GCA_023415605.1 Pseudomonadota bacterium
GGTGGACTTGCCGCATCCGCTCTCGCCCACCACACCGAGGGTCTCGCCTTTCAGCACATAGAACGAGATGTCGTCGACGGCTTTCACCTCGGCGACCTTCTTGTTGAGAAGGCCGGCGCGGATCGGGAAGTATTTCTTGATGTTCTCGACGATCAGCATCGGCTGGGCCGGACCACCGCGATCGCGTGGATCCGGAGCGTTTCCGTCGGTCGTTTCAATGACGTCGGTCATGACCGGTTCCTTCCCGTTAGGCCTTGACATCCATGGCCTGGCGCAACCCGTCGGAGACGAGGTTGAAGGCGATAGAGGTGATGAGAATGAGAACGCCCGGCAGGGCGGTGACCAGCGGCTGCACATAGATCGACTGCCGTAGCGTTGAGAGCATCAAGCCCCAGTCGGCGGTCGGCGGCGAGACGCCGAGACCGAGGAAGGACAGGCCGGAGGCTAGGATGATCGAGATCGACACCAGAGTGGACGAGTAGACCAGAACCGGCGAGAGCACATTGATCAACACGTGGGTGAAAAGGATCGACACTGTCGAGGCACCACTGGCGCGCGCCGCATCGACGAAATCCAATGTGCGCACCTGCGAGGTTGCCGTTTCGGCGACGCGACAGATTGGCGGAATGAGCACGACCGTCAGGGTCAGCATCTGATTGCCGATGCCGCCGCCCAGGCTGCCGGCAATGGCGACGGCGAGCAGCACGGAGGGGAACGCGAAGAACACGTCCATGGTGCGCATGATCACCATGTTGACCTTGCCGCCGTAATAGCCCGCAACGACGCCAAAGGCCCCGCCGATCAATGTGGCGAAGAGCACGGGCACGATGCCCATCATCAGCGACACCCGTCCGCCCCAGAGAAGGCGGCTCAGCATGTCACGGCCCTGCTCATCTGTGCCCAGCAGGTATTTCTTGTAGCCAATCGGCCGCAGACGGTTGGCCATGGACGATTTTTCGGGATCCATCGGCGCCAGCCATGGCGCGAAGATCGCCGAGAGGATGATTATGAGGATCAGCGCCATGCAGAACAGCGTGACGGGATCGTATCTCAGCTTGTTCCAGACATTGCCCCAGTAGCCGCGCACCTTGGTGGCGGGAGCTGTCTGGGTGCTGTCGATCTGGATGCTACCAGCCGGAATGTCGGTCATCTCTCGGTGCTCCCTCAGATGCGTTTGATGCGCGGATCGACCAGCGACTGAGTCAGGTCGACGACAAGGTTGATGAGGACGAACACCGTGGCAAGCACGAGGATCGTGCCCTGCAGCAGCGGGATATCGCGGGTAAGGATGGCCTTGTTGAGCAGGAAGCCTGTGCCGGGCCAGGTGAAAACCGTCTCGACCAGCACCGAGCCACCGATCAGGTACCCAAGTTGCAGGCCGAGCATTGCAATAGCCGAGGGCATGATGTTGCGCACGGCGTGCACGATGATGCTTAGCTCGCTCAGCCCCTTGGCGCGCAGCGTCTGGATGAAGTCCTGATTGAGGATTTCGCTCAGTGAGGAGCGGGTGGTGCGGGTCATGATGGCGAGCGGCGGCAGTGCCAGGGCGATGATCGGCATCACCGCGAACTTGAGGTCATTCCAGTCGAAGTAGTTGAACGTATCGGAACCGCCCGAGCCCATGCCGGTGGCGGGCAGCCAGTTGAGGTTGACCGCAAACATGATGACGAGCACCACGGCGAGCCAGAAGGTCGGCACCGAGATGCCAAACACGGCAATGGCGGTCACCAGTCTGTCGACGATGCCGCCCTGGCGGGTGGCAGCGATGACGCCGAGGATCATCGAGAGCACGAAAGCGATGACTACCGAGATCAACGCCACAACGATGGTGTTGCCAAAGGCGCGGAACACCTCGCCGGCCACTGGCATGTTGTTGGCGATGGACATGCCGAAGTCGCCGCCGAGCACACGCCACAGCCAGACGAAGTACTGCACCACCACCGGCTGGTCCAAACCGTAGTAGGCACGCAGCCGAGCGACATCTTCGGGATTGGCGTCTGGCCGGACCAGATTTTGTACCGGGTCACCCGGCGCTATCTGGACAAGTGCGAAACAGATGATGGTGACGCCAAGGAGGATTGGGATCGTCATGATCAGGCGGCGGAGTGCATACATCCACATCGGTGGCTACCCAGGTTGGCGGTGGACGGGAAGAGCCGCGGACGCCGTGCGCCCGCGGCGACGTTCGTCAGGGGGCGACCACGATCGGGGTCAGGTCCTGGAACCAGCTCTGGGCCTGGACAAAGCCCGAGAGCTTGGGCGAGAGGGCACGCGGGTTGAGATCGTGGACGATGAACAGTTCGGGTGCATCGGCCATGACCAAGTCGTTGACTTGCGTCAGCAGCGCATCACGCTTGGCCTGGTCGAACTCGGCGAGAGCGGCGAGACCGAGCCTGTCCACTTCGTCGTTCTTATAGAAGCCCCAGTTGCAGCAGCTCGGTGGCGCGTAGGCCGTCATCCACTTCTTGAGGATGCCCTGGCTGGAGTCGATTGGCGCCATCGAGAAGTTGATGCCGTCGAACTCCGACTTGTCCGCGCCAGCGAGGAAAACACCGATCAGCGCGTTCCAGTCCATCGGGATCAGTTCGACTTCGAAACCGGCCTCATCAAGCTGCTCCTTGACCAGTTCGTTCATTGGCAGCGGCTGCATCTGCCCCGAGCCTGAAGTCGAAATGCCGATCTTGACCTTGCACGGCATGCAGCCTGCTTCCTCGAGCAGCGCTTTGGCCCCTTCAGGATCGTATTCATAAACCGGCGGCGAGCCGTACCAGGGTTGGCTGTCGATCAGAGTGTTGTACGCAGGCGTGGCGATGCCCTGAAGCATGTCGACCATGTCCTGCCGGTTGATCGCCATGTTCGCAGCCTTGCGGACGCGAATGTCGGCAAACGGGCCCTTGTCGACCCGAAGCAAGTAGTCCCAGTTGTGCGGGTACGGCACTTTGATGATCTGCATGCCGGCACCCTCGAGGGCCGGAATGGTGTCGGGCGACGGCGCCTCGACAAAGTCGACCTGACCAGAGAGCAGTGCCGCGGCGCGGGTCGACGCTTCCGGCATCGGCAGCAGCACGAGACGATCGTGCTTCGGGATGCGATCGGGGTTCCAGTACTTGTCGTTCTTGACCAATTCGAGCCGCTCGTGCGGCACCAGCTTATCGAACTTGTAAGGACCGGTGCCGGCGGGATGCTCGGCATATTTCACGTAGTCGTTGCCGACAGCTTCCACGCCGCAGTTCGAAATCATATAGAACATGGCGAGGTCGTAAGGCAGCAGCGACGCTGGCGTCTTGGTGGTGATCTTGATGGTCAGGTCGTCGATCTTTTCGACGCCGGCCACGTTGACCACGCCGGAGCCCTGCATACCGGCATGGCGGGCGTTGAACTGCGGCGAGGCGGAGTCCATGACGCGGGCGAAGTTCCACACGGCGGAATCGGCGTTCCACGGACAACCGTCGTGGAAGGTAACACCTTCGCGAAGGTGATAGGTCCAGACCAGGTTGTTGGCCGGATCGATCTCCCAGCTGGTGGCAAGGCCCGGCACGATGTCGGCAGCCTTGTCGGAGCTGGACAGGTCCCAGATAGCGAGGCCATCGTACATGGTGTAGCCAGCGAAGCGGTAGCCTTCGTAGCCTTGGTCTGGAGCGCCGGTCCAGTCGGGGATGTCGGCTGCGGTCATGGCGACGCGCAGTACGGATTCCTGCGCAGAGGCGGCACCGGTCAATCCGGTCCCGGCCAGTGCGGCAAATGCGGCGGCTCTCAGAACGCCTCGCATCGTTTTTGATTTCATGATGACTCTCTCCTGCAAGCGCGCGCCCTTTGGCCCGGCGCTGCTAAGTGACGTTGCAAAGCCCATGCCAGCGCCGATAGCGCTCAGTGCATAGCTGACATCCACCAAGCTAAAATGTTCAAAATGCTATGATTTCGCAGATTGTCGCAGTTGGCATGCGTTGGCGGGAAGCGACGAAAGCTGACGGAATGACAACAAGATAGGCCACCCTCCCCGACCGGCGGCGTTCAAAAAACAGGCAAACTGCCCATCAATTCGACATTCAATATTATCGTTTTCAAATAATTTTGGTCGTTGTATAGGGTGGGTGTTGTCACCGCGCTCACATCCGACGAAGGCTGCGCCAATGCTCGAGAAGCTGCCCGACACCACCGCCCTCCACTACGCCTCGCTGCTCGAGGTTTCTAAGCTGATCCAGAGTGGCCAACTCTCGCCGGTGGCAGTCACGGAGATGCAGCTCGAGCGCATCGCGGCGGTGGATCCGGGGCTCAACTCGTATTTGTCGGTCACGGCGGAGACGGCGTTGGCGGAGGCGGAGCAGGCGGAGGCGGAGCTGGAGGCGGGGCGGGTGCGAGGGCCCCTGCACGGGGTGCCCATCGCCATCAAGGATTTGTTCCACACCAAGGGCGTGCCATCGACATTCGGTTCCCTCGCCTACAAGGACTTTATTTCGGACCACGACGCCACGATCGTGCATCGCCTGCGCCAGTCGGGCGCGGTGATTTTGGGGCGGCTGCACCTCCACGAGGGGGCGTTCGGGGAGCACCACCCGGCCCTGCCCCGCTGCAATAATCCGTGGCATGCGGATTATTGGCCGGGAGGTTCCAGCTCGGGCTCCGGTGCGGCGACGGCGGCGGGGCTCTGCTATGCGAGTCTCGGCACCGATACCGGCGGCTCGATCCGCTTCCCGTCGGCGGCCAACGGCGTCACCGGCCTCAAGGTCACCTGGGGCCGGACCAGCCGATATGGTGTGCACGCATTGGCCGACTCGCTCGATACGATCGGCCCGATGGCCCGCGACGCTGCCGATTGCGCCGCTATGCTCGCGGCCTTTGCCGGCGCCGATCCGATGGATCCCACCTGCCTCACGGCGCCGGTGCCGGACTATCTGGCGGCGCTCGACGGCGTACTAGGGGCCCGCGGCCTCCGCATCGGCTTGGATGAGGCCTATCTCGAGAGTGGCGTCGATGCCGAGACCGTCGCCGCTATCCGCACGGTGATTGCGAGCTTCGCGGCGCTCGGCGCCACTATCGTGCCGATCAAGATTCCCGATCGGACCGACGCGACCACGGCGCAGATGGTGATTACCGATACCGAGAGCGCCTATTTCCACAAGTCGGTCTACGAAGCGGACAAGTCCGCCTACGGACCGCAACTGGCCAAAGCAATGGAGCGCGGCCTCAAGCAGGACCCGATGGCGCTCGCCAAGGCCTACATCACGCGCGACCGCTTCCGCGGCGAATTGCTGAGGGTGTTCGACGGCGTCGATGTTCTCATCTCCCCGGTCTACCCGATGGTCGGGGCCCGCTACGACGAGATGGACCGGCACTTGGAGGACCTGCAGAGCTTCCTTGGGTTCACCTCGCCCTACAACCTTGCCGGAGTGCCGAGCATCACCTTCCCCTGCGGCATCGCCGCGGTCGGCATGCCGCTTGGCGTGCAGCTGATCGGACCACACCTCAGTGAACCGACTCTACTCAAGGCAGCGCATGCCTACCAGATGGCCACCGACTGGCATCTGCGGCGGCCGCCGCTCAACTGATCCCACCAAGGCTCACCCCCATGCTCGATACCAGCACCCTTCCCTATATGGCCCTGACCGATGTGGCGGCCGGGATCAAATCCGGCGCCCTGTCGCCGGTCACGCTCACCGAAACCATGCTGGCCCGTATAGCGGCGGTGGACAGCGAACTGCACAGCTATCTCAGCGTCACCTCGGACTCGGCGCTGGCCCAGGCGCGGCAGGCCGAGAGCGAGATCCGCGCTGGCCGCTACCGCGGGCCGCTGCACGGGATGCCGATCGCCATCAAAGACCTGTTCTTCACCAAGGGTGTTCCGGCGACGTTCGGCTCCTTCGCCTACAAGGATTTCATCTCGGACTATTCGGCGACCGTGGTCGAGCGGTTGGAAGCTGCCGGCGCGGTGATCCTCGGCCGGCTGGCGCTGCATGAGGGGGCGCTGGCGGAACATCATCCGGGCTTCGGCGCACCGCCGCGCCATCCCTATGTGGCGGGATACTGGCCGGGCGGGTCGAGTTCGGGCTCTGGCGTCGCCACGGCGGCCGGCCTCTGCTTTGCGTCGCTGGGCTCGGATACGGGCGGTTCGATCCGCTTCCCGTCGGCAACCAATGGACTGACGGGCCTGAAACCCACCTGGGGTCGGGTGAGCCGATACGGCGTCTTCACCCTGGCCGACACCCTCGACTCGGTGGGGCCGATGTGCCGCTCGGCAGCAGACGCCGCCGCGGTGTTCGACGTCATCGCCGGGCACGACGAGAACGATCCGACGAGCCTGCCCGCACCTGTGCCGGGCTACCTCGCGGCGCTCGACGGAGTCTGGGGTGCCCGCGATTTGCGCATAGGTCTCGACTGGGACTATGTGAGCGCCGAAGTTGACCCTGAAATTGTCGGCTCGATACAGGCTGCCCTCGATGTGTTCGAGCAGATCGGGGCCCGCATTGTGCCGATCAAGCTGCCGGCCATGGCCGATGTGGTGCGCTCGCAGCGCATCATCATGGAGACCGAGTGCGCTCGCTACCACGAGGCGCATTACAAGGCGCACCCGGAAGGTTTCGGCAAGCTGGCCGAAGTGATCGAGCGCGGCTGCAGCTATCGCTCCGTCGATGTCGCCGCCGCCTATATCGTCAAGGATCGTTTCCGCGGCGAGCTGGCCGACATCTTCGAGCAGGTCGACGTGATCCCGGCGCCGATCATGCCCTGGGTCGGCATGAAGTACGACGAGCTCGACAAGCTCTTCGAACGCATCCCGCTATTCGGACGCTTCGGCGGCATCTGCAACATGGCCGGCGTCCCCACGATCACCTTCCCGGTCGGCATCAACCAGATCGGCCTGCCGCTCGCCATGCAACTGATCGGGCCGCTCCTCTCCGAGGTGAGCCTGTTCAAGGCGGCGCACGCCTACCAGCAAGCCACCGACTGGCATTTGCGCCGTCCGACGCTTTCCTGATCCATCAGCACGGAGTTTCTCGCATGTCCCTCAGCGACATCCACTATCAACCGCTGACCACCGTCGCCAAACACATCGAGAACCGCGATATCTCGCCGGTGGAGGTGACCGAAGCGATCCTCTCGCGCATCGAGACCTACGACCAGAGTTTGAAGAGCTACACCACCGTCACCGCCGACCTGGCGCTGGACCAGGCCAGGAAGGCCGAGGCCGAGGTCATGAAGGGCATCTATCGCGGTGTCATGCACGGCATCCCGATCGCGGTCAAAGATCTCTGCTTTACCAAAGGCATCACCACCACCGGCGGCATGGCGATCTATCGCGATTTCAAGCCGGACTATGACGCCACCGTCGTCACCAAGCTCAACGACGCCGGCGCGGTGACGCTGGGCAAGCTGCACATGACCGAAGGCGCCATGCTTGAGCACCACCCGGAATTCCCGGAGCCGGTGAACCCGTGGAAGAAGGACCTCTGGACCGGCGTCTCCTCGTCGGGCTCGGGCGTGTCGGCGGCAGCTGGTCTCGCCTACGCGACGATCGGGTCGGATACCGGCGGCTCGATCCGCTTCCCGTCGGCTGCCAATGCCCTGACCGGCGTGAAGCCGACCTGGGGTCTGATCAGCCGCTACGGCATCTTCGATCTCGCGGCCACCTTCGACCATCTCGGGCCGATGGCCCGCTCGGCCGCCGATGCGGCCGCCATGTTGCAAACGCTGGCCGGCTGGGATCCGATGGACACCACCTCGCTGTCGACTCCGGTGCCCGACTATCTCGGCGCACTGCAGGGCATCTATGGGGCGCGCGGCGTCAAGATCGGCACCGACTGGGATTTCGTTTCCGAGGACGCAGATCCGGTCACGGTCGGCTTCGTCAAGGAGGCGGTCGAAGTGCTGGAGGGCATCGGCGCGCTGACGCAGCCGGTCAAGTTTCCCTCGGTCACCAACCTCCTCAAGATGAACATGGCCGCCACCATGGCCGAGACCGCCGCCCATCATGACGCCACCTATCCGTCGCAGGCTGACAAGTATGGCCCCAGCGTCAAGGCGATGATCGAAATGGGCCGGCAGGCGAGCCCGGTGGATATCGGCAAGGGCATCATCGAGCGGCGCAAATTTCGCGGTGCGGTGATCCGTATGTTCGACGATATCGACATCTTCGTCATGCCGGTGTTCAAACTCGGCACCCCCACGTGGTCTGAGATGCGGGCTCAGGTGGCCGAGAGTTTCGACCTCATCGGCAAGTTCACCTCGCCGATCAATGCCACCGGCACGCCCACCGTCACCCTGCCCGTCGGCTTCACCGACGACGGTCGTCCCGTGGCCATGCAACTCTGCGGCGCGCCGGGCTCCGAAGCCCTGCTGCTCAAGGTCGCGCACGCCTACCAGCAAGCCACCGATTGGCACACCCGCCGCCCGCCCGGCTTCTGACCTCACCAGCTTCCCGACCCGGGGTGTTTGCACTTCCCTCCGGTCAACTTTGCGCCCCTTCGGGGGCGCTTTTTTTGCGCGGGCGGGCACCTTTGCGCCCCCTCCACCGTCCTCCGGCCGGTCCCCCTCCCCCGTGAAC
>JAEZKB010000318.1 GCA_023415605.1 Pseudomonadota bacterium
CCTCGATCCTGCGCGCCGGCAATGGGCTGCTCGACGGCATGCTCGACCTCGTGCCGGCGGCGCGTGTCGCCCACATCGGCATCTATCGCGACCACGAGACGCTGCAGCCGGTCGAATACTACTTCAAGGCGCCGTCTAATCTCGAAGACCGCCTGATCATCGTCGTCGACCCGATGCTGGCCACCGCCAACTCGTCCATCGCGGCGATCGCCAACCTGAAGAAGCGTGGTGCCAACAACCTCCGCTTCCTCTGCCTGCTGGCCGCCCCCGAAGGCATCAAGAAGTTCACCGATGCGCATCCGGACGTGCCGGTCTTCACCGCCGCCATCGACAGCCATCTTAACGAGAAGGGCTATATCGTCCCCGGCCTTGGCGACGCCGGCGACCGCATGTACGGCACGAAGTGAGACAGTAGGAGTTAGGCAGTAGGCAATAGCTACTGCCTACTGCCTATTGGCTACTGCCTCATTTCTTCTTCAGCGGCAGCCCCAGAGCGATCAGTTCCTTGCGGGTCTGTTCGGGGCTCTGGAAGTGGATGCCGTGCATGCCGAACTTGCGGGCGGCGACGATGTTCGGCTCGCTGTCGTCGATGAACACGCACATTTCCGGCGCGAGGCTGTAGCGCTCGCAGAACAGGCGGTAGAGCCGCGGGTCGGGCTTGACCAGCCGTTCGAGCCCGGACACCACCACGCCGTCGAACTTTTCGAGGAACGGCCAGTCGCCGAGGCAGCTCACCCACTTCTCCCACGAGAAGTTGGTGATGGCGAAGGTTGGGATGTCCTGCGCGATCAGCTCGTCATGGATGTCGATCGTGCCCTGGATGAAGTCGCCCAGCGTTTCTTTCCAGCGCTGGTCGTAAGCCTGGATTTCGCGCCAGTATTTCGGGAAGCGCGTGATCAGCTTGGCGACGCCTTCGGCATAGATGTCGCCGGCGTCGAACTCGAGGTTCCAGTCTTTGGTGCAGATCGTGTCCTGGAACCACTGCGCCTCCTCTTCGGTGTCGAAGAGCTTGCGGAACAGGTACATCGGATTCCAGTCGACAAAGACGCCGCCCAGATCGAAGACGGGCACCAGAGTATCGGTCATATGAGAAATTCCCGCGGAAAAGATGCGCGGGTTGTGGCACAGG
This sequence comes from Pseudomonadota bacterium, assembly GCA_023415605.1. GTDB lineage: Bacteria > Pseudomonadota > Alphaproteobacteria > Rhizobiales > Devosiaceae > Devosia_A. The sequence continues at coordinate 1,130 of JAEZKB010000318.1, forward strand.
CGCTTACGTCGGGCAACCGCCGCTTGGCGCCGCCAGCGCCGCCTGGAAGCGCGGCAGGAACAGCGCCTCGCTGGTGAGGTTCAGGGCGTTTGGAAACACCATGCCCAGAACCGGCTTATAGGAATATTCGATCGTCGAGGCGATGAGCCAGCCAGCCCTGCCGCCGGTGAGCGCGCCGTTCGCACCCGCCGTGGCGCCGGTAACGAGCCGCTTCATCTGCAGGTCGAGGGCATAGATCGTATTGGCGTTGAGCCGCGTGCCACCGTTCCAGCCGCAGCTCCAGGCGACGCGCGCCGTCCCGTCGGCGGCAACATTGAGGAAGCTCACCACCTGCTTGAGGCCGGTGGTGGAATAGGGCGTGATGATGCCCTCGGCGGCGCGGAAGTAGTCGCGCACCGTGCTGCTGGTGATGGTGCCCTGGTTGGGGTTCCAACGCGCCACGAGGTCGGCATTGGTCGCCGCGATCACCTCGATACGCCGGTCGACGGTAAAGAGCGAACTCGCTTCGATCGAGCCCATATAGAGCATCAGCAGGAACGGCAGGATGAGCGCGAACTCCACGGCTGCCACGGCGCGATCGTCGCGCCGGAACCGCTGAACCAGGCGATTCAGGGACCGCTTCATCATCAGAACGGCTCGTTCTTGAAGACGCGCACGGCGCTCAGCAGCCGGTTGTTGCCGGCCTGATCGGCGAAGTTGAACCACGGCACGTTAAAGAGCGTCGGCCATTTGTAATAGGCCTGCGCAATGATCACGCTCGACCCCGTGCCGTCGTCGAAGGCCTCCGCGAGGCTCCACTTGCAGTCGTTCTGGGGATTGGTCGAGGTGAGGCTGCAGCTGTTGCTGACCGGCCGCTGGATCTGGTGGGTGGCGGCGCTGAAATTGCTGATCGGCGTCACCTTGACCCACAGCCGGTCCGTGCTTGCCTCGGTGGCACTGCAGGCAAAGAAGCCGAACGAACGGCTGCAGATTTCGCGGCGGAAGCGCGACGTGTCCCAGGCACCGTCGGCGACCTGCGACTGGCCGGTGCGGATGGCGCGCGTCGAGTCCTGCAGGGCGCTCTCAAGCACCTGCTGGGCAAAGAACGTCAGCGATGTCTCGATGATGCCCAGCACCAGCGCAAAGAAGATCGGCGCCAGCATGGCGAATTCGATGGCGACGGCGCCTTTGTCGTCGCGTGCCAAACCGGTGCCGCGCCGGATGGCGGGCGAGAATAACCGTCGCAGCAGACTGCGTTGTTTGGTCATGGCTCCAGCTTCTTGCACCAAGCTGGCGGCATCCTACGGGTGCAACACTAAGGCAAGGTTAGTGAATAGCCGGACTTTGCGCCTTACTGCTGCATGCCCCGCACGATACTGGTCGAGCCGGCAACTGACGACGAGAAGCCCGGATCGTCGCCCAGCATGACCGTCGGCTGGCAAACCGGCGCGCAGGAGAGCGTCGTGCGGGCCTGGCCCATATAGACAGTGACGATATCCGCCTGTGCCTGCACCACTTCGATAAGGGTGTCGGCTATGGCTTTGCCCTGCGCATCGAGCACGATCATGTTGGTCTGGCCGTAGCTCTTGCCGGTCAGCACCAGCGTCTGCGAGTCCTGGATGGTGACGTCGGCCACGCCCGGGTTGCCGATGATGACCGTATTGGCCGGAGCGCTGATCCTCAGGATGCGGGCCATGTTGACCTTGACGCTCACCGGGCCGGTGGTCTCGGCGAAGGCGGGCACGGCCGAAATGCCGATGACGGCTGCTAGCGCAAAGGCGGCGACACGACGCTGGATCGACATTGGGTACTCACCGGAAACTGACAAACTCGTAAATCAAGCTTTGCCCAGAATGGTGAATATTTGGCAAACGACACTAGAACGGCGCTGGAAGGCGTCGCTCGCGGTGTCATGTTACCACCTTGTAGGCGATCGATAAAATGCCGATCAATTCGGTAACGCATTGAACATGATAACGAAATCCGGCCTGATAGCGCGCCGGACGCGGCTTCCGATTAACGCAATCTCAATCACTCCGGCCTAGCGTCTACTCATGTTCGATATGTGACCTGTCGAACCGACTGCCAGTATCGTTCGATGCTGTCACAGAATGACGTGTGCAAGGAGCCAACAATGAACACTATCGCTCGTTTCGTGAATGACGAGTCTGGTGCGACCGCCATCGAGTACGGCCTGATTGCCGCGCTCATTGCTGTCGGCATCATCGCCGCCGCCACCACCCTCGGTGGCAGCCTCTCGAGCCTCTTCGGCCGCATCAGCGGTCAGCTCAACGGCGCGACTGGTACCTGATCCTCGTCGGATCAAAGAGTTTCCGAAAGGGGGCCCCGGCGGCCCCCTTTCTCATTGGCGCTTTGTTAACGACGTTCGCCCAGACTGCTCGGGCGCCAGTGTCGAGCGGCGCGGTCGAGCGCTGATGATCTTCTCCACAATCGTCCTGTTGATCTTTCCGGTGCTGATGGTGTTCGCAGCGTCCTCGGACCTCTTCACCATGCGCATCTCGAACCTGCTCGTCCTGATGCTGGTGGTGGGATTCTTCATCGTCGCGCTGATCGTGCAGCTGCCGGTGGAAACCATCCTCTCCAATCTCGGCTGCGCTGCGGTCGTGCTGCTGGTGACCTTCGCCTTCTTCGCCTTCGGCTGGATCGGCGGGGGCGACGCCAAGCTCGCCGCCGCGACGGTGCTGTGGCTCGGCCTCAGCCTGCTGCTGCCCTACATCGTCTACTCGGGCCTGCTGGGTGGCGCACTGACCCTGGTACTGCTCGCCTTCCGCAACCTGCCGCTGCCGGCCAGCCTGCAGCGCATCAAGTGGCTCGATCGCCTGCACGACAAGAAGCAGGGCGTGCCCTACGGCATAGCGCTCGCCGCCGCCGCACTACTGGTC
>JAEZKB010000044.1 GCA_023415605.1 Pseudomonadota bacterium
CTTCACGCCCCAGCAGTCCGACACATCGGAGCTTGGAACCCCCAAATCTAACATTCGTTATTGGCGGCACGGGTGTGCTGGCGTCCAGTCGCGGGAGGGTACTCTGGGGAGCAATCATGTCGGTTAGCCAGGCGGACTGGCAGTCCGTCGCCGGCCACGGTGAAGTCGCACAGTTGATGCGCGAACACGACTGGTCGACATCGCCGCTTGGACAACCCCAGACTTGGTCGGCGTCGCTTCGCGCCGTGGTCAGTCTCCTGCTGCAATCCAAGTTTCCCATGTTCGTCGCGTGGGGGCCGGATCTGGGCTTCCTCTACAATGACGCCTACGCCCAGATACTGGGGGCCAAGCACCCGAGTGCTCTGGGCCGCCGCTTCGATGCCATCTGGGCAGAAATCTGGACGGAAATCAGCCCGCTGATCCAGTCGGCCCTGAGCGGCCAGGCGACATTCCAGCAGGACATGCCGCTGGTCATGAACCGGAACGGCTTTGACGAACAGACCTGGTTCACCTTCTCCTACTCACCGGCGGTGGACGATGATGGTCAGGTCCGCGGCATGTTCTGCGCAGTGCAGGAGACCACCTCGCAGGTCATTGCACGGCGTCGTGACGCGTTCCGCATCTCGCTTGAAAAGCAGTTGCGCGATCTGTCTGACCCACTCCGCATCATGGCCGTCGCTTCCGAGGCACTTGGACGAGAACTCGGCATCTCGAGGGTAGGCTATGGCGAAATCGACGCCACGGCACGTGATGTCATCGTTGAGCGTGACTGGACTGACGGCCGTCTATCCAGTGTGGCCGGCCGATACCGCATGGATGACTTCGGTCCGGAAATCATCGCCGAACTCAGGGCGAAGCGCACCATGTGGGTCGACGATGTCACGACCGATCCCCGTGTTGGCGTTTCTGCGGGGGCCTTCGCTGCCATTGGGACCCGGTCCGTCCTCGCGGTGCCGCTCTTTAAGGAGCAGCGCTTCGTTGCCATGCTTTACCTGCATCATCCTGAGCCACACCGCTGGGATCCGGCCGAAGTGGCGCTGGCGCAGGACATTGTCGAACAGACCTGGCAGGCAGTCGAGCGGGCGAGAGCCGAAGCACAACTCCGCAGCCTCAATGAGAATTTGGAGCGGCGCATTGCCGAGGCCGTCGCTGAGCGCGACGCGCTCGAAGAGGCCCGCCGCGCTGCCGATGCGCTGTACCGCGCCTATTTCCAGCACGCCCCAGAGGCGTTGTTCGTGGTGGCTGTGACGCCGGACGAGGACTTCGTGGTCGAGGAGGTGAACCCGGCGCACGAGGCCAGCGTGGGGTTTAGGATCGAAGAAATCCGGGGCAAGCGGCTCAAGGACTTTCTGCCCGCAGAAACACACGAAAAGGTCGTTCAGGCTTACCAGCGCGTCTTGCAGTCGGGAGAGGCCTACCACTATCGCGACGCGTTCCAGTTCAACGGGCAGATGCAGTACTGGGATTCGTCAATCGTGCCGGTCCGCGATACGACCGGCCGCATCTCGCGCCTCATTGGCTCCAGCCGTGACATCACCCGGCAAGTCGTCGCTGAGGAAGCGCTGCGCCAGTCGCAGAAGATGGAGGCCATGGGTCAGCTCACCGGCGGCGTAGCCCATGACTTCAACAACCTGCTCACCCCGATTCTGGGCTCACTCGACATGTTGCAGCGCCGGGGCATCGGCAGCGAACGTGAGCAGAAGCTGGTGGCGGGCGCTCTGCAATCGGCGGAGCGGGCAAGAACGCTGGTGCAGCGGCTTTTGGCCTTCGCCCGCCGGCAGCCACTGCAGCCGACGCCGATCCACCTCGGCCGGCTGGTGACCGAGATGGCCGAACTGCTGTCGAGCACAATTGGTCCCCAGATTGCTCTGTCGCTGGATATCGCAGACGATCTCCCGGCAGCACTGGCCGAAGCCAACCAGTTGGAGATGGCGCTGCTCAATCTCGTGGTCAACGCGCGAGACGCCATGCCGTCCGGCGGCACGATCCGTATCTCAGTATCGGCTCAGAAGGTGGCAAGTCCTCACCGCGCGCAGCTCAAGCCCGGCAATTACATCCGGCTCTCGGTTGCCGACACTGGTACCGGCATGGACCGGGCCACGCTGGGCCGCGCAATCGAACCCTTCTTCTCTACCAAGGGCCTGGGTCGCGGTACTGGCCTCGGCCTTTCAATGGTCCACGGCCTTGCCTCGCAGCTGGGCGGCAGCATGACCATCAGCAGCCAGCCTGGCGTCGGCACCAATGTAGAAATCTGGCTACCGACGGCCACCGCCGCCGAGGCGCCCAGCAAGAGCGAGGATCGTGTCGAGCCAACAGCGACGAATGCGGCCCGACGCACCATTTTGCTGGTTGACGATGAAGACCTCGTACGCACCGCCACCGCCGAGATGCTGATGGATTTGGGCTTCCAGGTCATCGAAGCGAACTCGGCCAAACAGGCGCTGGGACTTCTGGAGGGCGGACTGATACCGGACTTCCTGGTCACCGATCATTTGATGCCGGGCATGACCGGCACAGAGCTGGCGCGCGAAGTACGCACGCGCGGCCTGCCGACGAAATTGCTGCTCGTTTCCGGCTATGCCGACCTAGAGGGGCTGGACCCAGATGTCCCCCGGCTCCCCAAGCCATTCCGGCGGACCGATCTCGAAGCCAGCCTGGATGCGCTGGGAAGTGCGAACTGAGCGGGCACGTCCGCGTCAATGCTGCCGCAGCACGCGGCCCAGCCACAGGTTCACCGCCGCCAGCACGGCCAGCAGCATCGCCCACATCGGCTGCCCGATCAGCACGAGGATCACCGCCGCGACGAGGAACATCGCCACCTTGAAGATGAGCAGGTTTATGCCCTTCAACCGCCGCCTCGAGCGCGGCGCCGCATAGACGCCCCAGAGCCCGATGAACACCGCCGCCCCGACAATGCCGCCCACCAGTTGCATCCAGCCCGAAAGCAGCACGCCCACCGCCGCGAAACTGATCAGCGCCGCCAGCTCCAGCACGAATGCCAGCCCCAGGTTCCCGTACCGCACCCATTCCGGATGCTTCATCACCCGCATCCCCCTCCACACTGTCTTGAGCCGCCGCCGCTTCACGTCGGCCACCGCGGCGCGGGCGGCACATTGGCCACCATCAGCAGGTTACCGTCGGGGTCCTTGAACGTGAAGAACGCTCCATCCGTGACCGGCCCGAGGTCATCCACGCCCAGCGCGGCGCATTGCGCATGAGCCGCCGGCACGTCGTCGGTGTTGAAATGAAAAAGCGGCTTGCCGTCATGCGGGCCGGTAAAACCCTTGCTGTCGAGCACCAGCCCGCTGCCATCGCGCATCGGCAGCACATAGAGGTGCCCGAACAGCACCTCACCCTTGGGCAGTCCCAGCAACCCGCAATACCAGTCCCGCGATGCTTCCACGTCGCGCACCGGCACGAATACCGCCCCGATCTCGTTCCTGATCATTGCTCCCCCTACATGCACCACCATAGGCCGCTACGCGACAGCCACAAGACCCGTCCTGCCCATCCGCGCAGGTGAGCGCCCTGTTCCCTCTCCGTTCGCGTCGTGGTAGAGAGTCGAACCATTCCCCCTGCTGACAATTTTTGACGCGATACCTATCTATGGTGTCCGCTACCGACCTCCCCTTGCGAGCGACCCGATATGGCCCCCAAAGCGACCCGTCCCGGTAAAGCCGAGTTCTCCATCGACGACTTCATCGGCGAGATCGAAAAGGCCGAGGACCTGACCGCCAACAAGCGCCTGCCGCAGGAGCGCTTGAAGAACAAGCGGGCCCTGGACAATGCCGCGCGCCGCGCCGCCGAGGAGCAGTCGAGCCTGATCCAGAAAGCCGAAGGCCCGTTGGCGCAGGACAAGCCGAAAAAGAACAAGAAGTCCGCCGTCACCGGCATGACCCTCGCCTCGCCGAAATCCAAGGCCAATTCCGTCGACCGCCCCGATTTCGGCACCGGCTTGGGCGAGCCGCAGCAGGCCGGCTTCGGCCATGTCCCCTCCGGCAGGGTCAGCGCGCGCGACATCTCGCGCGCCGCCGCCAAGGACCCGGCGACCATGGAGCAGATGCGCGGCGCACTCAGCACCGCCCGCTCCAATGTCGGCGGCACCGTCGTCCCCTCCGGCACGCAGCAGCCGGCGCAGATCGGCACCGAGGTCGGCAATGTTGGCATCTCGGCGACCGTGCGCGCGCTCGAGCAGATCATTCTCCACGGCCGCAAGGAGGTCGAGGGCAACGAGGCCTGGAAGCCGCACCGCCCGATCCGCCCGGCGAAGTCCGAAGGCGGCATCCCGTTCAAGCTCGTTACCGACTACGAGCCGCGCGGCGACCAGCCCACCGCCATCGCCGAATTGGTCGAAGGCATCGAGAACGGCGAGACCGACCAGGTGCTGCTTGGCGTCACCGGCTCGGGCAAGACCTTCACCGCCGCCCAGGTCATCGCCCGCACGCAGCGCCCGGCGCTGATCCTGGCGCCCAACAAGACGCTGGCCGCCCAGCTCTACGGCGAGTTCAAGTCCTTCTTCCCCGA
>JAEZKB010000171.1 GCA_023415605.1 Pseudomonadota bacterium
GGAGTAGAGGCTACGGCCGCAGGCCGGCCCGCTGTGGTTCCTCGGCCCGTAGGCCCGCCGCCCATAGCCAGAGGGTATGCATCAGCCGTTCAACGGGACCACGGCCGATCACCTGGCGCCAGATCACGGCGTAAACTGTCGCAAGCAGCGTGAAGGTCGCAACGGAAACGATGGCGGGCTCCACGGCATCGTGATGGACCAAAGGCGCCGCAGCGGTGAGCACCAGAATCTGCAGCACATATACAGTCAACGCCATTTGCCCTAGCGCGGACAGGGGTGCGACGAAGCGCGGGAAACGCTCCGACAGTTCGAGCACGGCACCGAGCACGAATATGGCCGAGCCGATTCCCCCGATCATCCAGAACGGCATCTCGCTATGCGCGCTGTGGGCGAAGAGGAAGCGCCAGTCGGGCGGCTCCCCCGGCTCGCCGACCCAGCGGAACAGGAGTTCGGACAGCACATAGGCCCAAAGTGTCAGGCTGGCACCCACGCCCATCAGTCGGAATCGCAACACGCGGTCGCGCAGATCGTGCCGGCCGATCCAAAGCCCCCAGAGGAGCGGCGCGCCCCAGACGATGAGCGGATATGGTCCGGTAAAGAGCAGCGCCGAAACGATCGATGTCATCGGATCGCCGATCTCCGCGCTCTCCCGGTCGAAGAGTGTCGGCGCCACCATCATGCCGGCAAAAAAGACCAATGGGCCGACGATGGTGAAGGCTGAGGCAAGGACGGCCAGCCAGCGGCGCGTGAGCCTGATCGCGGCGATGCCGAGCAGGAAGAACACCGCATAGTGGTGGAGGATGATCGCCACGGGATGCCGCAATCCTTCAAGGGCAAGACCGAGTGGCAGCAGGAACAAGGAAAAGCAGAAGAGCCGGAGACGCGCGTACGCATGCTTTTCCGGTCGCGACGAGAGCAGCGCAACGCCCACGCCGGCGACGAGCACGAACAATACCGAGGCCCGGCCGTGCGGCAAGGCGTAGAGGCGTCCGAGAATGTCCGTCCCCCCCTTGGGACCGAAATGCACCATCAACATGCCGATGAGCGCCAGCGCCCGGGCGACGTCGATGCCAGAAAGACGGTCAGCGGTGGGCGAGCTCTCGGTCTGCATCGTGGCCGAACGGCCCCAACGCGATGAGGGTTGCTTCCACACTGGAACAAACGGGCGTGAAGGGGCCCTGCGTAGATGCAACCCGCAGTATCGAGTGCCCGCTTCCGCTGAGCCCACTTGTGGCTCGAAAATAACTGCAATATCGTCAGCCATGCCGGGGGGCGTACTTTGCAAAGGGTCCAGTAATGTTTCCTCGAACCCCCAAAAAGCGACGCCTGACTATCCTCATCCTTGCGGCTTTCGCCGCTGCGGCTGGGTCCGTCGCCTACGCCCAGAATGACATCGTCGGTGAGTGGAACCGTTTCACTCGGTGCTTCGATTTGATGATCAACAACACTCCTCGTCAGGTTCGGGAGTGTGATCCCGTGGTCAACCAGTCGGTCTTTTCCAACAATACACTTGCATTGCCGGTGACCGGGTCACCGACCGCACCAACAGTGCCGACGTCGTCTTCATCATCAGGTGGATCCACCTAACCGCAGGGTGTCACCCTTAAGCACCACGGAAGAAACCACCTGCCTTGGCCGGTTTGTGCCGGCCATTGTGGTGGCCGGCGTTTTGGTGCTGGCCACTGTCCTGCGCTTCACAGTTTACGTCGTCACACAGGAAAGCTGGGACCCCGGCGCCTTCGTCGCTGCATTCTGTAAGCAAGATTGCGAATGGTACGCCAGCATATACAACGACGGCTACAGCACCGATATCGGCGACGAAGGACAGCCTACACGTGCCAACTGGGCTTTCTTTCCGGCCTACCCGCTTCTTGTTGCCGTGGTGGGCAAGCCACTTGGTTTATCCGCGCCGCTCGCCGGGTTTCTCGTTTCGACCCTGCTGACCTATCTCGCCGCGCTCGCAGCGCTTCCGCTGTTTGGCGGGCGGAGGTTCATCTACTGGCTATGGGTTGTTGGACTCTTCGCCGGCCCCTTCTCATTCCTCTTTTCGGCGCTCTATACCGAAAGCCTCTTTGTCCTGCTCACCCTTTTGACACTCGTCGCGTTGCAAGAGCGCAACTTTCTCGGGGCGGGCCTGTGGGCCGCCGCACTTTCAGCTACCCGCGTTACTGGTGTGGTGATGACGCTCTGCATCGTGGTGCAGATGCTGCACGACCATCTTCGCGAGGGCGGCACGCTGCTTGACTGGCCGGCCCGCCTGCTACGGGAACCCCAATTGCTTGTGGCCATGGCGCTGGCGCCCCTCGGCCTCGCGCTGTTCATGATTTACCTTCATTTGCACACCGGTGATGCTCTCGCGTTCGTCCACATACAGCGCGGATGGGACCGCGATCTCGGGAACCCGCTCGAGGTCTTGTACTATTCACTCACCATGCCGGTGAGCAGCAGCTACTGGGATCTTATTCGCATCAGCGGTGCTGTCGCGGCGACGCTAGGTCTTGCTGTCTCCATCGGTCTGGTGGCGCGGGGGCACGTCGCGGCAGGGCTGTTCAGTGCGCTGGCACTGATGATTTCGCTAGCTGGAGGCACAATGTCGCTTGTGCGCTTTACGGCAGGCCTCGCGCCGATCGGCATTGCCATCGCAATGGTCCTGGGCAGCAGTCGACTGCTCGGTGTGTTCACTGGCATAGCAGGCTGTGTTATCGGGGCGAGTATCGCATCCGGCTGGTTCAATGGCTCGCTGTTCCTGATGTAACAATGCGTAAGCCGCCGCTTTACCTGCTCTTCACTCTTCTCGCCGCCGTCGACACTGTTGCACTGCTGCTCGCCGCAAGCCCCAGGGTTTCGGCCGCATACCGCGCCTACTACATCGAGCGCAGCACCGACTGCTGGCCGACGGAGGTGGCGGGCACCCTTCCCTCCAGCGGCCGCGTGTGGTTCAGCGAAACCAGGGTGGAGGCACCAGCCAGAGCGGTCCTCAACTGCGGCTGGACGTCGCCCCAGCAGACGGGTGTTTGGTCAATAGGTCAGGAGGCTCGGTTGGTTCTGAAGCCGCAAGGCACGGGACCATGGGCCGTCGATTTCGACATCATGCCATTCGTTGCCGACTCCCACCCTCGACAGCGCGTCCGCATCAGCGCCGGCAGCACGACGCTGTCGGAACTCGAGCTGCGGCGTGGATCGCCGATTAGCCACCGGTTGGTCATACCGTCAAACCTCGCGGACCCAGATGGTCGTATACTCCTAGTTCTGGCCCTGCCTGATCACGTATCGCCAATGGAACTAGGCTATGGCTTGGATCGAAGGGAATTGGCGGTACGGCTGCTGTCAATGCAGGTCACGCCCAGTCGGTCATAACAGTGATTGAGCGCGGACCCGTGGCGACGGGTCCGCGCCCGAGGAGGCCGCCCGCGGGGGGCGGGTTGAGCGGCGGCCTCCTGTTCGGAGACCGCGTCAGTTTCGCTGGTCGATGATCTGGGCCGAGTTGAGGAGCTGCATGAACTCGGCGCGGTAGCCGTTTTCGTCCGTGCCGCGGGCACCTTGCGCCAATGCCTTGATGTCGGCGTAGCTCATGTCGCCGTAGTTGGAGCCCTTGAGCTTCTGGCCGAAGGCGGCGACGGCAGCGGCCCAGCGGCTGTCCACCGAAGCCTTGTCGAGGCTGTCGACGGCGAGCGCCTTGGTGATCGGGGTCTCGATGAGCTTGGAGACGTCCCCTTCGGGCGCCTTGTACCGCATCTTGAGGAAGCCGATTTCGTCGGCCGGCAGCACATTGGCGGCCGGGGTATCGGTGCCGTAGCGCAACGGGTCGTTGAGCTCGGCCCCCGAGCCCACCGGGGTAATCTCGTAGATCGCCGTTACCGTGTGCCCTGCCCCGATATCGCCGGCATCGACCTTGTCGTTGTTGAAATCCTCGCGGTTAAGCGCCCGGGTCTCGTAGCCGACAAGACGGTACTCGGCGACGGCAGCCGGATTGAACTCGACCTGGATCTTGACGTCCTTGGCGATGGTTTCGAGCGTGCCGCCCATCTCCTGCACCAGGACCTTTTGGGCTTCCTTGAAGGAGTCGATGTAACTGGCATTGCCGTTGCCGTTCTGGGCCAGCGCCTGCATCGTGTCGTCGCCGTAATTGCCTTGACCAAAGCCGAGCACCGAGAGGAACACGCCCTCGTCGCGCTTGGCTTTGATGAAGGTCTTGAGATCCTCCGGATCGTCGATGCCGACATTGAAGTCGCCATCGGTGGCGAGGATGACCCGGTTGATGCCGCCGGCGACCTTGTTCTGCTCGGCGAGGCGATAGGCGAGTTCGATGCCCTCGGCGCCGGCAGTCGAGCCGCCGGCCGAGAGGTTTTCGAGCGCGGTCATGATCTTGGCCTTGTCGGTGGCCTTGGTGGGTTCGAGCACCACGCCGGCCGAGCCCGCATAGGCAACAATCGACACGGTGTCGTTGGCGCCAAGCTGATCGACGAGCAGGCCGAAGGCACGCTTCAGGAGCGGCAGCTTGTCGGCGTCTTCCATCGAGCCGGAGGTATCGAGCAGGAAGACGAGATTGGACGCCTTGTCCTCTGTGACCGGCGGCACATAGCCTTTAATGCCGATCTGCAGCAGTTGCGTCTTCGCGTTCCACGGCGTCGGATAGATCTGCATCGTTGCCTTGAACGGCGTCTCGGCCGTATCGGGCGCCGGATAGGCATAGTTGAAGTAGTTGATCATCTCCTCGATGCGCACGGCATCGGGTTCGGGCATCCAGCCGTCGTTGAGCGCCTGCCGCACATAGGCATAGGAGGCGGTGTCGACATCGATCGAGAAGGTGGAGACCGGCTCCTCCTTGACGATCTTGACCGGGCTCTCCTTGAACGAGGTGAAGACATCGCCCGAGGGCTGGGTCGGGGTCACATTGGGCATGGCGACCATCGGCTCGGCCGGGGCCGGCATGGGCATCGCCTCTGGCGCGAACGTGCCTGAGCCCAACGCATCGGAGGGCGCCTCGCTCTCGGCCGCAGCACGGCCGATACCCGGGGCCATGGTCTTCTGCGCCGACATCGTAGCGCCTCCACCGGACTCGCCGAGCGGCACTGCTTCTGGCCGGGGCGCAGTATCAAGCGTCACTGTGGACGACGGCGCATTCTGCATCGCCGCGCCGTTTGCTTCCTGGCTGAGTGTAGTGACGCTCTGATCCTGATCGCGCTGGCGCGCCTCATCGGCGAGCACCGGCGCCTCTTCCTGCGTCACGGCGGTAGGCTGGGCCGGCTGCTGCACGACGGTGGGTTCGACCGGCTGCCGCACGGGCGGCACGCCGATCGGGGTGATCGCGGTGGACGTGTAGAGCTGGTAGCCCAGCGGCAGCAGCAGCAGCGCCACTGCGGCAGTGCCGAGCCCCAGGGTGATACGCGTGTCCATGATCCAACTCCTCTGTGGAACGATGGACCTGAGACGCGACCAGAGACCGGCACCTTGGGTCGGGCGCGAAGATTTTTTCGTTTCGTCCGCCTGCGCTTCGTCGAAGGCCAGCATGGCGGCATCGAGCGCACGACGACGGGCGGCCTCCGACGGGGCCGGCGTGCGGGCGCTCCTCAAAGCGCTCAGCTTGTCGTCGAAATCGTCGTTACTCATAGCAGACCTCTCAGGGTCTTTTTCGCTTCGTGTATATGCCAGGAGACGGTGGTCTCCTTGCAGCCCATGATCTCCCCCGCCTGGGCGTGGCTCATGTCCTCGGCATAAACGAGGAGTACGGCGTCACGCTGCTGATCCGGCAATTGCCGCACGGCCGCCCAGATCTCTTTCATCGCCGTCGAGTCTTCCTGGTCGGGCAGTTCCTCGTCCGGGGCGATTTCGGCATAGCGATCGATATTACGGCCGCGGCGGCTGCGCGCCCGTTGCATGTCACGGACCGCGTTTAGGGTGACCTTGTAAAGCCAACTCGTAAAGGCCGCCCGCCCGTCAAAACTTCGTATGGCGGTCGCGAGCTTGAAGCAGACATCCTGCGCGATGTCCTCGGCGTCCGACTTCTTGCCGCTCCACTTGCAGGCAATGCGGAAGATATAGTCGTAGTGGCGCTCGACGAGCTCGGAGAACGCCGCACGATCGCCGCGCGCCGCGAGCAGCGCGAGACTGCTGTCGGAAGCCTCCTCCTCCGCAACCGCCGCCTGGTCAACGAACGCTGCCATTGCCCCCGATAGGTCCGATCCCTCTGTCATCTCGCGTAACATCTTGCCGATGAGACGCCGCCCGCGGCAGCATCCTTGGGGGCTCGATTCCGGGTTTTTTGTGGTATGCGTCGGCCATGAGTGACGAGAAGCCCCAAGACAAGCCCGTCGCCACGGCGCCGCTGAGCCCGTGGAAGCTGACGCCCGGCCGGATCGTGATCCTGATCCTCGGGGTGCTGCTCGTGCTCTACACCGTTTCGGCGATGATGGGCGGGCTGAGCAACTACCAGCAGTTGCGCGAAGCCTCGACCCCGGGCGCAACACCGGCCCAGCCGGAGCCGGCGCCGGCTAACTGAGCCGGACAATCGACTTGATCACATTGAAGATTTCGGCCGCTTCGGCCTTGCTGATCTGGCGCGCCAGGTAGATGGCGCGGTCGCCAACACGCAGCCAGACGGCGGCGCTGCGGCCGGCGAGGGCGAGGCCCATCAGCCCGGCGAGATCGCCGGCGAGGCCGATCTCCACTCCTGAAGACGAGCGCGGCGAGCCGTGATGGATCGAGGTGATATCGGCCGCCGGAATAGTGCGGCCATCGACCGTGATGGCGTCCGGGGCCACGGCGAACACGGCAGCTTCCCGCACGCCGAGGCTGAGCGCCAGCATGATGGCGCCGAAGACCAGCGCGAGGAGGAAGCAGAGGCCGCCGGCGACGCCAACAAGGAAGCCGGTAAGCCAGGCGCCAGTGTTCACGAGCCACGCCCCGATGCCGGTGAGCACCAGCGAGACGACGAAGGGAATGGCCGCCACCTTGAGCGGCGTCCACTTGCCCTGGCGGACCGTAAACCGCTGCCCGCCATCGATGGACTCGATGGCGAGATCAGCCACTTACGCGACCAGCGCCTGCGGCACCGCCTCTGCAATAAAGCCACCGCCGAGGCATTCGGTGGTGTCGGATTCGTCGGCGTAAAAGACGCATGCCTGTCCCGGTGAGATGCCGTATTCGCCCGTAAAGAGCGTCACGAACACATCATCGCCTGCCAGATGAACGACACCTGAACTGGGCGGCCGCGTCGACCGGACTTTCACCTCGACCGGATAGCCGTTGCCGGCCGCGAGCTCTGCGAGCGCATCGGGTCCGAGCCAGTTCACGTCGCGCAGTTTGACCGTCTTGGTCATCAGCGCCTCGCGTGGACCGACGACGACGCGGCCGGTCTTGTGCTCGAGCTTGACCACATAGAGCGGCTCGCCCGCGGCAATGCCGAGACCCTTGCGCTGCCCGACGGTGTAATGGACGATGCCCTCGTGCCTGCCGAGCACGCGACCATCGAAATGGACGATCTCGCCGCCTTCGAGCGCCTCGGGATGCATCTTGCGGATGACATCGGCATACTTGCCCTGCGGCACGAAGCAGATGTCCTGGCTATCGTGCTTCTCGGCGACTTCAAGACCGAACTCGCGCGCCAGCTCGCGCACCGCCGGCTTGGTCATGCCGCCCAGCGGGAAGCGCAGGAAATCGAGCTGCGCCTGCGTGGTGGCAAAGAGGAAATAGGACTGGTCGCGGCTGTCATCGACCGGCCGATACAGCCGACGGCGGCCATCGACGAGCTTGCTCTGGACGTAGTGCCCCGTCGCCAGCACATCGGCGCCGAGATCCTTGGCCACCTCCATGAGGTCGACAAACTTCACCGACTGGTTGCAGGCGATACACGGGACGGGTGTTTCGCCCTGCCGGTAGGCATTGGCGAAGGGCTGCATCACCGCGTTCTTGAAGCGCTCTTCGTAATCGAGCACGTAGTGCGGGATGCCCAGCGCAGCGGCGACGCGGCGCGCGTCATGAATATCCTGCCCGGCACAACACGCGCCCTTGCGGTGCGTCGCCTCGCCATGATCGTAAAGCTGCAGGGTGACGCCCACGACGTCATAGCCTTCGCGGGCCAGGAGCCCGGCCACGACCGAGCTATCGACGCCCCCTGACATGGCCACGACGACGCGCGTGTCCTGGGGGCGCTTGGGAATATCAAGCGAGTTCAACATCTCTCTCATCCAGAAGGGGTCAAGGTCCTACGGATGGCCGGTGTTTATACCGCCCGGCGGCGAAGGGCAACCGGACCGGGATGTGGCAGAGAGCGTGATGCTGACGGCTGATGATGGGCGAGGACAGCCGATTCGACCAAGGTCGCACGGACGTCTGGCCGTGGAACTGCGGTTTCGCGCCGCCGTTCAACCAAACTCTCCCTTGTCAGGTGCTCTCATGAAACATCCTCGCAACACCTTCGAAGGCCTCGCCCGCTTTGGCTACGCGGCACGCGGGGTGGTGTACCTTCTTCTCGCTGGCGTGGCGCTGTTCTCGGGAGGCTGGGGCGGCGCGGAGAACAGCCAGGGAGCGCTCTCGACGCTCCTGGAGCAACCCTTCGGCCGTATACTGCTCGGAGCGATGGCCGTAGGACTGCTGGGCTTTTCTGCCTGGCGCATGGCCCAGGGGGCACTTAACGCCGATCACCGCGAGAAGAGCGCAAAGAACGCTTTGGCGCGCACCGGCAAGATGATCAGTGGCTTGGCTTATCTGTCGCTCGGCCTGTTCGCGGCGGGAATGGCGCTTGGGCTGGCTGGCGGCCAGAACACTGGCCAGTCCGAGGAGAGCTGGACGGCCCAGCTGATGGCCCTGCCGTTCGGACCATACCTTGTGGGCGCTGTTGGTCTAGTGATCATCGGCGCCGCTATTGGCCAACTGCTGAAGGCCTTTTCTGGTGCCTATCGTAAGCGCCTCGACCTTCCGCACGATCGGGAGAAGTTGCTCGTTCCGCTCTGCACCTTCGGCATCGCAGCGCGAGGCGTGGTCTTCGCCGTTATCGGCGGCTTCCTGGTCTATGCAGCCATCACCGTACGCCCGGAAGAAGCGAGGAGCATCGGCGAGGCACTGGACTGGGTCCGCAGCCTGCCGTTCGGCGGCATACTCTACATTCTGGGCGCCTTGGGGCTGCTCGCTTTCGCAGCCTCTTGCTTCGTTTATGCCCTCTATCGCCGGGTGGACGCGCCAGAGGCGGGGAGCGTGACCCATGCGGCACGCTCTGCCGCAGCGACGCTCCAGCACTAGCGGGCTCCGGGGACCTTCTGCACTTGATCTGCATCAAGAACAGGTTCCCCGAAAGTGCCAAGGGTGTCGCGTGGCAGCAGGAGCTACAGATGCCCAAGTTCTTTTTCGACTATGAAGAGGGCCTGACCACGCGCCGCTCCGATGAGCCGATCGAACTCGCCGGGCTTGCGGTCGCATCGGAGCTGGCTTTGCAGGCGGCGCATGAGGCAGGGCTCGATCTCGCCCGTCGACAACCGAGCGGTGAAATCGTTGTCGTGGTCTCCAGCCAGGACCGTCTGGAGCTCGCCAGGGCAAAGATCAGCTGGTCTGTCGAGCTCTCCTCCTCAGGCCAGGCCACAGGCGTATTTGCCGACGACATTCTGCAGGTGGGTTAGTCCCGCCCCAGCTCCGCCGGGCCGCGGTAAGAGTCCTCAAGCACCAGCGGTGCCAGCCAGTCGGAGAGCCGCCGGGTCTTCGTGACCCGGTGGCCAAGCTCGTTGTCTGAGGCGCAGCCTCAGGCGGCCTTGTTCTTGTTGTAGAGGTCGAAGAACACGGCGGCGAGCAGGACGATACCCTTGATCATCTGCTGCCAATCGATGTTGACGCCCATGATCGACATGCCGTTGTTCATTACGCCCATGATGAAGGCACCGATGACTGCGCCGGCAACCTGGCCCACGCCGCCCAGCGCCGAGGCGCCGCCAATGAAGACGGCAGCGATGACGTCGAGTTCGAGACCCTGTCCGGCCTTGGGCGTCGCCGAGTTGAGGCGAGCGGCGTAGATCATGCCGGCGAGCGCCGCGAGTGCTCCCATGATGGCGAAAATGTAAAAGGTCAGCCGCTCGGTCTTGATGCCCGAAAGCGCCGCCGCCTTGAGGTTGCCGCCCATGGCGTAGATGCGGCGGCCGAAGGTGAGGCGCTTGGTAAGGAAAACAAAGCCGGCGATGAGCAGGCCCATCACCACGAGCACGTTCGGCAGGCCCTTATAGGAGGCCAGCATGTAGGTGAAGAACAGCACCAGCGCCGCGATCACCAGGTTCTTGATGACGAAGAGCGCAAAGGGCTCGGTCTCGTAACCGCGGGCCGTGCGGCGGGCGCGGGTGCGGATGGCAAGGAGGATCATGGCGACGACGGCAGCGATACCGATGACCAGCGTGGTGCCGTGCAGGACCAGCGGCTGCACGCCCTCGCTGGCAGCGACCAGGGTGATCGGCCCGACGATATCGGGAATGAAGCCGGCGGAGAGGAGCTGGAACTCGGCCGGGAACGGACCCACCGACTTGCCGGCGAGAATGGCGAGCGACAGGCCCTTGAAGATCAGCATGCCGGCGAGCGTCACGATGAAGCTCGGGATGCGGTAGTAGGCAATAAGGAAGCCCTGCAATCCGCCCACGACCGCACCGACGACAAGACAGATAATGCCGGCGATGATCGGGTTGGCGAGGAAGGCGAATTCGGGCGGGAACTTCCAGCCCACCATCAGCATGGCGGCGAGCGCGCCGATGAAACCGGAGACCGAGCCCACCGAGAGATCGATGTGGCCGGCCACGATCACCAGCAGCATGCCCAACGCCATCACGATGATGTAGCTGTTCTGCAGCACGATGTTGGTGAGGTTGACCGGCTTGAACAGCGTGCCGTTGGTCGACCACTGGAAGAACAGCATCAGGAGGATCAGCACCAGCAGCAGACCGTAGTCGCGGATATTGGCCTGCAGGGCGCCCCAGATGGAGAGCTTCTGGGTCTGAACCGGTGCGGTGCTGGTGGAAGCGGTTTCGGTCGTCATGATGCGGCTTTCCCTTCAGCGCGAACGATGGCGCGCATGATCTTTTCCTGGCTGGCCTCGGCAGTGGCCATTTCGCCCACCATCCGCCCCTCGTTCATGACGTAGAGACGATCGGTGATGCCGCGCAGCTCGGGCATTTCGGGCGAGATCACCAGGATGGCTTTGCCCTGCGCGGCGAGATCCTTGATGATCGTGTAGATTTCGTATTTGGCGCCGACATCGATGCCGCGCGTCGGCTCATCGAGGATCAGCACTTCGGGGTTGGCGAAGAGCCACTTGCTCAGCACCACCTTCTGCTGGTTGCCACCCGAGAGGTTGCCGGCCGTCTGGTAGACGCTGGACGAGCGGATATTGGTCTTCTTGCGATAGTCGTTGGCGACATCGAGTTCGGCCAGATCGTCGATCACGCCCCAGCGCGACACGCCGAACAGGTTGGCGATCGTGGTGTTGTGCTTGATGTGATCGATGAGGTTGAGGCCGTAGGTCTTGCGGTCCTCGGTGGCATAAGCGATGCCGTGACTCACCGCCTTCTGTACGGTCGAGGTGTCGATCTTCTTGCCGTGGAGATAGACCTCGCCGGTGATCTTCTGGCCATAGGATTTGCCGAAGACGCTCATGGCGAACTCGGTGCGGCCCGAGCCCATGAGGCCGGCGATACCGACGACCTCGCCCTTCCTGATCGTGAGATCGATGTTCTTGATCACCTGCCGCTCGCGGTGCTGCGGGTGATAGACCGACCAGTTCTTCACCTCGAACACGGTGTCGCCGATCTTCGGATCGCGCGGCGGATAGCGGTCGTCGAGCGCGCGGCCCACCATCGAGGTGATGATGCGGTCTTCACTGATGTCAGCCTTGTTCATGGTCTCGATCGACTTGCCGTCGCGGATCACGGTGATGCGGTCCGAGACCTTCGAGACCTCGTTGAGCTTGTGCGAGATCAGAATGCAGGAAATGCCCTGGTTCTTGAACCCGATCAGGAGGTCGAGGAGATGAGCGCTATCCTTTTCCGAAAGGCTCGCGGTAGGCTCGTCGAGGATGAGGAGCTTCACCTCCTTGGACAGCGCCTTGGCGATTTCGACCAGTTGCTGCTTGCCCACGCCGATATTGGTGACCAGGGTATCGGGGTCCTCGTTGAGGCCGACCTTCTGCAGCAGCGCGCGGGCGCCGTCGCGGGTCTCGTCCCAATCGACCACGCCGCCGGTGGCGCGCTCATTGCCCAGGTAGATGTTCTCGGCGATCGACAGCAGCGGCACCAGGGCGAGCTCCTGGTGGATGATGACGATGCCCTTGTGTTCGCTGTCGCGGATGGTTTTGAAGTGCTGTTCCTGACCCTGATAGATGATCTGGCCTTCGTAGGAACCATGGGGATAGACCCCCGAGAGCACCTTCATCAAAGTGGATTTGCCGGCGCCGTTCTCTCCGACGATGGCGTGGATCTCACCCGCCTTCACATCGAGATTGACGTTCTGCAGGGCTTTCACACCAGGAAAAGTCTTGGTGATGCTGCGCATCTCCAGAATGGTGTCGGCCATCGGCTACCTTCAGTTCTGTCGCGCGCCGCGGCATTGGCCGGGCTCGCAGGACTTTATTCAATGTGACGAAAACAGAGAAGGGCCTCGCGCAGCGACTGCGCGAGGCCCTCGAAGCGTCCAGCTTACTGGACGTCTTCAGCCTTGATGTAGCCCGAGTCGATGACGAGAGCCTGGTAGTTGGTCACGTCGACTTCGTACGGGGTCAGGAGCACCGACGGGACGACCTTGACGCCATTGTCGTAGGTCTTGGTGTCGAGGCCTTCCGGCGTGCCACCCGAGAGAACGGTGTCGACGAGGTCAGCAGTGACCTTGGCGAGTTCGCGGGTGTACTTGTAGACGGTCGAGTACTGCTCGCCGGCGATGATCGCCTTGACCGACGGGGTCTCGGCGTCCTGG
>JAEZKB010000263.1 GCA_023415605.1 Pseudomonadota bacterium
AAGTGCACCGCATATTCGGTGCCGCGATAGATTTCGGAGTGACCCTTCTGGCGGCCATATCCTTTCACTTCGGTCACGGTCATGCCGTGCACGTCGAGCGAGTTGAGGGCCTGCCGGACCTCCTCCAACCGCGACGGTTTGATGATTGCTACCACCAGTTTCATGGATGCCCCTTAGGTTAGCTGTTTGGACGTTCCCAATGGGCAACACAGACTCAAGCGCCGTGCCAAAGTTTCGCCACAAGCGCCAACCTTATGATTTCGTTATGAATTCGGGCGCGGACCGACTGGGAACTATCCTCATCCACTCTACTCAAGGCAGGCTTTTGCCCAAAATTACATCATTCAAAGCGATGTTGACGCACAATTAGGCAGCACCGCTGCGGCGCCACGGCGCTTGCACGCGGGACGCGCAGGGCCGAAATAAGACTTTGCCACGAGGCCCTGGCTCCAACACTGAAGGTGACCCCATGCAGGACGAGCAATTCGATGTCGCAATCGTCGGCGGCGGTCCGGCGGGTCTGGCCATGGCACTGGCCCTGACCCGCTTTCTGGATGGCGTGAAGGTCGCCCTGCTCGACCGGCGCGAATTCACCGTCCCCAACGATCAGCGGGCCTTTGCCATCGCCGCCGGAGTCCGTCGTGTTTTCGAGTCGCTCGGGGTTTGGGGCGCAATGGAGCCAGCTGCCTCGCCGGTCAAAGGGATGAAGCTGACCGATTCCGGCAAGGGCGACATTTCGCGCCCGCTGTTCCTGACCTTTGAAGGCGACGTAACGCCCGGTGAGCCCTTCGCCCACCTGGTGCCGAATAAGGCCATGACCGCAGCCCTGCTCGACGCGGTCAAGGGCCGGGCGACCTTCATCACCCCGGTCGAAATCGTCGGACAGGCGCCCGGCAAGGTGATGCTCAAGGACGGCCGCATCATCAAGGCGCCCCTGGTCATTGCCTCTGACGGTAGCAATTCGGCGATGCGGCAAATGGCCGGCATTGACGTCTTCACCCACGACTACAAGCAATCCGGCATCGTCACCACCATCGGGCACGAACTCGACCATCTCGGCACCGCTTACGAGCATTTCCGCCCCAACGGTCCCTTTGCCAGCCTGCCGCTGCTCGATGCCGAAGGCCGTGGCCTCCGATCATCGCTGGTCTGGACCGAGACGACGGTCGAAGCCGCACGCATCAAGGAACTATCGTTGCAGGAAGTCGCCGCGGAGATCGAAGCCGTGATGGGCTCGAGCCTCGGCGCGGTGACCGTGGAAGAAAGACCGCAGAGCTTTCCGCTGACCCTCAAGCTCGCGCGCCAGTTCGTCGCTCCCCGCCTGGCGCTGATCGGCGATGCCGCTCACGTCGTCCATCCGATCGCCGGCCAGGGCCTCAATCTGGGATTGAAGGACGTCGCCGCGCTCGCCGAAGTGGTGATCGACGCCATGCGCATGGGTCTCGACCACGGCGCTCCCGACGTCCTCGCCCGTTACCAGCGTTGGCGCCGCATGGACACCGGCCTGATGGCCTTCGTCACCGACGGCATGAACCGGCTGTTCTCCAACGACGTCGCGCCGGTCCGCGCCCTGCGCGATTTCGGCCTCGGCGTCGTCGACCGTCTGCCGGTGGTGAAGGACGCACTCATCAGCCGCGCCGCGGGAATCGACCGCAACGGCCCGCGCCTCTTGAGCGGGCATCCGATCTAGGCGGGTTCTACCCCACCCCCAGCCGACGCTTCTCCGCCTGATCCTCGGCGTCGAACTCCCGCGCCTCGTCGAGGCTCAGCATCGGGACGCCGTCGCGGATTGGGAAAGCCAGATGGGCCGCCAGGGACACCAGTTCGGTGCCGTCCGTAGACAAGGACAGCCGCGTCTTGGTCAGCGGGCAGACCAGCATTTCGAGGGTGCGGGGGTCGAGCACATAGCGCGGATTGACCGTTGGGGGACGGTTGTTGCCCGGCGCCGTTGTGCCCGGCTCGGTCAATTGAGCGGGGCGGCCGCCTTGCCGCCTTTGGCCATTTCGAACTCGGCCAGCGCTATCAGCGTTTCCGCCCGCGCTTCCAGGGACGTGGCTTCGAGCAGCACCTGCTTCTCGGCCGCCCCATAGGGCGACACCATGCAGCAGAAGTTCACCAGGTCGGCCGTGCCGGTCTTCTTGATCTCGTCCCAGTTGAGCTCGAAATTGGCGAACTCGGCATAGTCCTTCATCATCTTGAGGAAGCGCGGGCGATCCACTGCCTCCTCGCCATGCAGGCGGTCGAAATCCAGGGCAAACCGCTCCGCGGAAATCGCGAACTCCCGGTAGGGCTTCCGCATCGTGACTTCCTGCACCACCTCGAAGCGGGTCACCCCTTCGAGAATGATGAAATAGCGGCCCTCGCCGTTTTCCTCGAAATGCGTGAGCCGCCCCAGGCAGCCGACCTTTTGCAGTGGCGCCTTGCCGCGCGGGCTCTCTTCCGACGTATCCTCGGGCTGGATCAACCCGATCAGCCGGTCGCCGGCCAGCGCGTGATCGACCATCTCGACATAGCGCGGCTCGAATATATTGAGCGGCCGGTGCGAGAAGGGCAGCAGCAAGGCTCCAGCAAGCGGGAACACCGGCACGGTCGCCGGCAGCTCGGCAGGTGAGGTGGGTCGCTTGAACATGGCTCTATCTTACGAGAAAAGCACGGCGGAGAGTAAGCGGCGGCCTTTTATGGTTGCAGGATCCTTGGGGCCCCAGGCTTCGAACAGCTCGAGCAGCTTCTTGCGCGCGCCATCGTCGTTCCAGGTGCGGTCTCGCTTCATCAGCGCTACCAGCGCCTCGGCTGCCTCGACACGCTTGCCTTCGGCATTGCGCACCACGGCCAGATCGAAGCGGGTCTGGTGATCGTCCGGATTGGCGGCAAGCTTGGCTTCGAGTTCGTCTGCTTCGGAGAGATCGCCGGCTTCGAGCAGTAGCTTGAGCGCCGCAGCGGCGGAATCATAGGCTGGGCCCTTGCGCTCGGCTTCGGGCACCATATCGAGCGTCGCCTGGGCCTGTTCGGTGTCACCGACCTCGAGGAAGATCTTGGTCATGCCGAGCAGCGCCTCGACATTCTCAGCCTGGTTCTGCAGCACCATGCCAAAGATCTGCGCCGCGCGATTGAGATCGCCCGCGGCAACCGCTTCCTTGGCGGCATCGAGCGCATTCTTGATCTGCTCTTCGAGAGAACCGGCTGGCGGCTGCCCCGGCCCGGCGGCCGAAATCACCTTATCGGCAAAGCGGCGCACTTCGCTTTCGGGAATCGCCCCCATGAAGGCATCGACGGGACGGCCGCCCGCAAACGCGAAGACGGCGGGAATCGACTGGATGCCGAGCTGGCCCGCAATCGCCGGGTTCTCGTCAATATTGATCTTCACCAGCCGGATCTTGCCGTTCTTTTCGTTGATCACCTTTTCGAGGTTCGGCGTCAGCTGCCGGCAGGGTCCGCACCAGGGGGCCCAGAAATCCACCAGGACCGGCGCTTCGAGCGAAGCATCGATGACATCGGCCTTGAAGGCCCGGTCGGTCGATTCCTTGATCAGCGCGGCGGGAGGCGTAGTGGGGGCGGTGCTTGCGCTCGCCAGATTGATGTCCATTTCGGTCCGTTCCCTGCGGTTAGTCCGGCTGTCGCAAATCCGCAAAACTTGGGGTTGCAAAGCCGCTTTCGTTTAGGCATATAGGCCCGCGTCGACGCGGTGCCAAGTCATCGCGAGTTGACGATGGAGTGCGGGTGTAGCTCAGGGGTAGAGCATAACCTTGCCAAGGTTAGGGTCGAGGGTTCGAATCCCTTCGCCCGCTCCAAAATCTCCCGACCCACGGGAACACGACAAAAGGCCGGGCCGCGAAGCCCGGCCTTTGTGTTTCTGGCCTACCTCACCTCCACCTCTCGCCGCTCGGCGATGGAACGTTCGATGGCGGAGATGACCTCGGTGACATAGGCCCCGAAGCGGGCGTCGGGGTGGTTGGTCGGCTGGCCGTTGATGGCAGCGACGAGAGAGGTTAGCGCGGCCCCGTACGCTTGGCGGGCGATGGTGTTCCAGTCGAGCACCTGGGCAGGCGCCGCACGTTTGCCGGCCCGGCCATAGATTACCGTCTCGCCCGGCACCGAGGCCGGCATGTCCATGGCAAGGTTGATGGTGGTGAGACCGCCATCGCGATGGGAGAGGATCACCGCTTTGAGGTCGCCGCTGCCGGTCGCAGCTGTCACGTGCACCACCGGGCCGAAGATCTGGGTCAGCATGGCGACCGCATGTGGCACCGTATCCCAGAGCGCACCGGCCGGCCCACGCCATGGCGCGGTCGAATGAAACGGGTTGGCCGGATCGACCAGCACGTTCGAGAACGAGTCGATACGGCCGCCGACCCAGCCGCCGACCTGATGCACATCGTCGAGCCACGACTGCACGCGTGGGTTGAGCATGTTGGTGAAGAACACCAGCGACTTGAGCCCCTCTTCGTCGAGTCCGTCGGCGATCCGCCGCGCCGCCTCGGCCTCCATCGCCACCGGCTTTTCGAGCAGCAGGTGCTTGCCGGCAGCGATCGCCGCCATGGCGAAGTCCGGCTGCGCCGAGGGCCGCAGTGCGATGCCGACGATATCGACGCTGTCGAGGAAGCGATCGAGATCGATCTCCGCCTTGGCGCCATGAGCTGCCGCCAGCGCCTCAGCCGCCGCCTGGTTACGGCCGTAGATGGACGTCAGCCGCACCACGTCGCTCGCCGCCGCGGCGGGCGCCTGCACATCGCGCACCCAGATGCCGGTGCCGATAAAGCCGAAACGGGGGCGTGCGTCAGTCATGGGAAACCAGCCGATTTTGCGAGGAAGGAGCGCCATCTGTCGCCCGGCTGGGCAGGGGAGGTCCAGCGCGACCTTTGGTCAAGTGTGGCGCGGCCGGATGCCGCGGTTTACGCCACCGGAGTCGCACCCCGGATAAACCGCACGTTAAGCAAAACCCTTGAGAATGCTTGGTGAGGGACGGCTTGCGCCCCGGGGGTAACCCGACAGGTTCCGGTCGGTTTGAGTATGGCAGGGTGGCCGGCATTTTCGGCTGCCCTCAGCGTGAGTAGCCAATCGCATGCGTCTCATAATTGGTGCTTTAGTTGTTATTATCTGCGTTCTCGGTGGTTACGCCGCGATGGGCGGACATCTCGAAGTGCTGTTTCAGCCCTTTGAATTCGTCATCATCCTGGGCGCTGCCATCGGCGCCTTCATCATCGGCAATACCGGCCCAGTACTGAAGCAGACCATCGGCGTCTTCGGCACCCTGGCCCGTGGACCGCGCTACAACAAGGCCGCCTATGTCGAGCTGCTCGGCCTGCAGTTCAGCCTCTTCAAGCTGGTGCAGGCCAAGGGCCTCCTCGCACTCGAACCGCACATCGAAAATCCGGAAGGTTCGTCGATCTTCCAGCGCTTCCCGACCTTTGCCAAGAATCACCACGCGGTGGAATTCCTCTGCGACTACCTGCGCATGGTCACCCTGGGCACCAATGTGGTGCACGAGATGGAATCGCTGATGGACGAGGAACTCGAAACTCACCATCAGGAACAGGAACGCCTCGTTTCGGCCATCCAGGCACTGGCCGACGGCACGCCGGCGCTCGGCATCGTTGCCGCCGTGCTAGGCGTCATCAAGACCATGGGCGCCATCTCCGAGCCGCCCGAAGTGCTCGGCCACCTGATCGGCGGCGCCCTTGTGGGTACCTTCTTCGGCGTCTTCGTCGCCTATGGCTTTTTCGGCCCGATGGCGCAGTCGCTGCGCAACATCTACGAGGCCGAGTCCAAGTACTTCCTCTCGATGAAGGTCGGGCTTCTCGCCCACATGTCCGGCTACGCCCCGTCCATCGCCATCGAATTCGCCCGCAAGGCGCTGATGAGCGAGGTTCGCCCCAGCTTTGCCGAAATCGACGAGGCCACCGCCAACCTGCCGGCACTCACCTGATCCGGCAGGGTTCGGTAGACCCTAGAAAGGCGGCCAAGAATGGCCCGTAACGATCAACCCTTCATCATCAAGAAGATCAAGAAGGCCGGCCATGCCCATCACGGCGGCGCCTGGAAGATCGCCTATGCCGACTTCGTGACGGCCATGATGGCGTTTTTCCTGCTGCTCTGGCTGATCTCGATGACCACGCCCGAGCAGAAGCAGGGCCTAGCCGACTATTTCGCCCCGCCCAACATCAGCCCGTCGAACTCCGGCGCCGGCGGTGTCATGGGCGGCACGGCGCTCGATTCCACCGGCGAGAAGATGGCCGGCTCCTCCAGCGATGTCGCCAAGGCTGTAACCGCCTCGCCCGATAACCAGACCGGCCAGGAAGAAGCGGCTATCGGCGGCCGGGCCGGCAAGGCCGGCAGCGACATGGATGCCAGCGAAAGCTCGCGCACCGATCTCGCCGCCAGCGAAGATCAGGTGTTCCACAGCGCCGCCGCCAGCATCCGTCAGGCCTGGCAGGCCATGCCGGACATCACCGAGATTGCCGACAGCCTCGTGGTCGAGGAGACCAAGGAAGGCCTCAACATCCAGCTCATCGACCAGGAAGGCCGGCCGATGTTCCCCGAGGGGTCGAAATATCCCTTCGAGGCCACCCGCAAGGCCATCGCCGCCGTGGCGCCGATCCTGCAGCAGCTGCCCAATCAGATTGCCATTTCCGGCCACACCGCCGCCGGCAGCAACTACGACAACCCGCGCTACGGCGCCTGGGAACTGTCGAGCGACCGCGCCAACGTCACCCGCGGGATCCTCAGCGAATTCGGCCTGAAGGACGACCGGATCGACTCGGTGACCGGCAAGGCCACCGCCGAGCCCTTCTTCCCCAACGACCCCTACCTGGCGGCCAACGAGCGCATCAAGATCACCGTGCTCTACCAGGCTCCGCCCGTCCCGGCCGGCATGAAGCCCTAGCCCGCCGCAGGCCCGCGCAGAAACGACAAAGCCCGCACTGGCATCAGCCAGGCGGGCTCATCTGTCAGAGGTGTGACTGCGATCAGCTCGGGCTGGAAAGCGTCTGCACCGAGACGGTCTCGAGGTCGGCGCCGGTTTCCACCGCGGCGGCCACCTGGATGGCTGCGGCAGCCCGCCCGGCATCGGTAATTTCGGTAGCGACCTGGCGGATAGCGGCGGCGGCGACCGGCTGAGCGCCCGCGGCGCTGGTCCCGAGTGCGACGACGAGATCGGCGAGGAGCGCATCCTTCTGCTGGGTTGGGAGGTTTTGCACCACCGCCACAAAGGCCGCGATGGCGGCGTTGCACGCCGTTTCGCTGGCGCCGGCACCACTGCAGGCAGCGATCACCGCGGCGCGCTCATTGGCCTGAGCCACAGCCGGGACAGTATTGAAACCAGTAAGCGCCACACCCAGCGCTGCGACGGCGAATAGCTTCCGCATGATCGAGACTCCCGTAGGTTGGGCTAAGTATGGCCGCAGAGCCTTACCCAATCTTTACTTTTCCGTTTCCAAATTCTCCGAGCCGGCAATCGGCACCACCGCCGCTTGCGCCAGGCTCGGTGCTGCGGCACAAGTCGAATCGGCTGTAGCGTCGCTGATTTGGGCCGCGCGCTGATGGCTGAGCGGCGTGGTATCCCAGAGGCGGCATGAGCCAGAACAGCCGGCTTGGTCTGATTGCGGCTTTGGCTGGCGGGCTGTTGATCGGTGCAGCCGGCGCGGTCACGGCCTATCAGGAATTCGAAGTCTTCGCGTCCGGCGGGCTCGGCCCCGCGGATCGCTTCGCCGCACTACGGCAGGGCGAGTATCACGACGCGCCCTCCATTTTGGCTAAGCGGCTGGTGCTCGATGCCTGTGTCGAGGCCATCAACGGCATCTACGGCATCATGCAGGCGCCGGAAGATCGCACCGGAATGCTTGAGCATTGCCGCCTGGAGGCTGATCACATCACCGCCGAAGCCCCGACCTATGCTTATGCCCACTATGTCGGCGCCCTCGCCGCCGCCGAACTTGGCGACACTGAAGGCTTCAACAGCCGCGTCCTTGCAGCGCAGATCACCGGACCCAGGGAGCAATGGATCGCCGAGCAACGCGTGGCGCTGGTGGAGGACGAGTTCCCTGTGGCCATACCTGAGGTCCTGACGCGCCACGATGCAGACCTGCGCCTGCTCGTTACCAGCAACCGCGGGGTCGACAGCATTTCTCAGCGCTATGTCCGCCAGCCCGATTTCCGCGAGCGTATCACGGCCATCGTCGAGACCATGCCCGAAGCGGACCAGAGGCGCTTCATTTCCCGTGTCCGGCAAGCGGCCGCGCAGGTGAAGCCGTGAGCCTGCCGCAGGGGATCAGCATCAAGCACCAGCCGACGGCCCGCGTTCATGCCCATGCCGGGAATCGGCAGCGCCGCGTCAATGGGGTGCTGACCACCATTCTTGTCGCCATCGTCGCGATCGCCCCTATCCTGCTGGGTAGCAACCGGCCCTTCTTCTGGGCCTTCTGGGCGGCCGTGATCGGCGCCGTGGCCGTGCTTTATCTCGTCGCCCTGCTGGTTCGCGGCGAAACCCTGCGCATGCCGCTCCGCCGCCTATGGCTGCCGGCGTCGCTGCTCGCCGCACTGCTGGTCTTCCTCGGTGCGCAGATGGCACCCATCGCCACAGCCTTTGTCGGCGCCTCCGGCGATGTCATAGCGAGCGCCACCCTCAGCCTCGCCCCAGGTGCCACCTGGCTGACGCTGCTGCAGTTCGCCACCTACGGGCTCTTCTTTTTCCTGATGCTCCAGGTTGCCGCCAACCGCAGCCGCGCCCGCCGCATCGGTGTCGCATTGTTTGTCGTCGTCGTCGCCCACGCACTCTACGGCCTCTTCGCGTTGGTGCTGCTCGATGACTCGCTGCTGTTCTTCCCGAAATGGGCCTATGAAGGTTTTGCGACGGGCGGCTTCGTCAACCGCAACTCCTTCGCCACCTTCCTGGCCTTCGGCCTGGTGCTCGGCGTGCTGCTCGCCGCCCGCGAACTCAAAGGCGACGGCGGACGGGCCAACGCTGCCGTGATCCTGGCCGGCAGCGCGCTGATCCTCGCCACCTTGGTCGCAACGGGATCCCGCATGGGTCTCTTTGCCGGCCTCGTCGGCTCTGCTGTCGCCGTGCTGATGGCCGGCGCGAAAGATGAGAAGACCACCCGCACCCGCGGTCTGCTGCTCGCCATCCTGCCGATCGCCGCCGCCATCGTGGTCTTCATCCTCTATGGTGCCGGCACCTTCGACCGGCTCGGCTCGCTGGAGAGTGACGCCAATGTTCGTGGAGACCTCTATCAGCAGGTCATCGGCATGATCGCCGCCCGCCCTTGGCTTGGCTATGGCGGTGGCGCCTTCGAACTCGCCTATCCGCTCTTTCACCAGCTGCCGGTCAGCCCTGACCTCGTCTGGGACAAGGCCCACTCGACCTATCTCAGCCTCTGGGCCGAACTCGGCCTCGTCGCCGGCTCCATCCCGATGCTGCTCATTGCATGGATCGCCATCGACGCTCTGCGTCTCTATCTCGGCCGCCGCTCAGGCGACTGGACCGCCCCGGCCGCCGCCGTCGCGGTAACCGTGGTCGCGGCCCTGCATTCGACCGTCGATTTCAGCCTCGAAATGCAGGCCAACGTCTTCTTCTTCCTCGCTGTGCTCGCCGTCGGGGTGGCCCGCAGCGACACCCGCCGCAATACCGGCGAAGCGGAGGTGGCGTGATGGCCCGCCTCGCCGGATGGATCGATAGCCTCCTCAATCGCTCCGAGCGCGCCGCGACGGGGCCGCTCCCTCGCCTCTCAGCCGCAGAACGCCCGGCACTGATCTACGCTATCGGCGACGTGCATGGCTGCCTCGATGCCCTCAAGACACTCGAGGCTCGTATCGTCGCGGACGCTGCCGGGACACCCGGCGACAAATGGATCGTGATGCTCGGCGACTATGTCGACCGTGGTCCGCACTCCGCCCAGGTGCTCGACCACCTGACAGCCCGCCCACCCGCCGGCTTTTCCCGTATCTGTCTCCGCGGCAACCACGACGAGGCCATGCTGGCCGCGATCGAAGATTCGCGCGCCGTCGAGAACTGGATCGCCTGGGGGATCGAAACGACGCTCGCCTCCTATGGCCTCGGCGCCGCGCAGATCGCCCAACTCACCACCCCCGGTCGTGCCGCCGCCAAGCAGCAACTGCTTCAGGCCGTCATCCCTGACGAGCACATCACGTTTCTGCGCAATCTGCCGGTGATCCTCACCGTCCCCGGCTTTGTCTTCGTCCATGCCGGCCTCCGCCCCGGCGTCGAGATCGGCAAGCAGCAGGACCGGGACCTGATGTGGATCCGCCGTGAATTCCTTGACACCGACCACGACTTTGGCGCCGTGGTCATCCACGGCCACACGCCTGTCGGGACTCCCGAACTAACCCCCTACCGCGCCAGCATCGACACGGCCTGCTTCGCCAGCGGTGTGCTAACGGCGGTGCGGATAGATGACGGTGGGGTAAGGGTGCTTTAGCGCCTAGTGCGCATTCTTGCCGAAGATCCAGGCGGCCGGCGTGCGGGCGATGATCGCCAGGTCACGACCCAGCCCCCAGTCACGGACATAGTCCACATCCGCTTCGATGCGGCGAATGATGTCGTCCTTGCGCCGGGTAGGGCCGCGGAGACCGCGGATCTGCGCGAGCCCAGTCATGCCGGGGCGCATATCGAGGCGGTGAGTGGCCCAGGGATAGCGGGCAACGATGTCTTCTTCCATGGCCAGGGCATGCGGACGCGGACCGACCAGTGACATATGGCCGACCAACACGTTGAAGAGTTGCGGCAGTTCGTCGAGGCTGGTGCGGCGCAAATACGCCCCAAGTGCTGTGATGCGTGTGTCGCCCGGGGTGGCCTGGGTGAACTCGCGGCCCGGCTCCGCCACTGTCATTGTGCGGAACTTGAGGATGGTGAAAGCCACGCCGCCACGCCCATAGCGCTGTTGCCGATAGAGCGCCGGCATGCGGTCGATGACGACAATAGAAAGCGCAATCACCACCAACAGCGGCGCGAACAGCACGATCAACCCGAACGACGCAACGATATCGAAGCCGCGTTTGACCATGAGCTGCAGACGCGGGAGCGCACCAGCGCGACGGACGGGCCAGGCGGTGGGAGCCGGTAACTCGGCGACCTCACTGGCGTTATGGAGGCCCTCGGCGTCATATAGCATCGACGGCTCGTCTCACTCATGATGGAGACGACAATTCCGCCTCCTCACCATGCGCACCGCATGAGGCGCGCTGAACTCAGGCCGCTAATTCAGGCCCTGAGCGAGAGAGTCCACCGATTTCTCTTAACATCGGCCTAATAGGCCTCGTTGTAATAACCCGCATATTTGTTGCGGTACGAGGCGGCACTGCCTTCCTGCTGGTTCAGTATCACCAGCGTGGGCACGCCCGGGCGCTTTGCACTTTCGAGACTGCTCGCAGCATCGCGCGCATCGCGTTGGCTGGTCGAGGCCCAGCGCACCACAAAGGCGATGGCATCGGCGAACTTGGCGAGATAGAGCCCGTCCACCACCGGACCCACCGGCGGGGTATCGATCACCACCATTTCGAAATGCGTTCGGGCGAGCTGGATGAGGTCGTCGAAGGCCTTGCTGGCGATCACCTGGTCCGTGGGAATGTCGCTGCGCCGGGCACCGACCAAGGCGAGCAGCCCGGTCTGGCTTTCGGTGAAGAGAATGTCGGATAGACCCTCTTCATTGGCCGGTTTCATCAGATGCTCAAGCAGGCCAGTCGAGGCCTCCACGCCCATTTGTCGGTGGATCGAGGGTTTGCGCAGATCGGCGTCGATCAGCAGCACGCTGCGGCCCGAAATCGCATAGGCGCGGGCGATGGACAGCGCCATCGTGGTCTTGCCTTCGCCCGGCGCGGCCGACGAAACCATCAGCACCTTGCCCGGCCGCTTCTCGCCTGGTCCTGGCTGCGCTGCATTCTCGTCGGCTCGGCGCAGCGCCTGGTCGATCTCGGCGCGCACTCGGCGCACGGTTTCGGCGTAGACCGACAGCGGCGAGGTAATCAGCGTATTGGCGGCCGAATCCCCCGCCTCGCTGCCGACCGGCGGCGCATTCTTGCCGCTGCGATGCTTCGGGATCACCGCGGCGACGGGGAGGCGCAACACTGCCGCCACCTGCCCTTCGGTGGTAAAGCCGCCGATATAGTTCTCGTAGAGGAAGGCGAGACCGACGCCCAACGCCACCGCCGACAGCAGTGCCATCAGCATGAACAGTGGCGGGTTCGGGAACGATGGCTGCATCGGCGCGAGTGCCGGCGACACGACGCGGCTATCGGCGATCTGCAGGCTCGCCTGCTGCTCGACATCGGACACGCGGGCCAGCAGCGTCTGGTACTGGTTGCGGGCGATCTCGGAATTCTGCTGCAGCTGATAGATGCCGGTCAGCACGTCGGCCGGCAGGTTGCTGGTCAAAATGGTCGACCGCAGCTGCTGCCGCAGCGTATCGGCACGCTCGCGGCTCTCCGTCACCTGCGCGCGCAGCGCCGACGATTCCTGTCGCGCCGTATCGGCAAGGCCGGACTCGATGCGCTGCAGCTCGGCGCGGAGGTTGACCTGGGTCTGGCTGCCTTCGCTGGCGGCCGCGAGGCTCGCAGCAATCTCCTGACGCTGCCGTTCGAGTTCGCTCAGCGCTTCCGACTGCAGCGTATTGGCCACCACTGCCCAGCTCTGGCTCGCAATGCCGGTATCGATGGCGTTGACCTGCCCTGAGGCGCGGTCGAGATCGGCATCGGCCGACTGCAGCCGGGCCCGCAATTCGAGCACCGCCTGGTTGCCGCTACCGCCGCCGATCCGCTCGATGTTGTTGTCAATGAAGCTGTCGAAGGCTTCTTCCGACCGCACGATCGCCGCGCTCGCATCGGCGAGCCGGCCCTGCAGGATGTCACGCGCCGCGAGAGCCGAGTCGATCTTTGCTCGCACCTGCGTGTCGATATAGGCCCGCGCCACCTCGTTGGCGAGCAGCGCCGCCTTTTCCTGGTCGCGCGAGGTGGCCGAGATGGTGACGAGATACGTGAGCCCGCGGCGCTGCACGGAAATGGAGCGAGAGAGCTTCTGCAGCACCGATTGCAATGCTTCATTGCCGGTCGGCTGGGCATCGTCGCGCAGCCGCAGGAAGGCGAGCACCGATTGCAGCATGCCAAGCTGCACCCCGAACTCGGGATCGGTGACCAGGTTGTTGGCCCGCACCACTTCGAGCATCACGGCGTCGGACCGGAGGATTTCGACCTCACTGTCGACGCGCGCATTCTCCGACGAGGCACCCATCATTTCGGCCGCCGGATCGAGCAGGTTCTTCTTGCTCGGGTCGACCAGTACCATGGTGGTGGCGGTGTACGTGGGGGTCAGCGAGAACACCACGATCGCCGCCAGCACGACGATCACCGCTATCGTTCCGATGATGAGCCGTAACTGGCGCCGCAGCAGACCGATTACGCCGCGGAGGTCGATCCCGGACTCATCCATTCGAATACACTAGTCCCAAGGGCAGAATCACGCCTCGGAGCGTAAGTGAAATATGGTTAACGCAAATACACTTTCAGGAGGGGGGCAGATTATGCACCGCGCAGGGCTGGTCTGCGTGCGACCCTCTTCCGGCTAGGCCGTTCGAGCGTTAGGCTGGTTTGGTCAACTGCGGGAGTCGCCGCTGTTTGCGTCCGCGGCGGGTCCCTGAAACTCGGGGATTTGAAGTGCCCACCAAAGCCAAATCGACCGCAGCCCCTCTGAGCGAGGACGCTATCCGCCACCGCGCCTACCTAATGTGGGAGGCCGATGGCCGCCCTGACGGGATGGCCGATCATTACTGGATGAAGGCCTCGGAGCCCGCGCCCGACATCGGCGCCAAGCCGAAGGCCAAGGCGACGGCCGCCAAGACTGCGGCCGCGCTGAAATCCGCCAAGCCCAAAGGCAAGGCGGTGAGCCCGGCCGAACCGGCGCCTGCCAAGTCCAAGACTGCGGCCAAAGCCGAAAAGCCCAAACTCAAGGCCGCGGCGGCCAAGGTCAGCGCTCCGGCGGTCAAGGCCAAGCCTGCCGCCAAAGCGCCTGCCAAGAAGGCGCCCAAAAAGGCCTGATCAGTCGAGGGCGGCGATCGCCGAGATCTCGACGCGCAGGTTCGGGTCGGCGAGCCGTGCCTCGATGGTGGCGCGGGCCGGGAGGTTCGCCTTGTCCACCCAGGCGTCGTAGGCTGTGTTCATGGCGGCGAAATCCGCCATGTTCGGCAGGTAGATATTGACCATCAGCAGCTTTGACTTGTCGGTGCCGGCTTCTTTGAGCAGCCCGTCGATCTGGCCGAGGATATCCTTGGTCTGATCTTCGACGCTGGCGGTCGCGTTGTTGGCGACCTGGCCCGAAAGATAGAGCGTGTTGTTGTGCTTGACGGCGCCGGCGAGGCGCTTGCCCGGCTGGTAGCGGGTGATGGTCATCTGGTGTTCCTCAACAAGAATGTGCGCCTAGGGAATAGTGGGCCCTGCGGGTCGAGGCAAGCACGTCCGACTGCACCTTCTGTTATATGCCTTGACAGGAATATGCTTCTGTCGGCATATACTCCCATGTCTACCTTCACCGCCATCGCCGATCCCGTCCGCCGCGACATTCTCGCCCTCCTCCGTCAAGGCGAACAGCCCGCCGGCGCGCTCGTCGAAGCCCTCGCGCTGCCCCAGCCCAATGTCTCCAAGCACCTCAAGGCGCTGCATGCCGCCGGACTCGTGAGCATCCGCGTCGACGGCCCCCGCCGTCTCTATAGCCTCGATCCCGCGCCGCTTGCCGAGCTCGACGCCTGGCTCGCGCCCTATCGCGA
Organism: Pseudomonadota bacterium; assembly: GCA_023415605.1. Lineage (GTDB taxonomy): Bacteria > Pseudomonadota > Alphaproteobacteria > Rhizobiales > Devosiaceae > Devosia_A. Next base: position 14,763 of record JAEZKB010000263.1, read on the forward strand.
CTTCTGGACCGGCAAGCTCGACGCGCTGGGCGATCACCTGATGAGGACCGACTGATGGCCGCCGCACTCGCCACCATCGAGCGGCACGGCAATGATCTCGACGTGCGCTTCGTCCGCCACTATCCGCGCCCGGTGGAGACCGTCTGGGCGGCGCTGACCGATCCGGATCGTCTCGCCGACTGGATGGGTCCCGCCAGGGTTGAGCCCACGGTCGGCGGTCGTTTCGACCTGATGACCGACAGCGTGCATGGCTCGACCGGGACCGTACGCGTCTGGGATCCGCCGCGCATTCTCGAATTCACCTGGTCCAACACCCATTCGAAAGATGCGGTGATCCGCTACGAACTGACGCCCGAGGACGACGGTACCCGCCTCGTGCTCCGCCACAGCGGAATGCCCTACCTGACTAGTGCGCTGATGCTGCCCGGCTGGCACGACTTCCTCGAACGGCTCGGCATCATGGTGACCGGCGGCACGCTGCGGCGCGAGATGGATTTCCGTACCATGCAGCAGACCTATATCGACCATTTCGAACTCAGGGACGTCCAGCTCGACCCCTGACGGCTGACACCCACCACTGAGCAAACCACCACCGATCAACCGGACGGGCGCGAACCTTCGCGTCGCGTATCGGCAGAGCTTTGCCTTCAACCCAAGGAGACGACTATGCAGGACTTCACCACGACTATCACCGTCGACCGCACCCCTATCGAGGTGTTCGATGCCATCATCGACATCCGCAGTTGGTGGCATGGCGACATTGAGGGTGACAGCCGCCGCCTGGGCGACAGCTTCGTCTATCGCTATGCCGACCTTCACCGCAGCACCCAGCTGGTGACCGAGTTCGTCCCCGGCCACCGCCTCGCCTGGCGCGTTACTGACGCCGAGATGACCTTCATCGCCGACCGCAACGAGTGGACCGGCACCGAGATCGTCTTCGACATCACCCGCAAGGGCGACCAGACCGAGCTCCGCTTTACCCACAAGGGCCTCGTTCCCACCGTCGAGTGCTTCAACGACTGTTCCAATGCTTGGTCCGGCTACATTGCCGGCAGCCTCAAGAGCCGCATCGAGCAACGCCAGGCCGCGTGACCAACACTGAGGCGTTGACTTGACCGACGCACATCAGTTAAGTCAACGCTTAAGCATTTATTCTTGCGAATTGCCGTCGATGAATGTCGAAGTGGGGCGCTTCCGTTCGTCGATATGGCAGGATGATCCAGAGGGAAATGGAAATGACGAGGAATTACGGTTGGGTCGTGGTCGCCGCCGGGGCGCTGATCACCTGCGTCGCCATGGGCGCCATGTTCGCGCTGCCCGTGTATTTGCAGCCCATGGCGGAGGATACGGGCTGGACCCGCGCCGGCATTTCCGCCGCCATGACCGTGGGCTTCATCGTCATGGGCGTCGCCGGCTTCGCCTGGGGTACTCTCAGCGACAAGATCGGCGCCCGACCCGTGGTCCTGATGGCAGCCGTTCTGCTCGGCGGAGGCCTGCTGCTCGCCAGCACCGCTACCGACCTTCTCGTCTTCCAGTTCGCCTATGGCGGCCTCGTCGGCGCTTCCGGCGGTGCATTCTTCGCCCCGATCATGTCCGCGACGCTCGGCTGGTTCGACAAGCACCGCAGCCTCGCCGTCTCGCTGGTGTCGATCGGCGGTGGCGTTGCCCCGATGGTGATCACCCCCTTTGCCAGCTACCTCATCGGCGAGATCGGGTGGCGCAGCGCCATGTTCTGGATCGCTGCCGGCGCCCTGGTGGTGATGATCCCTGCAGCCCTCCTGATCCGCCGCGCCCCCACCGCCGATGAAGCACCGGCCCCCGCCTTGGACACTACCGGCCCCAAGCCCAAGACCGCCTGGTCGGCGCTGAAGACCCCGCAGTTCATAGTCCTGGCCGGCGTCTTCTTCCTCTGCTGCGCTGCGCATTCCGGCCCGATCTTCCACACCGTGAGCTACGCCATGATCTGCGGCGCCTCGGCGCTGGCCGCGGCCAGCATCTATAGCGTCGAGGGTCTGGCCGGCCTCTTTGGCCGCGTCTTGTTCGGCGTTCTCGCCGACCGCATCGGGGTCCGCCGCGTCATCGTCGGCGGCCTCGCGCTCCAGGCCATCGGCATCTACACCTATATCTACGTCTCCGACCTGACGCAGTTCTATGCACTCGCCGCAGTGCTCGGCCTCGCCTATGGCGGCGTCATGCCACTCTATTCCGTGCTGGCTCGCGAATATTTCAGCCAGAAGGTCATGGGCACGGTGCTCGGCGCCCTCGTGATGGTCTCGAGCATCGGCATGGCCGGCGGCCCGGTCGGCGGCGGCTGGCTCTACGACACCTTCGGCACTTACCACTGGCTCTATATCGCCTCGGCCGCCGTCGGCATTGGCGGTGCTGCCCTCGCGCTGGTCTTCCCGCCGGCCAGGAGGGACGTCGACGGTCCGGCTACGGGCGCGCCGCAGCCGGCCTAACCCAGCGGATCCGGGTCCAACGGCCACAGCGGCCGCGGCACTCGCTTGAACGGAATGCTCGCCCAATCGGGCGGGCAGGCACCCGGGGTGGCGACGAAGAGCTGTTTCCGCACCAGCGGCGCGAACACATCCTTGTGGCGGTAGAGGTTCTTGAGCCCGATCACCTGCTTGTCCTCGAGCCTGATGCCGTGCCGGGTAAAGAGCGTCGGCGAGAACACCCCAAACCGCTTCGTCGACAGCACGATCTCGATGCCCTCGGCGCGGATCACCGCGATATCGCCGACCGGCACCTTCTCGTTGCTGAGCTGATCCTGCCAGCTGTCGCGCGCCAGATGCAGCACCTCGGCCTCCACGTCGAGGCAGGGACCTGAATAGGGCTCGTATTTGCCGCCGATGCGCAGCGTCAGCTTGGCTCCGACGCCCACCGCAAAGCAGATGCCCACCGCCAGCGGATCCCAAAGCGGTCCATAGGTGGCGTTGCGGATGCCAGCGTCCATCAGCGCCCGCAGCATATGCGTCGTATCGCCCGGCGCGCCGCCGCCGGTCTGGTCCGACGTATCGGCCATCAGCAGCGGCTTGGCTCCGCCCGCCTTGGCCTCCTCAATGGCATCGGCGAGCGTCACGAAAGGCAGTGTCGCCGCGGCCCGCATGGCGTAGAACTTGCGTCCGAACTCCTCCGCCTTGCGCTGCGCCAGCGCCAGGTCACCGTCGGTCACCGCCAGCATCTTGGCCCCGGCATGCGGCACGTCCGCCCAGGGGAAACCATGGTTGAGCGACAGCGACAGCACCCCGTCCTTGCCCTCGGCCGCAAACATGTCCGCAACGAAACCCGGCATCGGTCCGTCCTCGCGCGTGGTCGGGAACAGCCCCATCACCTTGCAGTCGAAGATCGCCATCTTGGGGTCGATCTCGCCTTCGAGCGTCCGCCGCATCAGCGTGAAGAGATCGTCCGCCCGCTCGGCATAGTCGATATGCGGATAAGCCTTGTAGAACACGATGATGTCCGTTGGGTCGATCAGCCGCTGGTCGAGATGCGCATGGAGATCGAGTTCCAGCCCGATCCTGACCTTTGGCCCCACCTGCGCCCGCATCCTGCTGACGAAATCGGCCTCGCAATCGTCATAGCCCTCGGCCACCATGGCGCCGTGGAGGAACATCAGCACCGCATCCACCGGCCCGGCTACCGCCAGGTCAGCAAGGATGCGGTCGCGCATCGACTCATAGTCTTTGCCGATTGTTACTCCGGCCGGCTCGGCAAACGCATGCAAGCTCTCGATCACCTCCCAGCCCAATGCCTGGGCCCGCCTCACCCAGGTCTGCGCCGGCGCGATCCACGGATTGCGGCTGACGCTCATCGCGCCGGTTTCCACCCAGCAGCCGCGGCGAAAATCCTCGATGCTGGTGGGAAAAGACGCGAACGTGTTGGTTTCGGTGCCGAGCGTGGCGAGGAATACGCGCATGATTTGCCCCTCAACAAATACCGTGCTGCCGCCAGCACATAGCAGAACGGAGCAGTTGGCAACTGCCCGCGGCTTTGCTTTGGTGATGATCGCGAGGGGAGCATGCAAGTGAGTGAAGCACGGTTCGACAAGTCGGCCGCAAAGATCGCCGAGCACAGCCGGTGGATCGCGGGGGGCGTCAACAGCCATTTCCGTCAGGGTATGCAGCCCGGTCCGCTGGTCTTCGAGCGTGGCGAGGGCCCCTACCTCTATGACGTCGATGGCAACCGGCTGATCGACTACTACTGCGGCATGGGCGCCATGGTGCTAGGCCAGAACCCCATCGGCGTGCGCGAGGCAGTCAAGCGTCAGGTCGACATCGGCATCCACTTCGCCGGCCAGACCGACATCGAGGCCGAGGCTGCGCGCCTTCTTTGCGAGCGCATTCCATCCGCCGAACGCGTCCGCTTCGGCTCCTCCGGCTCCGAGGTGGCCCAGGCTGCCTTCCGCCTCATGCGAGCGGCGACCGGACGGCGGATCATCCTCAAGTTCGAGGGCCACTATCACGGCTGGTTCGACAACATCCTCTGGTCCACGGCACCGGCCCTGAACGCGGCCGGTCCCGACGATGCGCCGATACCCGTGGCGGGTAGTGCCGGGCAGCTACCCGTCGAACTGGCCGAACTCGAAGTGATGGGTTGGAACGACCTCGCCGCGCTGGAAGCGCGTCTCGCCAGGGGCGACGTCGCCGGCGTCATCATGGAACCCGCCATGTGCAACCAGGGCGCCATCCATCCGGCCCCCGGTTACCTCGAAGGGGCGCTCGCCGCCTGCCGCGCCAACGGCACCCTGCTCTGCTTCGACGAAGTCATCACTGGCTTCCGCCTCGCCCGCGGCGGCGCGCAGGAACTGTTCGGCGTCACGCCGGACCTATCGATCTTCGCCAAGGCCATCGCCAACGGCTTCCCGGCGGCCGCCATCGTCGGACGCGCCGACCTGATGGAGCTCTTTCCCAAGGGCGGCGTGCTGCATGGCGGCACCTTCAACTCCCAGCCCGTGGCGATGGCCGCGCTCATTGCCACGATCGAGGCGCTCACCCCCGCGCACTACGAGCAGACAGGTGCCCGCGGCCAGCGGCTGCAGGACGGTATCCGCACCATCCTGGGTGAAGCCGGCATCACTGCCCAGGTCGTGGGCTTTTCGCTGATGTTCCACGTCGCCTTCGGCCTCACCGAACCGGCTCGCAACTACCGCGACGTCGCCCGCTCGGACAAAGCCCTCTACACCCGCTTCGCCCACGCCATGCTGAAGCGACGTGTCCGTATCCTCGAGCGGGGCGCCTGGTTCGTGTCCTCCGAGCACGACGACGCGGTCATCGACGCGACCCTCGCTGCCGCCCGCGAAGCGGCCCAGGACCTTGCGGCGAGCTAGTCCGACGGCCGCACCCACATCGTCGCCGTAACCATGGCGTCCGGATCGATCAAATCCACCGTCTTCGGCCAGAGCCCCGCTCCCGCCAGCACCACCCGCGGATGCCCTGCCGAAAAGCAGGGCGTCCCGCCCGGGATCAGCAGCCTGTGGTTCTCGCTCAGCGCGAACCGGTCGTAGTCGCCGGCGAACTGGTCGAACACCCCGGTGATGGCGACGATCCCCTCGGCGACCCCGATCACTCCCAGCGCCTCACGCAGTGGCAAACCAGCCGGGTTCCACAACGTCGCCCGCTGGTCCTTGGGATCGTCCGCCAGCCTCTGGACGCGCCGCGTCATCACCAGGCGGCGCCGGCCGGGGTTCGGAAACCGCTCGTGCCCCCGCCGCCCTACGACCACCACTGCGGCCCGATCCAGCGCTGCCTGATAAAGCCTCCAATCGGCATCATTCCGCAATGCGGCGGGGTAGTCCCCAGCCGCATCCGCAATCATGCCGTCGGCTGAAACGATGGCATGTCCTTCGATGATCAGCATGCCACCATCCTACATCGTGATCCCGCCATCCACGATGAAGTTTGCACCTGTCGCGTAGGCGCTTTCATCGCTGGCGAGATAGACCAGCAGGTGGGCCATTTCCTCGGGCTGCGCCATGCGGCCCATGGGCTGGCGGGCGAGGAAAGTCCTCCAGACCTCGTCGTGGTCGCCGAGCGCGTGGGCGCGTTCATGCAACGAGGGCGAGTCGACGCTCCCCGGACAGATGGTGTTGGCCCGGATCCCTTGCGCCATGTAGTCGAAGGCGATGGACTTGGTGAAGCCGATCACCGCCGCCTTCGACGACATGTAGCTCACCCGGTTCGGTACACCCTTGAGCGACGATGCCACCGAGGCGACATTAATGATGTTGGCGCCGCCCTGCTTGATGAAGTGCGGCAGGAAGGCCTGAGTCAGCACGAACATCGGTGTCACATTGATGTCGAAGCTGCGCTGCCAGTCCTCGAGGCTCGTGTTCTCCAGCTTTCCCTGATGCACCCAGCCGGCGCAGTTGAAGAGCACGTTGACACCCTTGTGCCGATCGGCCGCGGCCCGCAGCGCCGCGTGGTCGGTGACGTCGAGCACATAGGCCTCGTGCCCCGGCCCGATCGCCGCCAGATTCTCGCGCAGCCGGTCCACCGCCGCCGGGTCCCTGTCGGTAGCGATCACTTTCGCGCCCTCCCGCGCAAAGGCCAGCGCGGCAGCCCCGCCGATACCGGCAGCCGAAGCGGTCATGAAGGCGATCTTGTTGTCGAGACGTCCCACGGGTTTTCCTCCCAATGCCTTTTGTTGGCTCGACAATCGTGTGCTTGCTTGGCAAGCGCAAGCTGGAATGTCAGTCTTGCGGGCGGGGAGTTGAGACCATGGGTGAGGAGAGCTGGGACGCGGTGCTGCCGCCGATGCTGCGGGCGGCCGGCCTGCCGGATCGGGGCTTTGCCGTCGAGCCGCTGACCGGCGGCGTCTCGTCCGATATCGTCAAGGTGACGCTGAGCGATGGCCGCCTCGCCTGCGCCAAACGCGCACTGGCCAAACTCAAGGTCGCCAGCGACTGGCAGGCGCCACTCGAGCGCAACCATTACGAAGTCGCCTGGCTCCGCCGTGCCTCGGTGATCGTCCCGGGCGCGGCCCCTGGGGTCTATGCCGAAGACCAGGCGCGCGGCATCGCCCTTCTCGAATTCCTGCCGCCGGCGGACTACCGGCTCTGGAAATCCGACCTGCTTGCGGGTCACGCCGACCCAGATGTCCCGGTCCGCGTCGCCGACGCCCTTGGCCGCATCCACGCCGCCACCCTCAACGACGCGAGTGCCGCGGCCGAGTTCCCCACCGACGACCTGATCGACGCCCTCCGCTTCGATCCCTATCTGCGCACCCTCGCAACCCGCTATCCGGCGCTGAGCGCCAGCATCCTCGCCACCCTTGACCGTTCATGGCACACCCACCTCGCGCTGGTACACGGCGACGTCAGTCCCAAGAACATTCTCGTGTCCGTAAGCGACGGCCACCCCGTCCTGCTCGACGCCGAATGCGCCTGGTACGGCGACCCGGCATTCGACGCTGCCTTCTGCATCAACCATCTGGTCCTAAAGTCCATCCACCTGCCGGCGCTCCGCGCCGAGTTGCTGCAGCAGGCCCAGGCCTTCGCCGCCACCTGGCTTGCGCATTTCCCCGCCACGCTGCGCCCCGAACTGAATGCGCGAGCCGCCGCGCTGCTGCCCTGCCTCATGCTGGCCCGCATCGACGGCAAGTCGCCGGTCGAGTACCTCAGCGAAGCTGCGCGCAAAACCGTACGGAGAGTCTCCATTCCCCTAATCGAAACGCCCCAAAATACGCTCGCTTCGGTTATCGACGCCGTTCATCCGGCCTAAAAAGGCGTTCATCAAGATGGCAAACATCACCCGCATTCATGGCCGCCAGGTCTGGGACTCCCGGGGCCGGCCGACGGTCGAAGTCGAAGTGACGCTGGACGACGGCAGCCGCGGCTGCTCCATCGCCCCCTCTGGCGCCTCCACCGGCCGCCGCGAGGCTCTCGACCGGCGCGACGGCGGCAAGCGCCTCGGCGGCTACGGCGTCGACGGCGCCCTCGCCTCTGTCAACACCGAAATTGACAGCGAACTCAACGGTCTGGACGCCACCGACCAAACCGCCATCGACGCTGCACTGGTCCGCCTCGACGGTACCCCGCAGAAGGAGCGGCTCGGCGGCAACGCCATCGTCGCCACCTCGCAGGCCGTCGCCTGGGCGGCCGCCGCCTCGCGAAAAGTCCCGCTCTGGCAGCACCTCCGCAGCCTCGCTGGCGTCGCCGAGGCGCCGATCCCCGCCCCAATGATCCAGATCTTCGGCGGCGGCCGCCACGCCGGAAATCGCATTGATATCCAGGACTTCCTCGTCCTCTGCCCAGGCGCCAAAAGCTTCGCCGAAGCCGCGGAAATGACCGCCGAGGTCTACATCGCCGCCGCCTCGGCGATGAAGCAGGCGGGGAAACTCAACGGCGTCGCCGACGAGGGCGGCGTCTGGCCCGACTTCACCGCCAACGAAGACGGCCTCGACCTTCTCACCCGCGCCATCGAAGCCGCCGGCTTCAAGCCCAAGACCGAAGTCGGCATCTGTCTCGACGTCGCCGCCAGCTCCTTTTTCGCCGACAATGCCTATGTGCTTGCGCTGGAAGGCAAGAAACTCGACACCGCCGGCATGATCGATCTCATGGAGCGCTGGGTCGCTTCCTACCCCATCATCTCGCTCGAAGACCCACTGGCCGAGGACGACGACGCCGGTTTCACCGAAATCACCCGCCGTTTGGGCGCAGAAATTCAGATTATCGGCGACGACTATCTCACCACCAGCGCCGCCCGCATTGCCCATGCGGCAACGATCGAGGCCTGCAACGCCGTCCTGCTCAAGGCCAACCAGTGCGGTACCATCACCGAACTGATCGCCGCCTCCAATGCCGCGCGCACACTCGGCTGGAACACTATCCAATCGGGACGCTCCGGCGAGAGCGAAGACGTCACCCTGAGCCATCTCGCTGTTGGCCTCGGATCCGATCAGATCAAGGTCGGCTCCATGACCCGTTCCGAACGCACTGCCAAGTGGAACGAAGTCATCCGCATCGAAGAAGAGTTCCCGCCGCTGCAGTATTGGCGATTTGCTGTTTAATAAAATGTCGATATATTGCCCACCTGTTTAGGGGGCGTGGGGTGGTCGACCATAACAAGAAGACCTCGGGCCGCATGGTTCGAGTAGAAGATGTCGCGCGGGAAGCGGGCGTTTCACCCATCACAGTGTCGCGGACTCTCAGCAACCCCGAAAAAGTCCGCGAAGAGACCCGCAGGAAGGTAGAAGCGGCGGTCGCCAAGACCGGCTACGTTCTCAATCGCTTCGCTTCTAGCTTGCGGTCGGGCCGTTCGACGATCGTTTCGATGTTCGTCTCCAACCTCTCCAATGCGCATTACGCCAATGCCATCCAAGGCTGCGCCGATGCTTTCGAAGGCAGCCGCTATCACTTGCTGTTGGCACAAACGGGTTATGCCGACGTGGCGCAGAAGGACATCCTCGATGAAGTGCTGCCCTTCCGGCCCGCAGCAATGATCTTCACCGCGCCCGTCGAGTCCGAATCCGTGCGCGAGCAGCTGCGCGTAATGGATATGCCCGTGGTTGAACTGTTCGAGTTCGTCAACGATCCGGTCGATATGCTGGTCGGGTTCTCGAGCTTCGATGGCGGCCGCTTGCTTGGCCAACATTTTCGCGATCGCGGCTATCGCAAGGTTGCCTATGTCGGCCGCACGACCAACCCCAGCAACAACGCGCTAGCCGGCTTTGCGGACGGGCTCGGCCGCTCCCCGGATCTCCTGCATCCGATCGACGGTCGCCTCAGTATCAGCGACGGCATGGCGGCCTTCGAGTCCATTCTGACGCAGGCCCCTGACGTCGACGCCATCCAGTTCGCCGGCGACGTGCTGGCCGTCGGCGCCATCCTGCAGGCGCGCAAGATGGGCATCGACATTCCGGGCCGCGTTGCCCTCGCCGGCTATGGTGACCTCGATTTCTCGCCACATGTCACGCCGGCGCTCACCACCATTCACGTTTCGAGTTACCAGATGGGCCTCGCTGCCGGGCAAATGCTCTTGAAGCGCCTCAACCACGAAGAGATCGGCGAACGAATGGTGATGACGCCCATCCACCTCGAAATGCGCGACAGTACGGCGCCAAGGGCCTAGTCCGGCAGCACCACGCCGATCTTCGCGAGCAGTCCGCCATCCACCTTGTATTCGCCGCCGGTGCAGAACGCCGCGCGCGGTCCAGCGAGGAAGGCGACCATGTTGCCGACATCCTCGGTCGACCCGACCCGGCCGATCGGATGCGCCTTGCCCCACTCGGCCACCACTTCGTCTTCCGTGCGGCCATCGAGATTCTCGGACGCCGCAAAGCGCAGCATCGGTGTATCGATAGAGCCGGGGCAAACCGAGTTGACCCGGATGCCATCCTTGGCGTGGTCGAGCGCCATCGCCCGGGTCAGCGCCAGTACGGCACCCTTCGACGCGACATAAGCCGCCACGTTCGTCTGGCAGGCAATGCCCTGCACCGAAGCGATATTGACGATCGAGCCGCCGCTCCCCTTCCGCATGAGCGGCACCGCGTGATGGCCGGTGAGATAGATTCCTTTGAGGTTGACGCCGAGCACCCTGTCCCAGCCGGCCTCGTCCATGGTCTCCACCGTTCCATAAGGCTGGATGGCCGCCGAGTTGACGACGATGTCGACTCGGCCGAACTGACTCGCCACCGCCTCGAACAAGGCGCCCACCGACGCGCCCGAACTCACATCGCCGACAATGCCGCTGCCGCCCAAGTCGGCCGCCGCTGAGTCGAGCGCATTGCGGTCTGGGCCGAACAGCACGACCTTGGCGCCCTCGCGCGCCAGCGCCCGTGCGCTCCCCAGGCCGATGCCCGTCGCGCCGCCGGTGATCACCGCCACCTTGCCGTCGAGTTCACCCATACTTTCCTCCCATTGTTCTCGCCGAACCTCAGCGCAAGACTGCCTGATCCGACAAGCCCTCCAATCGCATGCAAGGCCGGACCTTAGACGCAGGATTTAGATGCGTTCCAAAGCCGAGTGCGATAAGGATGCTGCAAACAGTATGACTATTGAGGAGACCACTATGAGTTCGGCCCCCAACGGCGGCAAGTTGCGCAGCCGTGCCTGGTTCGACAATCCCGAAAACGCCGACATGACAGCGCTCTATCTCGAGCGCTACATGAATTACGGCCTTTCCCGCGAGGAGCTGCAGTCGGGCAAGCCGATCATCGGCATCGCCCAGACCGGTTCGGATCTGTCGCCCTGCAACCGCCACCACATGGTGCTGGCCGAACGCGTCCGTGAAGGCATCCGCGAAGCCGGGGGCATCGCCCTCGAATTCCCGGTCCACCCGATCCAGGAAACCGGCAAGCGCCCCACCGCAGGCCTCGACCGCAACCTTGCTTACCTCGGCCTCGTCGAAGTGCTCTACGGCTACCCGCTCGATGGCGTGGTCCTGACCATAGGCTGCGACAAGACCACCCCCGCTATGCTGATGGGCGCCGCCACCGTCAACATCCCGGCCATTGCTCTTTCCGTCGGCCCCATGCTCAATGGCTGGCACAAGGGCGAGCGCACCGGTTCGGGCACGATCGTCTGGAAGGCCCGCCAGATGATGGCCGCCGGCGAAATCGACTACCCGCAGTTCATCGAACTGGTGGCCTCTTCGGCCCCTTCCACGGGTTACTGCAACACCATGGGCACCGCCTCGACCATGAATTCGCTGGCCGAAGCCCTCGGCATGCAGCTCCCGGGTTCGGCCGCCATCCCGGCGCCCTACCGCGACCGCGCCGAAATGGCCTATCGCACCGGCAAGCGCATCGTGGAGATGGTAGCTGAGGACCTCAAGCCCTCGGACATCCTCACCAAGGACAACTTCATCAACACCATCGTGGTGAATTCGGCGATTGGCGGTTCCACCAACGCCCCGATCCACGTCAACGCCATTGCCCGCCATATCGGCGTCGAACTCAACATCGACGACTGGCAGAAGCACGGTCAGAACATCCCGCTGCTGGTGAACCTGCAGCCGGCCGGTGAATATCTGGGCGAAGACTATTACCATGCCGGCGGTGTGCCGGCGGTCGTCAACGAGCTGATGAAGCAGGGCCTCATTCGCGAGAACGCCCCGACCGTCAACGGCAAGTCCATCGGCGAAAACTGCCGCTCGACTCCCATCCAGGACGATAAGGTCATCAAGAAGTTCGACGCGCCGCTCAAGGCTGCCGCCGGCTTCCTCGTGCTGCGCGGCAACCTCTTCGACAACGCCATCATGAAGACCTCGGTGATCAGTCCGGAATTCCGCGATCGCTATCTCTCTGACCCGGCCCATCCGAACATGTTCGAGGGCAAGGCCGTGGTCTTCGACGGTCCGGAGGACTACCACCACCGCATCGACGACCCCTCGCTCGAGATCGACGAGCACACGCTGCTCTTCATGCGCGGCGCCGGCCCGATCGGCTATCCAGGTGCCGCCGAAGTCGTCAACATGCGGCCGCCGGACTACCTGATCAAGAAGGGCGTTACCTCGCTGGCCTGCATCGGCGACGGCCGCCAGTCCGGCACCTCGGGCTCACCCTCGATCCTCAACGCCTCGCCCGAAGCGGCGGCCGGCGGCAACCTCGCCATTCTCAAGACGGGCGACCGGGTGCGCATCGACCTCAACAAGGGCGAAGCCAACATCCTGATCTCGGATGAGGAAATCGCCAGGCGCCGTGCCGACCTCCAGTCCCACGGCGGCTACAAGTACCCGGCACACCAGACCCCGTGGCAGGAAATCCAGCGCGGCCTGGTCGACCAGCTCGGTAACGGTGCCGTGCTCAAGCCCGCCGTCAACTACCAACGCATCGCCCAGACCCAGGGCATTCCCCGCGACAACCACTGATCGCGGTGCAAGGTTCAAGCAGGCCCGGAGCAATCCGGGCCTGCTCATTTCTGTCGTTCGGGTCATTGTGCAGGGCGACGCCGTGCCGACTACCAGCCCATCGGCGCAACCGCCTGAGATAAATCAGCTTCCGCCGCCACTAGCCCGCCGCAATGTTTGACGAAGCAGGCCGCGATGGCGCACAATCAGCGCGAGTTGTAGGGGCTCGAGGGACATGTCCGACATTCTGGATTTCTGCCAAGGTCGCGAAGCAAAGACCTTTAAGCCGGGCGCGATACTGATCAGCGAAGGCGGCCAGGAGGGGAAACTCTTCGTCCTCATCGACGGCCAGGTCGAGGTGCTGCGCAAGGACACGCAGGTCAGCTATATCGATGAGCCGGGTTCCATCTTCGGCGAAATGTCGGTGCTGCTGGACATGCCCTACAGCGCTACGGTCAAGGCGCTGTCTGAGGTCAAGGCCTACGTCATCGACGACGCCATCGGCTTTCTCGCCTCCAAGCCCGAGATCGCCATCTACGTGGCCTCGCTGCTGGCGCGCCGTCTCTATTACACCACGTCCTATCTGGTGGATCTGCAGCAGCAGGCGGCCGGCAAGCGCGAGGATCTCGATCTCGTCGATCGCATCCTCGAGCAGCTTGTGCAGAAGCCGGACGAGCCCAAGGCCGGCAAGCGCAAGAAGTAGGCTGTCAGGCCAGGCCCTTGGCCACGATCACCCCGTAGATGATCGCCGCATAGGTCAGCTGATGCGTCAGCTGGTCAATGCCATGCAACGCCCAGAACCGGCGCGGCGACGTATCGACATGCACGCCCTTCGAATAGTGGATTTTCGAGTAGTCCAAGACGTAGTGGACCACGAACTCCGCCACGACGATCCCTACGAGCGGCAGCAGCGGCGTTCCGGCTACTAGCAGCACGATGGCGGTCAGCCCCGCATGCACCCCGGCATGCGCGTAGCCGCCCGGATGGCGAAGGTCTCCCTTCCCGCCCAGCATCCAGCCGGGCTGGAGAAAGTAGTCTGCAACGTAGTGCTTGATCTCGAGTCCGAGCAAAAGAAGAAAGAAGAGACCGAGCATTTCCGATGGGCACCCCCCAATAGCCGAACTCCAGCGACGCGGTTCACACCGCGTTCCCCCCGCTTGGGATCGAGACTGGCAATCCGCTGCCTAACGCGCAAGCACAGAGTTTTGCTTTGTTCATCAACGCCACAGCCATTGTTCAGGAGGTGTTCAGCTTGAAAGTGCGAACCGGTCCGTGCGGCGCGCCCCGTCAGCCGCATCGAGGTGACGAAGATGCAAAAGGTCGTATTGAGTCTTGCTGCAAGTCTGCTTCTGCTAGCGCCCGGAGCCGCTTTTGCGGATGCTACCGGTACGGCCAAGGGTGTCGATCCCGATGCGTCGGCCAAGCGCGGCAGCGACACCCAGGTGCTCGTCGTCGGTTCGGATATCTTCATTGGTGACATGGTCAAGACCGGCCCCTCGGGTCAAGTCCAGATCAAGTTTTCCGACAACACCGAACTCGTCGTCGGCCCGCGCTCGTCCCTCACCATCGAGGACTATCTGCTGCGCGAAGATGGCTCAGCCGGCAAACTCGCCGTCAACACGCTGGCTGGCACTTTTCGGTTCGTGACCGGTAACGCCCCCAAGGACCGCTACCTCATCAAGACCCCGACCGGGACCATCGGCGTGCGCGGCACGGCCTTCGACTGGCGCAACACCGGCGAAGGCACGGCGGCCATGCTCTATCACGGCGCCATCGAAGTCTGCACCACTGGCGGCACTTGTGTACTGCTCGAGGATGTCTGCGACGTTGCCGAATACAACAGCACCGAAGCCCGCCTGATCGGTCACTTCGACCTCATCACCGGCGACGCCCGCGCCACCTTCCGCGGTTTCTTCCCCTATGCGGTGAGCCAGAACCAGCTACTGCGCGAATTCCGCATCAACGGCGCCGAACGCTGCGTGAACCGCCCCGCCGGCAGCGAACCACCACCGTCAATTTCGACGCCGGGATCGCCGGGCGGCGGCCGTACGCCTCCGCCGCCCGGCAACATTATTGGTATTCGAGGCCGATAGCCTTACACGTCTGACTTCGCTACACCTTTCGGCATGTTCAGACGTCGCCTGCTGCCTGGCCTGTTCGGACTGGTGATCGTTCTCGCCCTGATGGGCTTGAGGGCTGCCGATCCTTTTCCGGTCCAGGTGGTACGCGAGATCGCCTTCGATCTCTACCAGCGGATCAAGCCCCGCGAGATTCCCACCGACGCACCGGTCCGGGTCATCGACGTCGATGAGGCCTCCCTCGCCAGCCTCGGCCAGTGGCCATGGAGCCGCGACCAGTTGGCGACGCTGGTCGACCGCCTGACCGAACTGGGTGCCTCCGCCATCGTCTTCGATATGCTCTTCCCCGAGCCCGACCGCATGTCGCCACAGCGCTTGGCCACCCAACTGCCCGACATCGACGCCGCCACCCTGCCCGATTACGACACCCTCTTTGCCACCGCGCTTGCCGCCGGCCCGACCGTGCTCGGCGCCAGCCGCATTCCCACCGGTCCTCCGCTTCGCGAGCTGCCGAAGTCCGGCTTCGCCGTCAGTGGCTCGGATCCTCGCCCGGCCATCCCGGTCATCGACGCCGCCGCCTCACCGCTCAGGCAACTCTATGACTC
>JAEZKB010000305.1 GCA_023415605.1 Pseudomonadota bacterium
CGCTTCCCGAGTGAAGTAGAGTCACTGCATCGCCGCACCGAAAGCGAGATCATGACGAGTGATTGGTGCAGCGAGGCTGGGTGGGGCAAGCGTCGGCGAATCCCAGGCCAAGCCGGGAAGGTCTGACGGAGTTAGGTACCCCGTCGTCTTAATTCGCTGCCGTGGCCATGCGTCGGTTGTGCGTGGTCTCCGGAGTGCGACTGGAGAAACGTGAAGAGCGTGGTCTGGTCTCGACTGGCACTCTGCGGCGGTGGGGCATTCCGCCAAACGCCCCGGAACTTCCCGGTGAACGCCACAAATCCCGGTCACGACGGCGAGGCACGGCCTCGGCTGCCCGGATCACACGGTCCTGGCAGCAGACGAAACATCGGTTAGGCCATGCCTCGCCGCCGTTCGCTCCTCATCTCCGGAGGCCGTCAGGCCGACCGGCGACTCGGTGTACCCTGTGGAAATCGTGGGAGGCCGTGACTTCCGGACGCCCGGTGCTTAGGTAGCAGTCATGCGCTTTTCCGACAGCTTTCTCGACGAGATCCGGAACCGCCTGCCGATCTCGCAGGTGGTGGGGGAGTATGTCATCTGGGACAAGCGCAAGAGCCAGCCGCAGAAGCAGGATTACTGGGCGTGCTGCCCCTTCCACGGGGAAAAAAGCCCAAGTTTTCATGCGGATGACCGTAAGGGGATCTACCACTGCTTCGGCTGCGGGGTGACCGGGGATCACTTCCGGTTCCTCACCGAAAACAAGGGTATGAGCTTTCCGGAGGCGGTCGAAAAGCTGGCCAACATGGCCGGCGTGCCAATGCCCGCGCGCGACGAGCGGCAGGAGCAGGCGCGGAAGACGCTTTACGATGTCATGGAGCTGGCGGCGGCCTATTTCGAGGCGGCGCTGGCGCACAATATCGGGGCGCGGGCCCGCGGCTACCTGCACGAGCGTGGAGTGTCGGCGCAGTCGCAGGCGCGGTTCCGCATCGGCTTCGCGCCAGACAGCCGGAACGGGCTCAAGGAGCACCTGGCCAATAACGGCGTGTCGGCGCAGGAGATGATCGACACAGGACTGGTGGCGCAGCGCGATGACGATCCGCTGACCTATGACCGGTTCCGCAACCGCGTGATGTTCCCGATCACCGACCTCAGGGGCCGGGTCATTGCCTTCGGCGGGCGGGCGATGAGCGCGGATGTGCCGGCAAAGTATCTCAATTCGCCGGAAACAGAGCTCTTCCACAAGCGGCTGACGCTCTACAACGGCCAGATGGCGCGGGATGCGGCGCGGGACGGCAAGCCGCTGATCGTGGTCGAAGGCTATCTCGATGTCATTGCGGCGGTGTCGGCCGGGTTCGAGGGCACGGTGGCGCCGCTCGGCACCGCGCTGACCGAGGACCACGTCAACCTGCTGTGGCGGATGAGCGAAATGCCGATCCTCTGCTTTGATGGCGACGCCGCTGGACAGCGGGCGGCAGAACGGGCCGCGGGAATCGTGCTGCCGCTGCTGCAGCCGGGGCGGAGCGTCAAAATCGCAACCTTGCCTGAGGGGCAGGACCCCGATGACCTGATCAAGGCGCAGGGGCGGGCGGCGTTCGCCGATGTGATCGACCGGGCGCGGTCGCTGTCGGACGTGGTCTGGAGCCTCGAAACCGGCGGCATGGTGCCGGAGACGCCCGAAGCGCGCGCCGCGTTGGAAGCGCGGCTGCGGGCGCGGGCGCAGGCGATCGGGGACCAGTCGGTGCGGCGGCACTATCAGCAGGCATTTGACGAGAAGCTGCAGGCGTTTTTCCAGCCGGTGCGGCAGAACCGCTGGGAAAACCGGCAAGGCGACCGCCGCGGCGCCGCTGGCCGCGGCACTTTCGGCCAGCAACAGCGGGGCAGGGGCACGCCGCGGGTGGTGGTTTCGGACACCTTGCGCAACTCGCGACTGATGAAGCCCGGCCGGGTCCCGGAGGCGACGCCGCGCGAGGCAGCGATCATCATGGCGCTGATCAATCATCCGGGGCTGGCGGAGAGCCGGCTGGAAACCCTGGCCGAACTGGACCTGCCGAGCCCGGCGGCGCGTGGCGTGCTGATCGCGCTGCTCGATCTGGTCACCCGGGACCACGATATTTCGGCCGCTGACCTCGATTCGGCGCTCGGCGCGCGAGGCTTCGGTGAGACGATCGAGCGGATGCGGCAGGTGCTGCGGCAGCAGGGCGTGTGGCAGAGCGGGACAGAAATCGCCGAAATCGACGCCGAGACGGGGCTAAAGCATGCGCTGGCCTTGCATTACAAATCGGTTGAGCTAAATAAGGCCCTGAAAGCAGCCGAAGTGGCGCTGGGCGACGACCCGAGCGAAGAAACCTTTGAAAGGCTGCGGGACATCCAGAACCAGATAACCACCGTCGATGGCACTGAGGCATTGATAGAAGGTTTCGGTTCGTTATCCGGACGCGCGACACGCAGCTTTTGATAAAGCGGCGGGTACGCGCGATTTCGCTTATGGGCGAATCAGTCCATTGCACGCCGGTGACGGACTTGTGACGGCAACGCCAGACCCTGGCCAACCGTTCAGCCTTTACCATGCGTTGAGCCATGCCCACTTAATGAGTATCGGCGCCCGATCCAGGCGGGCCCCGCGGAGCACAAAGCTAGATGGCCACCAAGGCAGCAACCAAGACCAAGCAGGAAACCGAGAAGCCGGAGGCCGGTCAGGCGACTGAAGCGCCCGATAGCCCGCTGCTCGACCTTTCCGATGCCGCCGTAAAAAAGCTCATCAAAGTCGCCAAAAAGCGCGGCTATGTGACCTACGAAGAACTCAATTCGGTGATGCCCTCCGAGGAGGTCTCGACCGACCAGATCGAAGACATCATGGCGATGTTTTCCGATATGGGGATCAATGTCGTCGACGAGGACGAGGTCGAAGAGACCGAGCCCGATAGTGCCGACGAGGAATCGACGGAAGTCGCGGAGCGCACCGGCACGGCGGTCGCCTCCAAGTCCAATACCCGCGAAGGCTCTGATCGCACCGACGACCCGGTGCGCATGTATCTGCGCGAAATGGGCTCGGTGGAACTGCTCAGCCGCGAGGGCGAAATCGCCATCGCGAAGCGCATCGAGGCCGGCCGCGAGACCATGATCGAGGGCCTCTGCGAGAGCCCGCTGACTTTCCAGGCCATCATCATCTGGCGCGACCAGCTGGCCGCCGCCGAGATTCTGCTGCGCGACATCATCGACCTCGAGGCCACCTATGCGGGGCCGGACGCGAAGCAGGCGGCCCCGGTGGTTGCGCCTGAGCTGGTCGACCTCAAGGCCGCCCCAGCACCCGAGCCGGTCAAGTCCGAGAAGGCCAAGCCGGCACCCAAGCGCGCCTCGTCCGACGACGAGGACGACTATGTGCCCGAGGAGCCGCAGGCGCCGCAGGACCCCGTCGAGGAAGAAGACGACGACTTCGAGAACTCGCTGTCGCTCTCGGCAATGGAAGCCGAGCTCAAGCCGCAGGTGGTGGCGACGTTCGACCGCATCGCCGAAGCCTATGGCAAGATGCGCAAGATCCAGGACAAGCATGCCGGGGATCACGGCCAGGCTACCGGCACGGACGCCAAGAAGCTCGAGGGCTTCCGTTCCGAAGTGATCACCGACGTGAAGTCCCTCTCGCTCAATACCTCGCGTATCGAGAGCCTTGTCGAGCAGCTTTACGACATCAACAAGCGCCTCGTGCGGCTTGAAGGCCGACTGCTGCGCCTCGCCGAAAGCTATGGCATCAAGCGCGAGGCCTTCCTCGAGGCTTACTACGGCGCCGAACTCGACCAGAACTGGGAAGCCAACGTCGCCAAGAAGGACGGCAAGGGCTGGGCCGAGTTCATCAAGCGCGAGCTTGATACGGTCAAGGATATCCGCGGCGAGATCCATACGCTGGCCTCGGAGACCGGCCTCGACATCGCCGAATACCGTCGCATCGTGCAAAAGGTGCAGAAGGGCGAACGCGAAGCCGCCATCGCTAAGAAGGAGATGGTGGAAGCCAACCTTCGCCTCGTGATCTCGATCGCCAAGAAATACACGAACCGCGGATTGCAGTTCCTCGACCTGATCCAGGAAGGCAATATCGGCCTGATGAAGGCCGTCGATAAGTTCGAGTATCGCCGCGGCTACAAGTTCTCCACCTATGCGACCTGGTGGATTCGGCAGGCCATCACCCGCTCGATCGCCGACCAGGCGCGCACCATCCGCATCCCGGTGCACATGATCGAGACGATCAACAAGATCGTCCGTACGTCGCGCCAGATGCTGCACGAAATCGGCCGCGAACCGACGCCAGAGGAACTCAGCGAAAAGCTGCAGATGCCGCTCGACAAGGTGCGGAAGGTGCTGAAGATCGCCAAGGAGCCGATCTCGCTCGAAACGCCGATCGGCGACGAGGAAGACAGCAACCTCGGCGGTTTCATCCCGGATGTGAACGCGATCCAGCCGATCGATGCCGCCATCCAGTCGAACCTGCGCGAGACCACGACCCGCGTCCTGGCGTCGCTCACGCCGCGCGAGGAACGCGTACTGCGCATGCGCTTCGGCATCGGCATGAACACTGACCACACCCTCGAGGAAGTCGGCCAGCAGTTCTCGGTGACCCGCGAACGTATCCGTCAGATCGAGGCCAAGGCGCTGCGCAAGCTCAAGCACCCCAGCCGCAGCCGGAAGCTCAGGAGCTTCCTGGATAACTAAGTTCTCAAAGGGCCGCTTTCGAGCGGCCCTTTTCATTTCAGCAGGCTGGCGCGTCCAAGAGCTTGAAGCGCTTCAGAGTTTCGACCGCCGAGGCGCCGGTCACGGGACGTGAAATAGGACCGATTGAGCTGCGTTCGACGTAGAACGGGTAGTAGCGGGTGCAGCCTGTCGGATCCTTGAGGGTGGCGACGCAATCGTAATCGTAGGCTCGGTCGTTGCGGCCGCCGTCATGGACGCGGCACTCGACGTCGCCATTGCGAGCGTAGTCGCGGCGGGTGATGGGTTTGCCGGAGGGATCGTAGGCGGTGGTTTCACTGCCCGCTTCGAACAGCCGCTCGAAAGCGTGCTGCGCATCGATCCCCGCGGGAGCGGTGGTGTTCTCGTAAGCCATGAGCCCGACAGTAAGGGCGGCCACGAAGCCGAAGCCGAGCCAGCGGATTTTGCTGCCGTTGCGCCTGGCTACGTGCTCCATAGCGGCGTGGCGTTGTTGTCTGCGGATGTCTCGTTCGGTGATGGCCATGGGCGCGCAGTTAGTTCGGAGCGGCTGAATTGCTGATGAACAGCCCGCAGGGTAGGCTTTGCGGATTCGAGGAGAGTGCCGGATGCCGTCGCCAGAGGCCGAAAAGATCATCGCGGAGATGCGCGCCAAGCCCGAGAGGATGCTGAGTCTCGAAGACGAGCGCAGCAGCTGGGAGGCCTATGCCAAGACGCTGAAGCTGCCGGAGGGCTCGCTGGTTTCGGGCGTGAGCCTCAACGGCGTGCCGTGCGAGTGGGTGGAGCGCGGCGACAGCGACGGGTTGGTGGTCGTGCTGGTCCATGGCGGGGGGTTCAGCTCTGGCTCGCCCCGCACGCACCGGCAGTTCGCCGCGCGGCTCTCGCAGGCGAGCGGCGCACGGGTGCTAGTGCCGGACTATGCGCTGGCACCCGAAGAACCGTTCCCGGCCGGGCTCGACGATATCGTCGCGGTCTATGCGGCCTTGGCGGAACAGGGAATTGAGCCGAGGGACATCGTCTTTTCCGGGGATTCGTCTGGCGGCGGGCTGGCGGTGGCAGCACTGGTAAAGCTTAGGGAACTGGGGGCGCCGATGCCGCGGGCGCTGGCACTGACCTCGCCCTGGATGGATCTGACGCTTTCGGGGGAGAGCCACCGGACCAACGCGGCGCATCCCAATCCGAGCGCGGCGATGCTTGGGCGGGCAGCAGAGTGGTACGCGCCCGTGGCGCAGCATGGCGAGGCAATGGTTTCACCGCTCTTCGCCGACCTTTCCGGCCTGCCGCCCATGCTGGTGCAGGTGGGCGGGCTTGAAGTGCTGCTCGATGATGCGACGCAACTGGTGGCCCGGGCACAGGCCGCCGGGGTCGATGCGCGGCTCAGCGTGGCGCCGGGCCTCTGGCACGTCTATCAACATTCCGATTGCCCAGAAGCGCGTGATGCGATTGAAGAGATCGCAACATTCATCAATGCGGCCGGCGCCGACGCGTAGGAGAGTCCGATGTCTTTCTGGAAGAACCTGTTTGGCGGTGGCGGCGGTTCGGCGCCCAAGGAGCCGGAGACCGGCGACAGCGAGACCTACAAGGGTTTCACTATCAAGGCCAAGTTCATGACGGTGGGCAGCGAGTACCAGTTGGCCGGAGTTATCGAGAAAGAGATCGACGGCGAGACCAAGGTCTACGAGTTCGTTCGGGCCGACCGCTTCAGTTCGCGCGACGATGTGCAGAGTTTTGCGCTGGCCAAGGGCCGGCAGATCATTGACGAGCAGGGCAACACCCTGTTCCAGCAGAGCTGGCCCACCAAGCTGAACTAGGCCTCAAAGCCAGCGTTTACCCTATTATTCCCGCGCCTCTGCGGGTGCGCGACACTGCGGCCGTTCGCCCGCAGCAAAAGGAGTCATCCAAGATGGCCAAGAAACCCACTCCCCGTTCCGAATTCGTGCTGTTCGACATCATCTATGAGGACGGCAGCCAGCGTTCCAACCGGAAGGTGCCGGCCGACCTCCTGGGTGGGCTCGACAAGGATGAGCCGGCCAAGACCTTCATCATGGAGCAGGATCAGGCGATCGCCGAGAAGTCGGGTGTGCCGCCCCTCGCGATCAAGACCATCAAGCGGTCGGGCAAATAGCTCTTAGCGCGTCAGCTCGTAGGGCAGCTCGACGCCGGCCTGCTGCGACTGGGCGAAGGGATTGATGTGACCTTCCAGCGCCAGCACGAACAATCCGAATGCGACGATTCCGAGAACGACGAGCGTTTCGGCAACCCAATTGCGTTGGGAACGGGGCTGACGGATCGGCTGCTGGACGTCTGCGGTGCGCATCTCGATGTGCTCCAAACCGGCGGGTTCGCGATAGAAATGCCGGTTCTTAACAACTGGTTTCTCGCACCGCCTTTTGGCCGCACAAAGACCGAGGTTTGACCGAATTGCGGCTGTCGTCTGAACAAGCCGGCGGCGCGCTCGTCAGTTGACCGCCTTATCGGTCTCGACCTTGGTACCGAGCGCCTTGTTGACGGCAGGCCTGACCACGGTGCCGAAGAGCTCGATGGCCTTCATGACTTTGTCATGAGGCAGGGTGCCGACCGAAAGCTGCAGGCCGAAGCGGTCGTGCTTGAACCATCCGTGCTGCATCAGAATCTTGTCGATGACCTGTTGCGGCGAGCCCATGAAGTAGGCGCCGTTAGGGCTGGCTCCGGCTTCGAACTGGGCGCGCGTGGTGGGTGGCCAACCACGCTCGCGGCCGATGCGGCTCATGGCATCGTGATGGGCCGGGTAGGCGATGTCGAGCGCATCCTGCGAGTTCTCGGCGATGAAGCCGTGCGAGGAGATGCCGACCGGCAAAGTCTTGGGATCGTGCCCCGACTTCTCAGCTGTGCGGCGGTAGAGTTCGACGAAGGGCTGGAACTGCTGGGGGTTGCCGCCGATAATGGCGAGCATCAAAGGAAGGCCGTAATAGGCGGCGCGAGCAACGGAATTGGGCGTGCCGCCCACGGCGATCCAGACCGGCAACGGGTCTTGCACAGGCTTGGGATAGATGGCGATGCCAGGGATGGGCTTGGTAAACTGGCTGCCCGGCCATTCGACTGTGCCGCCCTCGCGGATCTTCAGCAGCATCGCGAGCTTTTCTTCGAACAGGTCGTCGTAGTTTTCAAGGTCATAGCCGAAGAGCGGAAAACTCTCGATGAAGGAGCCGCGGCCGGCCATGATCTCGGCGCGGCCGTTGGACAGGTTGTCGAGGGTAGCAAACTGCTGCCAGACACGGATCGGATCCTCCGACGACAGCACCGTGACGGCAGTCGAAAGCCGGATGTTCTTGGTGCGCGCGGCTGCCGCAGCGAGAATGGTGACCGGGGCGGACGCGGTGTAGTCGGGACGGTGATGTTCACCCAGGCCGTAAAAATCGAGGCCGAGCTGGTCGGCGAGTTCGATTTCCTCCAGCAGGTCCTTGAGCCGTTCGGCCGGCGACTGCAGCTTGCCGCCGTTGAGCGGGTCCGGAGTGTTCTCAGCGAAGGAATAAAGGCCGATCTGCATGGCGTGTGTCCTAGAGTGATTGCCGGCTAGATGGCGAGGCGCCGAACGCTGCGCAAGAGAGCACAGGCGTGTAACCGGCGTTGCCAAGCGGGGCGAGCCCTGTAAAGTCGCCTCCGGTTGGAGATGAGGGACGGAACTCGATGGCACTTCTGGATGAGATCGATCGTAAGCTCTTGGCGCTGCTGCAGGAGGACGACCGGGTGCCAGTGGTCGAACTGGGCAAGGCGATAGGGGTGGCGCCGTCGACGCTCAACGACCGCATCCGACGGCTGGTGAAGCAGGGGATAATCACCGGCTTTCATGCTCAGGTATCGGCCGAAAAGCTGGGGCTCGATCTCTTGGCTTTCGTCTTTGTGGGGTGGAGCGACCACGCCACGGAGAAGGAGTTCCTGAAGCGCATCGCGACGGTGCCGGAAGTGCTGGAGTGCCATCACGTCACCGGCGCCTGGAACTATCTCCTCAAGGTAAGGCTCAAGACAACGCGAGACCTCGAGACGTTCTTTTCGAGCGTGGTCAAGGACGTGCCGGGGCTGCAGCGGACGGAAACACTGATCGTGCTCTCTTCGCCCAAGGATACGCACATCCTGCAACTGCCGGATGCGGCGGAGCGCTGACGCTTCGATGAGGTCAGGGTTCAGGCGCGGTTCAGCCGCGCCAGACGACAAGCCGCGCCAATCTGCGCGGGCTTCGCGCCTTACCCATCGAGGACACCATGAAGATCACGACTTTTGCGGCGCTGTCGCTGGCGGTAGCTTTGCTTTCGTCGTCGGCGCAAGCCGAGGAGCGTTTTCCGGCCGGCGGGATCAGCATCGATCCCGCGGCCAAGATCAGCATTGCCAAGCAGGATGTCTATCTCAGCGTCCGGCAGGTGCGGGTCCACTACGAATATCATTCGGACGTGGCTCAGACCGTGCCGATGCGGTTCGAGAGCCCGATCGTGCCGATCGACCAAGGCCCGGAACAGCTTGGCGGCGCGATGCTCGAAGCGGGCATGCCCTACCAGAACTATCCGCAGCTCAAGGTGATGGCGAGTGGCAAGGCGATCGAGCCGACCATTGTCGAGCGCGCTTTCTACAACGGCGAGGACATTACAAATGAACTCGGTGAGCGTGGGTTGCCTGTCTACATCGGCAGCTGGGAAGAGCTGCAAGCCGCGTGGAGCAGGCTGAGCGCACTGCAGAAGCAGGACGTGGGCGAACTCGGCTTTATCCTGATGTCGGACGATGGCTCCCCATCGGTCGCCAACTGGCAGTATCAGACAATCTTCGAATGGGAGCAGCCGCTGGCCGTCGGCGCCACTGAGGTGACCATCGAATATGTGCCGATGAACGGCTACGTGTCGGATGTGCATCCGGCCTATTACGGCAAGGTGGATGACGAACTGAACAAGAGCTACACCGAAGAGGTCGCCGCCTTCTATTGTCTCGATGACGCGCTGATCCGCGCGGTGCAGAAGAGAGTGGATGAAGGCCAGTCGTTGGAACTGGTGGAACTCGGCTATGCGACGTCGCCAGAGGATCGCGCCCGTTCTGTTGGCAAATTCACGCTGACAGTGGACAAGGCCGATCCGGCACTGGGTGGCGCAATGGATTATGTGGCGTTCTGCCCGGTCGAGGCCAAAAAGGCCTCCGACACGGCCTTTGAGTGGTCGGCCACGGACTTTACCCTCGGTCGAGATATCGACGTCGTCTTCTACGCCTTCGGCGGCTAACGCGCAGGCAAACGAAAACCCCGGCCAAGGGCCGGGGTCTTGTTGCCGCTTTCGGAGGGAGGGGCCGATTGCGGCCGTTGGGTGTTACGGAGTGGCCGGAGCCGGTTCCGTAGCAGCCGGGGCGTCAGCCGCGGGAGCGGCCGGGGCGTCGGCAGCCGGAGCAGCGTCAGCCGGGGCGGCCGAGTCGGTGGCCGGAGCCATCGGGGTCGTGTCAGTGCCGGTCGCCGG
Source organism: Pseudomonadota bacterium (assembly GCA_023415605.1). Lineage (GTDB taxonomy): Bacteria > Pseudomonadota > Alphaproteobacteria > Rhizobiales > Devosiaceae > Devosia_A. The sequence continues at coordinate 10,140 of JAEZKB010000305.1, forward strand.
GGCTTCCGTCATCGGAGCCGGGGTGGTGCCGGTGTCAGCCGGAGCGGTAACCGCCGGCGTGTTGTTCACATCAACGCTGGTGCCAGCCGGAGTCGACGGACCGGAGTTGGCCGAGAACACCAGGTAGCCGATCGCCAGCAGGGCGAGGGCGACGATGATGCCGACGAACCAGCCAGTCGAGCTGGACTCACGGGAGTAGACGGTGCGGTTCGTACCGTCGTTCGAATAGACGGTATCGCGTTCTGGGATAGCCATGGTGAAGCTCCTTTGTTTGAGTACCGTATGGCCTAGAAACGCGAGGTTTTTTGAATCGTTCCCGGTCCCTCGACGAGCTTGTGGAAACTCAGGGAAGCTATTGGAATTACTTCCAGTTTTCCGGGCTGGGTGGCCTGAAGTCTTCCATCAAATAGATGGTGGGAGCGTAAATTGTGCGGCCAAAGCTGACGATTTCGACGGTCTTGAGTGGGATGGTGCGCGCGAACATCCCCGCGGCATAGTCGATAGGCCAAGTGGAATCCGCCACCACTATCGCGGTCTCGCCTCGGTGCAGTTCGGGTTCGAACCAGATGTCGAACTGATCGGGGCGGGTCGAGAGGGCAACGGTGTTCTTATCCTCGATGGCAAAGCCGAGCTGGGCGGCAGTGGTATAAAAGGTGGTGCCCACGAAAGCGGCGTTGTGTTCTGCACGCGCGGCTTCGACCTCGCGACCAATCTGGTCCCAGCCGTAAGTTGAGGCGATGGTCCAGTCGTAGGATCCGGCGAGGTTGCCGACCGGCGCGTAGAACTGGTTGACCAGCATCAGCGCCGCCAGGCCCAGGCCATAGGCCACGTGCAGGCCCACAAGCAAAGCGTCGCGCATCACCAGCGGCAGCAGCGGGATGAGCAGGGCGAAGGCGACGATGTTCCAATAGAAGAACACCTCTGCAAAGCTCGCCAGCACCAGCAGGGCCAGCGACGAGATGACAAAGGTGGAGATGGCGAGAGCCTTGGCGCGCGCCTCGAAGCCTTCCATGGGCACACGCCGCCAGTACCGGAACACGGCATAAAGCACGACTGGCGAGGCGACGATGGCCGCGACGAGGATGAAGAGGAGCGGGTTCTCCCAGGCGAAATGCGGCGTCGCCCGCCAGCGGCCGCTGGCATGGAAGCCGAAGGAGGCGAAGTTCTGGGTGTAGTTCCACCACAGCATCGGGGCCTGGAGGGCGATGCTGATCAGACCGGCGAGATAGGTGTGCGGGTTGCGGTAGAGCTTTCGCAGAGCTGGGCGCACCAGGAAGAAGAGGGCGAAGCCCAGGCCCAGGAAGGCCGCATTGTACTTGGTCAGCACGGCAAGGCCGAGGAGCAGGGCGGCGAGATAGAGCCAGCGGTAGCGCGGGCGGTCCGTCTCGACGCCCTCCGCAAAGATCAGCATGGCGTGGCCGGAAGCGACCACCAGGAACATCATCAGGTGGTCGTTGAAGGCGATGCTCGACATGCCGAGGAAGAGCGGCGCAGCGAGATAGACGGTTGTGGCGCGCCAGAAATAGTCGGCCGGTGCTTCAGGCTGCAGGCGCTTGGCCCAATCCCAGAAGATCAGCAGGGTGCCACCGAAGGTGAGGAGCGTGAGAGCGCGGAGGCTCCAGAGATTCCAGCCGAAGATGGCCTCGATCACCGCCATGGCCCAGGCGTGGAGCGGCGGATGGTCGAAGTAGCTCCAGTCGAGATGCTGACTCCAAAGCCAATAGTAGGCCTCGTCGCCGATGGGGTTCATCCAGAGGAAGACGGCGAGCTTGACCGCGAGGAAGATGCCCGAGATCAGCGCGAAGGGCAGCCAGGCCTTGCGTGCCGAGCGCGTTGCGTTGGTGACGGAGTCGGTCACAGCTCCGGCGTCTTTTCCGCAGCGGACTTGGCCTTGCCGATCTGCTTGGTGAGGGCCGAGATACGGTCGATATAGGCGAGAAACAAAGCCGAGACGACGAAGGCCAGGTGGATGATGGTGTACCACATCAGCGTGTTGCCAGTGTAGCGCTCGGTATCGAGGAATATCTGCAGCAGATGGATCGACGAAATGGCGACGATGGTCGATGCCACCTTGATCTTTAATGACCCGGCGTCGATTTCACCCAGCCAGTGCACCGCGCCCTCGTTGTCGAAGCGCGAAACGAAGTTCTCGTAGCCCGAAATGATCACCATCACCACAAGGCTCGCCACCAGCGCCGCATCGATGAGGCCGAGCATCTTGAGGATGGAGTCGGCTTCGTCGAGGACGAAGACTTTCGAGGTGAAGTCCCAGAGCTTGACGCCAAAGGTGACGGCATAGACCAGCAAGGCCAAGGCGAGGCCGAGATAGAAGATAACCAGCAGCCAGCGCGAGGCCAGGATGACGCTTTCGATGACGAGTTCGAGACGCTTCGGCATGGGGCAGCTCCGGATCGACAGGCCCGAGAGATACGGAAAATCGCGCGCCGCACAAGTGTGCGATTGTCGCTATTCCGTCGGCTTGTAGTCCTCGGCCAACCAGATCTCATAGCTGGTCACCTCCCGGCCGAAACGATGGATGGCAACGGTGCGGAGCAGCGTGGTGTTGGCGAACTGGGTGCGGGCGAAATCGATCGGCCAAGCACCGTCGGCAATGATCAGCGCGTCTCGGCCGGTCAGCGCGGCGCGGTCCGTCCAGAAATCGTACTGATCGGGCAGGGTGTTGAACGAGGTCACGGCTGTGGTGTGGAGCTGGTAGCCGATCTGGGCGGCGTAAGTATAGCGGGTGGCGGCGAGGAAGGCGTCGGGGTGGATGGCCTGTTCTTCACGCATCGCCGCGGCCAGTTCGTCCCAGCCAAAGTTGGCAGAGGTGCCCCAGTCCTTGGGGCCGACGAGATTGGCTAGCGGGAAGAGGGTGAAGTTCACCGTCAGCACGATGGCCATGCCGAGGCCAAAGGCGGTGTGAAGCCAGAACAGCCAGCGCTTGCCGAGATAGCGCCAGGCCACCGGGATCAGCGCCACATAGCCGATGATGTTCCAATAGAAGAACACGTAGACGGCGAGCGAAACGACGAGGAAGACCAGGGTCGAACTGCCGAAGCCCGCGAACGCGAAGAGCCGGGCATTACCCTCGAAGCCGGTCGGGCGAGGGCCAAAGGGATAGCGGAAGAGCGCGATGAAGAAGAAGGGCGAGAGCACCAGCGCCATATTGGCGAGGAAGACCAGCCAATAGTGGTTGGCGATGGCAATTGAGGCGTCGGCCATGCGGGTGCCGAGATGGAAGCCGAAAGACGCCATGCCCTCGTTCAGATTCCAGATCAGCACCGGCGCCTGCATGGCGATCGCGAGCAGCGCGGCGAGCCAGAGATGTGCGTTGGCGAGCAGCGGCCAGAATTTCCGCCGCGACAGCACCATCACCGCAAAGGCAATGCCGAGGATGGCGCCGTTGTATTTGGTCAGCACCGCCAGGCCGAGGAAGACTGCGGCCAGGTAGAGCGCGCGGTGGCGGCGGTGGCCGGCTTCGAAGTCGGTAAGGAAGACGAGGAAGAAGTGGGCCGAGACGAAGGCGAGCGCGACCAGAAGGTAGTCGTTGAAGGCCATCGTGCCCATCAGCCAGAAGATCGGCGTGCTCAGGTAGAGCGTGGTGGTGCGCCAGAAGTACTCGCGCGGATCGTCCGGCATGATGCGCCGGGCCCACTGCCAGAAGACCCACAGGTTGGCGGCGAGGCAGACCCAGGTGAGGGCGCGGACGCTCCACCAGTGCCAGCCGACGAGTTTCTCGGTTAGCCAGAGTAGCCAGGCGTGGAGCGGGGGATGGTCGAAATAGGAGAGTTCGGGCCGCTGGCCCCACATCCAGTAATAGCTCTCATCCCCCATCGGCGGCACGGCGATGTCGAACCACACCCGCAGCCCGAGCTGCACGAGGACAACGCCCTGCATAATGCGGATGGAGCGGCTCACGGCCGGTAGCCTTCGGCCAAAAGGATACGAAAGTGGAAGACGGTGAGGCCGAAGCGTACCACCGGGATAGTCTCGAGTTCGGTGACACGCTCGAAGTGCTCGGCCAGATAGGCCGATTCTTGCGGGGTGTCGTTGTCGTCGGCGAGGATGATGAAGTCGCGCTCCATCTGTCCTTCCTTGTAGAACCAGTAGTCGAACTGGTCCTGCTCGACCGAGAGGGCAACGACATCGGCGCGCTTGAGCGCAAAGCCGAGCTGGGTGGCGATAGAGTAGCGCGTGGCGGCGAGAAGGGCGTCGGGATGCTGGGCAAGCCGGACTTCAACGCGGGCCGGTACGATGTCCCAGCCGAAGTTGACGGAACTGCCGCCATCGCTGCCGCCCGCCAGCGGCGCAATCGGCGCGAAGGCGAAGTTGAACACGATCACGCCGGCAGCGAGAAGGCCGACAATCGCATGCAACCAGAACTGAACACGCCGGCCGATGTGCCGTGCCAGCAACGGGATGGCGACGATGTAGGCGACGATGTTCCAATAGAAGAAGGCGCCCAGGAAAATCGAGATCACGGCGAGAGCGGTCGTCGACACTGCGAGCGCGCAGATCGCTAGGGTCTTAGTCCGAGCCTCGAAATCAAGAGTTGGCGTGCCGAGCATTCTAAAGATCGGCCAGAGCAAGAACGGGCCGATGGAGAGTGCAGTCGTCAGCAGGAAGGTCAGCGGCGCGGTCCAGTTCGGCTGGTGACCACCACCCCAGCGTGTCGAGAAGTGGAACTCGTAGGATGAAAAGCCATGCCAGATGTTCCAGACGAACACCGGCGTCTGGATGGCAATGGAGAGCAGCGCCGCCAGCCAGAGATGCGGCGAGCGGAGGAGAGGGCGCAGGCCGGGTCTGACGAGAAAGAAGAGGCCGGCACCGAGGCCGAAGAGCACGGCGTTGTACTTTGTCAGGACGGCCAGGCCGAGCAACGTGGCGGCGCCGTAGAGCCAGCGGTAGTGGATCTCGCCGCGTTCGTAGCGGTCCGCGAAGGTGAGGAAACACCACGCGGCCGCCAGGCACAGGAAGATCAGCAGGTGATCGTGATACGACACCAGCGTCATGGCGAAGAATAGCGGAGAGGCGAGGTAAATCGCCGCCGTCAGCCAGAAGCGCTCGGCTGGGTTTTCGGGCGCCAGCCGCTTGGCGAAGAGCCAAAACAGCCAGAAGGTCCCTCCCAACGTCACCCAGGTCAGGATGCGGATGCTGATCGGCCACCAGCCAAAGAGCGAGACTATCCCCAGGAGCCAGGCGTGGAGCGGCGGATGATCATAGTAGGAGATGTCGGGGTGCTGGCCCCAAAACCAGTAGTAGGTCTCGTCACCGAGCGGGGCGGCGAGGAGGTGCATGACGAGACGAAGGGCAAGGAACAGCCCGACAACAATCTGAAGCGGGAGCAGTGATCTTTGCGGGGAAAGAGAGACGTCCGTCATGTACCGGGCCGGCAGGAAGAGGGTGCAGGAGGCATAGCGGAAGTCGCGTCGGAGGCAAACCCGGGCGTTAACCGGCGACGTTAGTCATGCCTCCGTGATGCCGTTGCGGCGTTTCGCGGCGCAAGACAAAATGCGTGCAATTGCAAGGGAGTTGTCATGATCAGCAAGGAAGCGCGGGCGGAGCTGGACCGGCTCTTTGCCGATCGAAAGCCAGAGCGGCCGCTGGAGCAGCGCCGGCGCGAGTGGGAGGCCGAGGCGCGCCTCGCCGTGCTGCCGCGCGAATGCCGCTTTACGCCGCAGGTCGCCGGTGGAGTGAACTGCGAATGGATGGAGATGCCGCGCGTCGCGCGCGATCGCGTGTTCCTGTTCTTCCACGGCGGCGGCTACAACAACGGCTCGCCGCGCACGCACCGGTCGTTGGCGGCCAATCTCAGCCGCGCGACGCATATGCGCCTATTGCTGCCGGATTATCGGTTGGCGCCGGAGAACCCGTTTCCGGCGGGCGTCAAGGACGCTTTGCTGGTCTATCAGTGGCTGCTTAATCAGGGATACTCTGAAAAAAACATCATTGTGGGCGGGGACTCCGCAGGTGGCGGATTGACGCTTTCGATGCTGCTGGCGCTCAAGGCAGCCGGGGCGCGGATGCCGATGGCGGCCATCCTCTTGGCGCCTTGGACCGACCTGACGGTCTCGTCGGGGAGCTATGAGAAGCTCCGGAAATTCGATCCAATCATCACCCGCGAGCGGCTGCGGGAAGCGGGACTGCTCTATGCCGGCAAGCGCGATCCCGCCGATCCGCTGCTGTCGCCGCTCTTTGCCGATCTGGCGGGTTTACCGCCGCTGCTGATCCATGTCGGTGGCGACGAGGTGATGCTGGACGACAGCCGCAAGTTCGCCGAGCGGGCGAAAGAGGCGGGGGTCCCGGTAAGCTACAAGATGTTCGACGGCATGTGGCATGTGTTCCATACCGCGGGCATGGACATGCCGGAGTCGCGCAAGGCCATCGACGAAATTGGCGGCTTCGTTCGGACGCTTTACGCCGAGGCCGAGTCGGCATAACAACACGCAACAAAATGGTTGCGTGATGCATGAGTCTCAAGACGCGTGAAATGGTGTTCGTGGCGCTGGCTGATCCGAGCCGGCGGTTGGTGCTGGACCGGCTTCGGCAGCGCAACGGCCAGACGCTGAGCGAGCTCTGCGAAGGGCAGCCAATCTCGCGGCAGGCCGTCAGCAAGCATCTCACGATTCTCGAGCAGGCGAACCTCGTGACCTCCGAAAGGCGAGGCCGCGAGCGGCTGCACTTTCTCAACCCGGTGCCGATCCATGCCGTCGCGATGCGGTGGCTGAAGCAATTCGACGAGTTGCCGCTCGACACGCTCGCCAAAAGCAAAGGGCCGGGGTGATCCCCGGCCCTTCGGCATTCGTGGTGTGACGCTTACCGGTCCGCGACGGTGATCAGCGAGGTGATGCGCTTGATCGTGACGCGACGGTTGAGCGGCTCGCTGGCCTGGGTGTTCACCTTCAGGTAGCGCTCGCCATAGCCCTGAGTGGTCAGGTTCTCCGGCGGCACCTTGTAGAAGTCGGTGAGGATCTGCGCGACGACAGCGGCGCGCTGGTCGGAGAGCACCAGGTTGGCGGCGTCCGAGCCGGTGGCGTCGGTGTGGCCTTCGATGAGGAAGGTTTCCGCCGGGTTCTCATCGAGGATGGCCAGCATGGCGCGGGCGACCTTGGAGAGAGCCCCGACCTGGCTCGACGAGATCGTGGCCTTGCCGGAGTCGAAGGTCAGACCGCCAACTTCGACGCGACGCACCGAGTCACGGATACGCGAAGAACGCTTGACCTCTTCCACTGAGTAGATGCGGCGGACCTGCTCGACCGGCGGCTGCCGGAAGAAGAGCTCGACTTCTTCCTCGTCGGCATAGTCGACGTCGAGGATATAGTCGCGGGCCGGAATGTTGAGCCGCAGCGGCGGCAGGTCGCGACCCGGATCGATGAAGAAGCCGTCGCGATCGCTGTCGCGGTCGCGGTCCAGATCCTCGTCGTAGTAGGCGAGGATGAACTCACGGCCATCGGGCGAGAAGCGCGAGCGCTTCAGCACGTCGCCCCAGCGATTGCGGATAGTGACGATGCGGACGCCGTTCGGGCGCACGATCGTCTCGCGGGTGCGTCCGTTGCGCAGCTCCTCGTAGTAGATCCGGTCTTCATCCGGCCGGTACATGCGATCACGTTCCTGGCCGGGATTGTTGATCACAAGGTTCACGCCAATCTGGAAGACCACTGGCGCCGTGGGAGCGTTGTTGTTGATGGTCGTGTTGTTCGTGATGTTGGTCACGTTGTTCACGATCGTCACGTTCTGCGGCAGGGCAGCAGGCTCCGGTGCAGCGAGCACGATAGCTTCCTGAGCAATCTGCGCACCCTGCTCGGCTTCGACCGACTGCACTTCCACCGGCGCGATCCTGGACTGAGCCTCGGTATCACTCGACGGCGGCGGCGTTTCGGGCTCAGCTTCGACTACGGGAGCGGCCGGTTCGCCGGCGGCCACGTCAGTTGCCGTATCCTTGGCACTGTCAAGCAGCGGCGCAGCCTCTTCCGGGGCGATATCGACCGGCAGAGCTTCGACAGCGTCTGGCGTGACGATCTCGTCGATGGCCGGGGAGAGTTCGGGCTGCGGAGCCGGCTCGGTGGCGGCGACCTGCGGGACCTCGGCCAACGGCGGAAAGCCGAAGGCAGCAAGGCACGCGGCGACGTCGGCATTGCCTGCCGTCTCACAGGCAGCGGTGATCTGCTGCAGAGCGAGGTCGACAGTGGTCTGGCCGTCGGCATTGCCGGCCTGCAACTGGGCGATGCCCGAGTTGTAGAGTTCGATGGCGGTGCCGATGTCGGCCTGAGCCTGCACGGCCGGATCGACCGGCGGCGGGGCTTCGATCACAGCCGGTTCACCTACCGGGGCCGGCTCTTCGGCGGCCGGCTGCTCGGTAGCCGGCTGTTCAGTAGCCGACTGTTCAGCCGAAACTTCAGCAGCAGGCTGCTCGGCCGTGGTTTCGGTCGCGGCGGGCTGATCTGCAGGAACCTCGGTGGCGGGCTGTTCGGCAGGGACGTCGGTAGCAGGCTGTTCGGCCGGCTGCTCGGAGGGAGCCGCCGGCTGTGGCAGCGGCGGCAGTTCCTGGCCGATGCACGAGGCGATGTCGGCATAGCCATTGGCCGTGCAGAGTTCGAGGATGCGCGCAGAGGCGGCATCCGCACGCGCCTGGGCCGCAGCGAAATCTTCACCGGCTGCAGCTGAGTCCAGGGCGGCCTGGTACTCGGCCAGCGCGGCATTGAGGTCCGACACGAACTGGGCGTTGGCCGCATCGGCGGCAGCCTTCTGGTCAGACGCAGCCTGTGCGTCGGCAGCAGCCTTGGCGTCGGCCTCGGCCTGCGCCGCAGCGGCGGCATCGGCTTCGGCCTGAGCAGCGGCCGCGGCGTCAGCTTCAGCCTGCGCCTGAGCAGCGGCCTGTGCGTCGGCCTCAGCCTGGGCGGCAGCAGCGGCATCGGCCTCAGCTTGAGCGGCAGCAGCGGCATCGGCCTCAGCCTGTGCGGCAGCCGCTGCATCGGCTTCGGCCTGAGCGGCAGCAGCGGCGTCGGCCTCAGCCTGTGCGGCGGCAGCAGCCTCCGCTTCGGCTTGCGCCTGAGCGGCGGCGGCGGCTTCAGCCTCGGCCTGCGCAGCGGCGGCGGCAGCAGCATCAGCGCCGCCACCCGAGAGGGCGGCTACGCATTCATCGACGCTGCCATAGCCGGCGACAATGCACTGCTCGGTGAGGATACCGAGAGCGGCTTCCGTTGCGGCGGCGTCGCCGGAGGCCTGCGCTGCCACATAGGCCTGGTAGGCGGCAGTCAGTTCGGCGCTCTGGGCCTGCACCGGCAACGGCGCAAGGGCGAGCAGGCCGAGACTGGTGCCAGTCAGGAGCCAGGTTCGTAGGCGCATGATGGGGGTCCTTTTTTTGGAGTCAGGTAGATGAGAAGTGACGCAGTCGAAATGAACGTAATCTGAACGTTCGGGGGACCTTCTTGAGGGGACCACAAAGGTGGATAAACGCCGCAACGCCGGGGTTTGGCGAAAGGTTCCAACGGCCGGGAACAAGCCGTGCAATGATGGCGTGAGTGCGGCGGTCGTGCTAGCCGATGCAGATGCAGCTGGCACAATCGATCATCGAGATTCAGACGCGGGGGCAGGGCCTCGTCGAATTCACCCGTGAGGCAGAAGCCTTTGTGGCGCGGTCGGGGATTGCCACCGGGTTGCTCACTGTGTTCGTCCGGCATACCTCGTGCTCGCTGCTGGTGCAGGAGAATGCCGATCCAGACGTGCAAACCGACCTGAAGACGTTCTTTCGCCGGCTGGTACCGGAAGGCATGGACTGGGTGGTGCACAGGACCGAGGGCCCGGACGACATGCCGGCGCATATCAAATCGGCGCTGACGCAGACCTCGATTGGCATCCCTGTCGGGAAGGGGGAATTGCTGCTGGGGACCTGGCAGGGAATTTACCTCTTCGAACACCGCGCCCGGCCGCACCGGCGGCAGGTGGTGCTGCACATCGCGGGCGAATAGCCGAACGGTTTCCCCTCGTGCTGGGCTAGGGCGGGCGTCGGTGCCGTGCCATCAAGGGCCATGGACATGTTTCTGACTTATTTGCCGCTCGCGGGCGGGCTGGCGCTGACCGGGATCGTTTCAGGCGTCTTTGCCGGATTGCTGGGCATTGGTGGCGGCGCCATTATCGTGCCGGCGCTGGCTTTTGCGCTCGAATTGATGGGATTCGGCAGCGACGTGGTGCAGCATGTGGCAGTCGGCACGTCGCTCGCTATCATTATACCCACGGGAATTTCCTCGGCCCTGTCGCATCACAGGCGCGGGGCCGTGGACGTGCGGGTGCTCAAGCTCTGGGCGCCGGTGATCGTGGTGGCGACGCTCGTAGGCGGGCTCATGGCCGGCTGGTACAGCGGCAATGTCCTCCGCATCGTCTTCGGGGTGATGGCTATATTCATTGCCGCCAATATCGTGCTGCCATTCCAGCAGCGGCTGATCGGGCATCTGTCTGCGTCCGCGCTGACGCACCGGATCTTCGCAGCCGTCGTCGGCTATGTATCGGCATTGATGGGCGTGGGCGGCGGGTCGCTGAGCGTGCCGACCATCGCGGCCCTCGGCGCGACCATGCATCAGGCGGTCGGCACCGGCGCAGCGATCGGCGTCTTCATCGCTATCTCGGGCACGATCGGATTCATCGTCTCGGGCTGGGGCGTGAGCGGCTTACCCCCGCTCAGCGTCGGCTTCATCAATTTGCCGGCGCTGCTGCTGATCGGGGTACTGGCCGCGGCGACGGCGCCGCTCGGCGCGGCGCTGGCGCATCGGCTCGACCAGAAGACACTCAAGCGGGTCTTCGCCGTCTTCCTGCTCCTGGTCGGCCTGCAGATGCTGTGGAAGGCCTTTGCCTGAGCGCGCGATCGGCGCGGCTCGAGGGTCAGTCCTCCTGGTCGAGCGCCCAGGTGACCGAGACGTTGATCGAGTAGGTCAGCTCGCCGCCCTCGACCGGAACCGGCGCGGCTTCTGCCCTCGCATATTGCAGGTCGGCGGCGGGATAGGGGATCGGGCCGCCCATAGTGGCGGATTCCGAGATGCCGCGGAGTTCGCCCAGGTCGATGCCGGCTGTCTGGGCGTAGAGTACGGCCTTCTTTTTCGCATCGGCGAAGGCCAGCTTGCGCGCCTCGTCGAGGATTTCCGAGGTATCGGAGACTGAGAAGGTGACGCCATTGATGGTGTTGGAGCCGACGGTCACGGCCTTGTCGAGGACCGCGCCCAGGGTGTCGAGTTTCCGCACGCGGACATTGACGGTGTTGAACACCTGATAGCCGTTGATCTTGGGCGGCAGCTGGTAGCCGTTGGCGTCGCGGGCGTCGGTGTAGACGTAGTTCGGGTTGACCGAAAAGCCCGAGGTCTGGATGTCGCGAGGTTCGATGCCGGAATCCTTAAGGGTCTGAATCAGCTGCGACATCGCGGCGGTGTTGCCGTCCAGGGCTTCCTTGGCGGTGGCGCCCTGGGTGGTGACGCCGGAGGTCACGAAGGCGGTGTCGGGGGCAACGACGACTTCGCCCTTGCCATCGATGGAAATGATACCGGGCTCGGAGAAATCCTGCGCGAAGGCCGGGACAGTGAGGGCCGTGCAGAGGGCGAGGGGGATGAGGGCGGTCAAGAGGCGCATGGGAGTCTCCAAGTCTGAAACAGGCGAAATGCCTTGGTATGGCCGGGTCGATGAACGCATTCTGAACGCGCTTCTCTCCCCGGTTCGACAGTGAGACGCGGCCCGGATGGCAATCCTTGGGCGGGTGGCGCAGAATTTTGAGACCAATTGCTGAGGCACGTTCCTCACCGCAAGCTGGACACATCGGGAGGCAGCGGGTTAGGTACGGCCCGCGAGTTCAGAGGGGTGTTTCCGTGTCCAATCCGATCGTTCCAGATGGCGTGCTGCTGGGCCGCGCCCGCGTTCCCGGTTCCAGCCATCCCCATGTCGTCACCGTCCGCAACGGGCAGGTGATCGACATTACGTCAAAGGCCGCGCCGACATCGCGCGATGTGGCCGAGCAGGCCGATCCGGCTGCGTACGTCAAGGCGGCCAAGGGCGAGGCGATCGGCTCGGTCGAGGCGCTGCTGGACAACAGCTGGGGCGGCACGATCGACCAGAGCAAGCCGTCGCTGCTGTCGCCGGTGGACCTGCAGGCGGTCAAAGCCGCGGGCGTGACCTTCGTCGTATCGCTGCTCGAGCGCGTGATCGAAGAGCAGGCACGCGGCGACAAGGCCAAGGCCGACGCGCTCCGCAAGGATATCCTGGGACTGATCGGCACGGATCTCAGCCAGCTGGTGCCGGGTTCGGATGCGGCAATGAATGTCAAGGAGACGCTGATCAGTCGCGGCGTCTGGAGCCAGTATCTCGAAGTCGGCATCGGGCCGGATGCGGAAATCTTCACCAAGTGCCAGCCGATGGCTTCGGTGGGCTATGGCGCCGATGTCGGCATCCTCCCGATCTCCGAGTGGAACAATCCCGAGCCCGAACTGGTGATGGTGGTGGCATCGACCGGCAAGATCGTCGGAGCAACTCTGGGCAACGACGTCAACCTGCGTGACGTCGAGGGCCGCTCGGCGCTGCTGCTGGGCAAGGCCAAGGACAACAATGCCTCGGCGTCGCTCGGGCCGTTCATCCGCCTCTTCGACGGCGACTTCACCATCGAGACGGTGAAGAATGCCGACATCGCGCTGACGGTCACCGGCGAGGACGGGTTCGAACTCACTGGCGTTTCCAACCTGAGCCAGATTTCGCGCTCGCCGGAATCGCTGGTGTCCGCCTCTATCGGCCGGCACCACCAGTACCCGGATGGCTTCGTGCTCTATACCGGAACGATGTTCGCGCCGGTCAAGGACCGCGGCGGCGTGGGCAAGGGCTTCACTCACAAGTCGGGCGACAAGGTCTCTATTTCGACGCCGTCGCTGGGGACGCTGACCAATGTGGTGCGGCTCTCGACCGAGGCGCCGGAATGGACCTACGGCGCCAGCCATCTTCTCCGCGATCTGGCGAAGGCGGATTTGCTCTAGTCCTGCTGGCATTCGCGCGGAAAAGTATTACTTAAGCGCAGCCCAACCCATACGAAGGAAGACGACCATGGCCGAACTGCATAAGAACCTGATCAACGGCGAGTGGGTGGGCTCGGAAGGCAAAGAGAACATCAACCCGTCCAACACCAACGAAGTCGTTGGCCTCTATGCGCAGGCCTCAGTGCAGGATACGCAGGACGCCATCGCGGCGGCCAAGGCGGCGTTCCCGGCCTGGTCGCGCTCGGGCCTGCTTGATCGCTGGGGCGTGCTCTCCAAGACCGCGCATGAAATCTTCGCGCGCAAGCAGGAGCTCGGTGAGCTTCTGTCGCGCGAAGAGGGCAAGACGCTTGCCGAGGGCATCGGCGAAGTGACCCGCGCTGGCCAGATCTTCGAATTCTTCGCCGGCGAGGCGCTGCGGCTGGCGGGCGAGATTATCCCGTCGGTGCGGCCGGGCGTGCAGGTGGAAATCACCCGCGAGGGCGTCGGTGTCGTTGGCATCATCACGCCGTGGAACTTCCCGATCGCCATCCCGTCCTGGAAGATCGCGCCGGCGATCTGCTACGGCAACACTATCGTCTTCAAACCAGCCGATCTGGTGCCGGGCTCCAGCTGGGCGATCGTCGATATCCTGCATCGCGCCGGCCTGCCCAAGGGCGTGCTGAACCTCGTCATGGGCCGCGGCTCGGTCGTCGGCCAGACCATGCTCGACAGCAAGGACCTCAACGCCATGACCTTCACCGGCTCGGTGGGAACGGGCCAGAAGGTCGCGGCGGCCTCGATCAAGTACAACCGCAAGTTCCAGCTCGAAATGGGCGGCAAGAACCCGACCATCGTGCTCGATGACGCCGACCTGAAGGTGGCGGTGGAATCGACGGCGCAGAGCGCCTTCTTCTCGACCGGCCAGCGCTGCACAGCGTCGTCGCGCCTGATCGTGACCGAAGGCTTCCACGACAAGTTCGTCGAAGCGCTGACCGAACGCGTGCGCAACCTCCGCGTGGGTGACGCGCTGGGCAAGGACACCGAGATCGGCCCGGTGGTCGATCCGAGCCAGCTCAAGCAGGACACCGATTACATCGCCATCGGCAAGTCGGAAGGCGCCAAACTGGTCGCCGGCGGCGACGTCGTCTCCAAGGACAATCCCGGCTACTTCCTGCAGCCGACGCTGTTCACCGAAGCGACCAACCAGATGCGCATTTCCCGCGAGGAAATCTTCGGGCCGGTGGCGGCGGTGATCAAGGTGAAGGACTACGAGGAAGCCCTTGCAGTGTCGAACGACACCGAGTTTGGCCTCTCGGCGGGCATCGTCACGACGTCGCTGAAATACGCCACGCACTTCAAGCGCAATTCCGAAGCCGGCATGGTGATGGTCAACGTGCCGACGGCGGGAGTGGATTTCCACGTGCCCTTCGGCGGCCGCAAGGGCTCGAGCTATGGCCCGCGCGAGCAGGGCAAGTATGCGAGCGAGTTCTTCACGGTGGTGAAGACGGCATATACCGCCGCGGGCTGAGGTCTATCGCAGATACGGCAAAGGGCGTCCGCAAGGGCGCCCTTTTGTTTCTAGGGGTGGAGATTGACCACCCTCTGAGAGATCGCACCTGATGGATCGCGGCTCAGTGCTTCCTGAACACCTGCTGCTCCATTTCGGAGCTCGTCTCCACGATCCCCTGGGGCCCTTCGACAAAGATGGCCACCTCGTCGCCCATGGCCTGGAGCATGCGGGACGCAAAGAAGGCGTCGGAGACGGCCTCGTCCTTGGAAGAATAGGGCCGTGAGGGCGGCTGCTTGCGCTGCGACGTGCTCGTCACCAGCCAGCCTGCACCATTGTAACGGACGATGATTCTGATCTTGGCCATGCTCCCTCGCAGCGCGGAAACGCAGGGTGTGGCCATGGGTTGCATGCAAAGCGTGACGTTGGTGTGACGGGCCTATTCTACCCTCTTGCAGCCGGCGTGTCGGCAGAGGGCCGGTTCTTGGTGCTCCCCCATGTCCGCTCCTCGCAAGGAGGGAACGCGACTCCGAGCCTCGTTCCTAGCCAGCCAAGGTGGACCGCAGCTCATCGAGCTTTTGCATGCAGGTTTCGATTTCGCTGCGCATGGCGCGGCGGTCTTTTTCGGTGATCGGAGGTTTGCTGCGGAGGTCGGCGCGCACATTGGTTTCGAGTTCGGCGAGCGCGGCCTTGAGGCGCGATATGGCGGTTCCGAAGGGCATCAGGGAGACTCCGTTTGGGCTACTTTACTGCGCCCTGCATCAGGCCGCGAACGAAGTAGCGCCCGCCGAAGAAATAGATGAGGAGCGGCGGCAGGATGGCGATCATCACCGCCGCGGACGATCCGCCGGCGCGGACCCCCATTAGGGCGACGGTGACCGGCTGCTGGTCGTAGCGGGTGAAGATCATGCCGTAGAGATATTCGTTCCAGATGCTGGTGAACTGCCAGATGATGGTGACGATGACGATCGGGGTGGCCAGCGGCAGCATGACCTTGAAAAAGATCCGCCAGAAGCCGGCCCCATCGATCTGCGCCGCCTTGACGATTTCGTCGGGCACCTGGACGAAGAAATTGCGGCAAAAGAGGGTGGCGAAGCTGATGCCCATGACCGAGTGAATAAGCAGCAGGCCCAGCACATTGTTGGAGAGGCCGAGCTGGCCCATGATCCAGGCCCAGGGCAGCAGCGCGATCTGGGCCGGCATGAAGACGCCCAGGAAGAGCATGGCGAAGATGAAGGTAGAGCCGGGGAAGCGCCACTTGGTCAGCACGTAGCCGTTGATGACTCCGAGGGCAGTGGAGATCAGCGTCGCCGGCACGGTGATGATCAGCGAATTGAGGAAGTTGCCGCCGATGCCGCGGCACATGCCGGAGACGCAGGCGTCGTTCCACATGTAGAGATAGGCGTCGAGGCTCAGACGTTCGGGGAAGGCGATGACACCGTTCTCGAAGACGTCGCGGCCGGTGCGAAAACTGTTCGAAAAGATCAGCAGCAGGGGGAAAAGGTAGACGGCAGCGAAGAGCGCGAGCAGGCCGTAGATGACAATGCGCGACCACAGCCAGCGGCGGCGGGCGATGGGTGCGTAATGGTCGACGGCGCTGAGGCGCGGCAACGTGGATGTCCCGGAAAGATCGACGATTTTTACCTCCCGGGTGCCGTCGGGGCGCAACCTTAGGCAGCGATGACAGCGCTGTCTACCGCGACCCTTGACGGATGGCGCGAGGTGGGCCGCTATGGCGGCCTCCAGAGGAGGATGTCGTATGGCCCGCCCCCTACTCGTGATCGATGGCGACTCGTTCGCGCACCGGGCCTATCACGGCCTGCCCAAGACCATCCGCCGCAAAGGCGGCAAGGCGGGCGGAGCGATCGTGGGGTTCGCCAATTACCTCATCCGGCTGTGGGAGACGGAGCAGCCAAGGGCGGTGGTCGCGGGGTGGGACACGCTCAGCGAACCCAACTGGCGGGCGAAGGAATTTCCGTCCTATCAGGGTGGGCGCGAGTATGACGACGACATCGTCGACCAGCTCGACCTGCTGCCGCAACTGATCGAGGCTTGCGGCTTCATGGTGGGGAAGGGCGCGGGGTTCGAGGCCGACGATTTTCTCGCCACGGCGGTAGCGATGGAGACGAAGGCTGGCGGCACCGTGCTGGTGGCAAGCGGGGACCGCGACTCGTTCCAACTGGCGTCCGACAGCGTCACCATCCTCTATCCGGTCAAGATGGGCGACATGGCGCGGATCGGGCCGGCGGAAGTCCGCGAGCGCTATGACGTGGAGCCGGGGCAGGTGCCCGATTTCATCGCGCTGCGCGGCGATCCGTCAGACAAGATTCCGGGCGCACGCGGCGTCGGCGAGAAGACGGCGGCGAGTCTCCTGAAACGGTATCCCGACATCGAGGCGATGCTGGCCGACAACCGCTTTCCGGGGCAGGAAGAGGCACTGCGGCTCTACCGCCGGATCGCGACGATGGTGGCGACGGCACCGCTGGGAAAAATCCCCGACATGGTCCCGACCTGGGACAAGGCGGCAGCGCTCACCCGCGAGTGGGAACTGCGCGCCTTGACCGAGCGGCTGGAGGCGCTGGCGGCGGGTTAGCGCCAGCCCAAACCAGGCGCCACGTGCTTCAAGATGCTCTCGATCACGTGGGCATTGTAGTCGACGCCGAGCTGGTTGGGGACGGTGAGCAGTAGAGTGTCGGCGGCCTTGATGGCCTCGTCCTCGGCCAGCTCCTTGATCAGCACGTCGGGCTCGGCGGCATAGGAGCGGCCGAACACCGCCTGCTTGCCCGGCTCGATGTAGCCGAAATGATCCTGGGCGTTGCGGTCGCCGCCGAAATACATGCGGTCCATGTCGTTGACGAGGGCGAAGATCGAGCGGCTCACGGAAACGCGCGGGGTGCGGGTGTGGCCGGCCTCTTTCCAGGCCTCGCGGAAGGCGGCGATCTGTTCGGCCTGCTGGATGTGGAACGGCTTGTCGGATTCGGCCATGACGAGGGTCGAGCTCTGCAGGTTCATGCCCATCTTGCCGGTCCATTGCGCGGTCGGGGTGGTGGCGGCGCCCCACCAGATGCGGTCGCGCAGGCCCTCAGAATGCGGCTCGATGCGGAGCAGACCTGGGGGGTTCGGAAACATCGGGCGCGGGTTGGGCTGGGCGAAGCCTTTGCCCTCGATCACGTCGAGAAAGACTTCGGCATGGCCGCGGGCCATGTCGGCGTCGGTCTGGCCCTCGGCGGGAACGTAGCCGAAATACTTGTAGCCCTCGACCACCTGTTCGGGCGAGCCGCGCGAGATGCCGAGCTGGAGGCGGCCACCGGCGATCAGGTCGGCGGCGCCGGCATCTTCGGCCATATAGAGCGGGTTCTCGTAGCGCATGTCGATGACGGCGGTGCCCAGCTCGATCTTGCTGGTCTTGGCGCCGGCGGCGGCGAGCAGCGGGAAGGGCGAGGCGAGCTGGCGGGCAAAGTGGTGGACGCGGAAATAGGCGCCGTCTGCGCCCAGTTCCTCGGCCGCGACGGCGAGTTCGATCGACTGCAGCAGGGTGTCGCTGGCCGAACGGGTCTGCGACTGTGGGGAGGGCGTCCAGTGCCCGAACGACAGGAATCCGATTTTCTTCACGGGATTGGCCTTTGCGTTTGCATTGGCCGCAGATGTGTCACTTGCGCGCCGCCTTATCAACATGGCGCGCCGCGACGGTGCTGCCGTGTTTAGCGAACGGTGGCGTTAGTCGGGGCAGGGCCGGAGGAGGCGCGGGTGACGATGTGGGCGGCCATCATCAGGCGGAGGGGCACGCTGGGGTCCATGCGCCGGTGGATGCGATCGTCGAGCAGGCGAACAAGCGCTGCGCCGATCTCCTGGCCATGCACCTTCACGGTGGTCAGCTGCGGCGTGATCTGTGTCGCCGAAGAATAGTCGCCGAAGCCGATGACGGTGGCGTCCTCGGGGATGCGGTAGCCGAGGCGGAGCAACTCCGAGATAGCGGTGATGCCCAGACCATCATGGGCGCAGAAGAAGGCGGTGGGGCGGAAGCCCTCGGCCTGGACCTTCAGCAGGTGCTCGGTGAAGCGCATCTCGGTCTCGAACTTCATCTCGCGGAACTCGACATCGGGATAGCGCTCAAGCACTTCGCGGACGCCGTAGAAGCGTTCCATGCGGCCGCGGTAGCCGGGGGTGCCGTGCACATAGGCGATGGTGCGGTGGCCGAGGTCGTAGAGAAGTTGCGCCACCGCCGAGCCGGCCTCGTGGTCGGTGCCCGAAACGATGTCGAAGGGGTCGAGCGGCGCCATCCAGCCCTGGCGGGCGACGGGATTGCCGAGGGCGCGGACCCTGCGCATGCTCTCGATCGGATGCGGGCCGGCAAGGGCGACGCCGGAGACTGTGCGGGCGAAGGCCTCGATCTCCTCGGGCAGATGGGTCCAGCGCATGCGGACCTGATAGCCGCGGCGCTGCGCTTCGGCCTGGAAGCCCGACTGGATGAGCAGGTGCAGCTCGGAATTGATGAGGTCGGTGTCGTGGAAGACGATGCCCAGATGCGGGGATTCTACCGGATCGATGGGGCGAACATAGCCGAGTTCGGCCGCGACCGCCTCGACACGGCGGCGAGTTTCTTCGCTCACTCCGGTCTTGCCCGCAAGCGCGCGCGACACGGCGAACTTCGACAGCCCCATATGAGCGGCGATGGTGGAAAGCGTGACCTTCGCCATGTCTCTGCCCCCTGCTGACCAACGTTGAAAACGCCGACCTACCGTAGAGCATAAGTTTGCCTAACGCAACCTAACGCATTCACTTATAGACAGGTTCGATCCGGTACCAACGGCATGTAATCCATTACATTGCAAATGGGTCAGTGGCACTGACTTGCCATCTCAACGATACTTTTGGTCAATAAACGGACATAACGCTTTACCTAACAAATCGCTGGTGGAAGCTTAAGGACAACTAACGACAGGCCCAACGCCGCGCTAGTTCAAAGGGAGAGAGATCAAATGAAGATCAGCCGCAGGGCTTTCATTGCCGCCAGCTCCGCTTTCGCCGGCGTGATGGCGATGCCGATCCTGGCGCGCGCCGCCGAGGTCAAGGAATCCGCATTTGTGCAGGCCGACGTCGACTCGGGTGCACTGCCACCCGTCGCCGACCGCCTGCCGGAGAACCCGCTGGTGATCACGCCTTGGGAAAGGGTCGGCCAGCAGGGCGGCGACTGGAACCATGCGCTGGTGGGCGGCGGTTCGGCCTCGATGCTGGTGCGCTATCAGGGTTATGACGGGCTGGTCCGCTATACCGCCGACTGGTCGGGTATCGAGACCAACGTGGCCGAGAGCTATGAGGTCAATCCCGAGGCGACCGAGTACACAATCAAGCTGCGCAAGGGACACAAGTGGTCCGACGGGCAGCCGTTCACGACCGCCGACGTGCAGTTCTGGTACGACGCCTATTTCACCGACACCGAAACCAACCAGGGTGGCAACGCCTGGTGGTCGTCAGGCGGCGAGCCGGCCAAGCTCGAAGTCATCGACGAGCAGACCTTCAAGGTGGTGTTCGCTTCACCGAACGGCTTCTTCCTGCAGCAGATGGCCTGGGCCGACCAAGATCAGTTGGTGCGCAGTCCCAAGCATTACCTCGAGCAGTTCCACATCAAGTACAATCCCGATGCCGACAAGCTCGCCAAGGCAGAGGGGCTCGAGAGCTGGATCGCGCTGTTCCAGCGCGAGGTCGGCTATCTCGACACCAACACCTATTTCCAGAATACCAAGCGGCCGTCGCTGACGGCCTGGGTGTTCACCCGCCCGGGCGCCAGCGCGCTGGGACAGAACACCGAGACGACGATCGCGGTGCGCAACCCGTTCTACCACAAGATCGACACCGAGGGGACGCAGCTCCCCTATTTCGACCGCATCGTCTACCAGATGGTCGCCGATCCCGAGGTGCTGCTGCTCAAGACGCTGCAGGGCGAAGTCGACATCATGGACCAGTACATCGCCACTCCGGCGAACAAGCCGGTGCTGTTCGATGGTCAGGAGTCGGGCAACTACGGCTTCTACGTGCTCAAGGAAACGGCCGCCAACGTGATGGCCTTCCAGCTCAATCTCAACCATCTCGACCCGACCAAGCGCGAACTTTTCAACACCATGGAGTTCCGTCAGGCGCTGTCGACGGCGATCGACCGGCAGGCGCTGATCGATGCAGTGTTCGTGGGGCAGGGCTCGCCGGCACAGCCGTCGATGCGCGAGGGTGACCCGCTCTACAACGAGCAACTGGCCAAGCAATGGACGGAGTACGATCCGGACAAGGCGAACGAGATGCTCGACGCCATCATCCCCAACAAGGATGGCGAAGGCTATCGCCTCGACAAGGACGGACGCCGCGTCTCCATCATCTTCGAACTGGACCAGACGCGCACGACCTTCCTCGACATGTTCGAGCTGGCCATTCCGATGTTCCAGGCCGTGGGGATTGACGCGCAGATGCGCACCATGGACCGCTCGCTCTGGGAAGAGCGTGTGCGTCGCGGCCGCGAATACGATGCGACGGCGCACCAGTTCGGCGCCAATTCCGGCATC
Organism: Pseudomonadota bacterium; assembly: GCA_023415605.1. Classification (GTDB taxonomy): domain Bacteria; phylum Pseudomonadota; class Alphaproteobacteria; order Rhizobiales; family Devosiaceae; genus Devosia_A. The sequence goes on from JAEZKB010000305.1 coordinate 31,175, forward strand.
GCCGCGATGCTCGATCCGCGCTTTTACGTGCCGATCAACAACAACTGCTTCTATGCCCCGGCCTGGTCGCTCTACTACACCAAGCCCGAGGATCCGGCAGCGGAAGAGCCGCCGGCAGCGGTCAAGGCCCAGCAGGAGCTCTACCGCCAGCTGGTCGGCACCGCCGACACCGCCAAGCAGCAGGAGCTGATGGCGCAGGTGCTGCAGAACGCGGCCGATCTCTTCTTCACGTTCGGCGTCAGTCTCCCAGCTGACGGCTACGGCATCGTGAAGAACAACGTCGTCAACATGCTCAAGGAAATGCCGAACTCGTTCGGCTACCCGACCCCTGGTCCGGCTCGTCCGGAACAGTTCTTCAAGACCTGAGTCCTCCCGACGACGACCTCCCCGCGCCGGCTTCAGAAATGGAGCCGGCGATGGAGCCCCCATTATCTACCGGAACCGCGACTATGCTCGACGCTAAGGCCCAGCCCCACGCCCATCTCCGTACGCCCGACTGGTACAAGTCGGCCACGCGCTGGACCCAGCTGACGCTGGCCGAGGACGACCCGGTCAAGTTCGATCCCGCCTTCTGGATCGAGGTATTCAAGCGCACGCAGTCAAACGCGACCTGCCTCAGCGCGGGCGGCTATATCGCCTACTATCCGAGCAAGGTGCCACTGCACTATGTGAGCAAGTTCATTGGCGATACCGATCCGTTCGGTGTGCTCGTCGATGGGGCGCGGAAGCTGGGCATGCATGTCATGGCGCGGGTCGATCCGCATGCCATCCACCAGGACGCTGCGGACGCGCACCCCGAATGGATCGCCGTCGACAAAGACGGCAACAAGCGCCGGCACTGGGCATTCCCAGAAGTCTGGGTGACCTGCGCCTACTCGTCCTACAATTTCGAATTCATGCCCAAGGTGCTCGAAGAGCTCACCCGCAACTACGATATCGACGCGATTTTTGCCAATCGCTGGCAGGGTCACGGCGTCTGCTACTGCGAGGCGTGCAAGAGCAACTTCAAGGCCGCCACCGGCTTCGACCTGCCACGCGATTCCAGCGTCGAAAACCCGGCTTGGCTGGCGTGGACCGCCTGGCGCCGCACGACGCTGAGCCGTCTCGTCGTCGAATGGGACGAGGTGATGAAGGCGATCAAGCCGCATACGAGCTTCATTCCGAACATGGGCTCGGTGTCGCTGATGGAATTCGATCTCGATATCATCGAGAAATACTGCCCGTTCCTTTGCGTCGATGACCAGGGACGGCGGGGCACCGAGCCGGTGTGGATGGCGGGCCGCAACGGCAAGCGCATGCGCGCCACCTTCCGCGAACGGCCGGCGATCCTGATCACCTCGATCGGACCGGAAGAGGAATACCGCTGGAAGGATTCCGTCACCACCGGGCCGGAGATGCAGGCCTGGATCAATGACGGCACGACGCAGGGCCTGTTGCCCTGGTTCACCAAGTTCAACGGCGTGGTGCCGGACATCCGCTGGGTCGATCCGGTAGCGGATAGCTTTGGGCTCCATGCCGATCTCGAGCCGGTGCTCTCGGAGATGACCCCGGTGGCGGAAATCGCCATCCTCGATCCGGCAACGACGCTCAGGCATCACGGGCAGGATACGCGCAAGGTCGCGGAAGCGGACGACTACGGCTTCTATCAGGCGTTGATCGAGGCCAAGCTGCCGTTCGAGATGCTGTCGGACCAGGCGATGACGCTCGAAAGTTTGAAGCAGTTCAAGGTGGTCATCCTCGCCAACTCAACCTGTCTCTCGGACGAGCAGGTGAAGCTGCTCGAACAGTATGTCGCCGGCGGTGGTTCGCTGGTCGCGGCGCATGAGACCTCGACCCGCACCGCCGACAACAAGCCGCGCAACGCCATTGCGTTGGGCAAGCTGCTCGGCGTGACGCTCACAGGAGATGTGCGTGGGCCGGTCAAGAACACCTACGTCTCCATCAATGGTAAGCATCCGGTGTCGGAAGGCTTCGTCGGCGCCGCGCGGATCATCGGAGGCACCAAGCTGCTGGCGGTCGAGCCGGCCAAGCACACGCAGTCGCCCTTCCTCTATGTGCCAGATTTCCCGGATCTGCCGATGGAGGAAGTCTATCCGCGCGAGGAGCCGAAGGGCTCGGCGGTGGTCACACGCGAGCATGCCGGCGGCGGGCGCACGGTCTACATTCCGTGGAACATCGGCGCGATCTTCTGGGAAGTGCTGGCGCAGGACCATGGCAGGCTGATCGCCAATGCGGTGCGCTGGGCGCTGAACAAGACACCGGACGTCGACATCACCGGCCAGTCGGTGCTGGACGTCGCGGTGCGCGCTAATGCGCATGGCATGGCAGTGGTGCTCAACAACCTCACCAATCCGATGATGATGAAGGGCCCGATCCGCGAGGTGTTCCCCGTCGGCAAGCACGAAGTGTCGGTGGCCATTCCCAAGGGGCGGACGCTCGGCGAAGCCAAGCTCCTTGTCTCGGGAAAGGCGCCGAAAGTAACACCGGGCAATGGCCGTGTGACGGTGGACGTGCCGAGCATCGACACGCTCGAAGTCGTGCACCTGACCTGGGTCTGACGCGACCATGCTACGCTATGTGATCAAGCGGCTGCTCTACATGATCCCGACACTGTTCGGGATGTCGATCATCGCATTTCTGATCATCCAGCTGCCACCCGGCGACTATGTCACCTCGATGATCGCCTCGATGTCGGACAGCGGACAGAACGCCGATCCGGCGCAGATCGAGGCGCTGCGGCGCGCGTATGGCTTCGACGACCCGATCTGGCTGCAATATGCCAAGTGGATATGGGGCATCCTGTCGCGTGGCGACTTCGGCTATTCGTTCGAGTGGAACAGGCCGGTGGCCGACCTGATCTGGGAGCGCATGGGTTCGACGCTCTCGATTTCCCTGGCGGCGCTGCTCTTCGTCTGGGCCGTGTCGCTGCCGATCGGCATCTACTCGGCGGTGCGGCGTCACTCGATCGGCGACTATACCTTTACCTTCCTGGGATTCCTCGGCCTCGCCATCCCCAACTTCATCCTGGCTCTGACGCTGATGTATGTGGCCTACAAGTACATGGGCCAGAGCGTGGGCGGGCTGTTCTCGCCGGAATATGTCAACGCCCCGTGGAGCCTGGGCAAGGTGCTCGACCTGCTCGCGCATCTCTGGATCCCGATCATCGTCATTGGCACCAATGGCACGGCGGCGCTGATCCGCATCCTTCGCGCCAACCTCACCGACGAACTCAACAAGCCCTATATGATCACTGCGCGGGCCAAGGGCTTGCCGGAGTATCGCGCCGTGATGAAGTACCCGGTGCGCATCGCGCTCAATCCGTTCGTCTCGGCGATCGGCTGGGTGCTGCCCGAACTGATCTCGGGCGTGACCATCACGGCGATCGTGCTCAACCTGCCGACGGCTGGCCCGCTGCTCCTCCGCGCGCTGATTAGCCAGGACATGTATCTGGCCGGCAGCTTCATCCTGCTGATGGGCGTGCTGACGCTGATCGGCATGCTAATCTCAGACCTGCTGCTCGCCTTGCTCGACCCAAGGATCCGTTTCCAATGACGCCGCACACCTATATCGAGGGCGTGGCGGAAACCGGCCCGTCCGTTTCGTCGCTGAAGCCGGGTGCGCGCGCCGCCGAGATTGCAGTGGCCGGGCAGTGGACCCTGATCTGGCAGAAGTTCACCCGTCACAAAGTGGCAGTGGTCGCCGGCATCGTGATCCTCTTGCTCTACTTTGTGGCGCTCTTCGCTGAGTTTCTGGCGCCGGGGCTGCCCGATACGAGCAAGCCGCAGTTCACCTATTCGCCGCCACAGGAAATCCGGCTGTTCACGACACAGCCCGACGGCAGCCAGACGTTCCAACTGCATGTCACCGGCTATTCGATGACGGTGGACCAGGCGTCGCTGCGGCGCACCTACGTGATCGATGAAGAGAAGGTCGTGCCGATCGGCTTTTTCGTCAAAGGCGCGCCCTACAAGATGTGGGGCATCTTCCCCATGGACGTGCACCTGATTGGCCCGCTCAAGAAGACCGACACGATGTATCTCCTCGGCACCGACAAGCTCGGCCGCGATCTACTCTCGCGACTGATCTACGGAACGCGCGTCTCCATGTCGATCGGGTTGATCGGTGTCTGCATCAGCCTCTGTCTCGGCGTGGTGCTGGGCTCGCTCTCCGGGTTCTACGGCGGAGCGGTGGACATGGTGATCCAGCGTATCATCGAGGTGATTTCCTCGATGCCCACGATCCCACTGTGGCTCGGATTGGCGGCGGCTATCCCGCTGACCTGGTCGCCACTGACAGTCTATTTCCTCATAACCCTCATCGTCTCGCTGTTCGGCTGGACCGGACTGGCACGCGAAGTGCGCGGGCGGTTCTTCTCGCTCCGGAGCGAGGACTTCGTCACTGCGGCGCGGCTCGATGGCTCGAGCGAGCGGCGACTCATCTTCCGGCACATCCTGCCGTCGTTGACGAGCCACATCCTCGCGGTAGTGACCCTGGCACTGCCGACGATGATCGTGGCCGAGACTGCGCTCTCGTTCCTCGGCATCGGGCTCAAGGCGCCGGTGGTGAGCTGGGGCGTGCTCCTGCAGGAGGCCCAGAATGTGCGCACCATCGCGACGGCGCCGTGGCTGCTGATCTGGCCGGGAGCGGCGGTGGTGCTCACCGTGCTCTCCTACAACTTCCTCGGCGATGGTCTGCGCGACGCCGCCGACCCCTATGAGGCCTGACGTCATGGCTATGCTGACAGAGGCCCATTTCGCCAAAGAGCGCGCGGCGCAGAAGCCGGACGACAGCGTGGTGCTGTCGGTCCAGAACCTGAGCCTCGACTTCCGGCTGCGCAACGAAGTGCTGCATGCGGCACGCGACGTCAGCTTCGACCTGCGCAGAGGGCAGACGCTCTGCCTCGTCGGGGAGAGCGGGTCGGGAAAGTCGGTGACGGCGCGGGCGATCCTGCGCATCCTCGACAAGAACGGCTCCATCACCGGCGGCCGCATTCTGCTGCGCGACGGGCGCAAGGAACTCGATCTTGCGACGCTGAGCGAGCAGGAGCTGCAGCGCTCCGGTATCCGCGGCGGGCGCATCGGGCTCATCTTCCAGGAGCCGATGAGTTCGCTCTCGCCGGTGCATACGATCGGCAGCCAGATCGTCGAGGCGCTGCAGCTGCACCGGCAGATGAGCAAGCGCGACGCGCGGGCGCAGACGGTCGAACTGTTGCGGCAAGTGGAAATCCCCAGCCCCGAGACGATGATCGACCGCTACACGTTCGAGTTCTCGGGCGGCATGCGGCAGCGGGCGATGATCGCCATGGCGCTGGCCGCCAATCCCGACGTGCTGATCGCCGACGAGCCGACCACGGCGCTCGATGTCACCACGCAGGCGGAAATCCTCGACCTCATCAAGCGGCTGCAGGTGAGCCGCGGCATGGCCATGCTGCTCATCACGCACGACATGGGGATTGTCGCCGAGGTCGCCGACGACGTGGCGGTGATGCGCTACGGACGCATCGTCGAGAGCGGACCGGTCGATGACATCTTCCACGATGCGCGGCATCCGTACACACAGCGGCTCCTCAATTCGACGGTCAAGCTCGAGGAGAACCGGCGGGCGGTGACACGTGCTGTTCCGGCGGTGGCGGATGCCAAGCCGGTGCTGTCGGTACGCAACCTCAGCAAGCTCTACGGCGCCTCCACCGCATGGTTCGGCGCGAACAAGAACGCCATCAAGGCCGTCGATGACGTGAGCCTCGATCTCTATCCGGGCGAGAATCTCGGCATCGTGGGGGAGAGCGGCTCAGGCAAGACGACGCTGGGGCGGCTGATCCTTCGCGTCGTCGAGCCGACTTCGGGGACGGTCACCTACCATCGCGGCGGCGAGGCGGTGGATGTCACGAGGCTCTCCAAGCGCGAGCTCAGGGCTTTCCATCGCGATGTGCGGCTGGTGTTCCAGGACCCGTTTGCCTCGCTCAATCCGCGCATGACGGTCAAGGAAATCATCGGCGACCCGCTGCACGTCACTGGCACGGCGCGTGGCGCGGCGCTGGAGAAGCGGGTGGGCGAACTGCTCGAACTGGTGGGGCTCGACCCCATGGCGATGGAGCGGTATCCGCACGCCTTTTCGGGCGGACAACGGCAGCGCATCGGCATTGCGCGGGCACTGGCGCTTGACCCCAAGATCATCATCGCCGACGAAGCCACGGCGGCGCTCGACGTTTCCATCCGGGCGCAAATCCTCGACCTGCTCCTCGATATCCAGAAGCGTCTCAACCTGAGCTTCATCTTCATCTCGCACGACATTTCGGTGGTGCGGTATTTCTGCGACCGGGTGGCGGTGATGCACCGCGGCAAGTTGGTCGAAATGGGTACGGCCGAGCAGATTTGCACAGCGCCGGTGGAGCCTTATACCAAGAGCCTCATCTCGGCCGTGCCGAGCCCCGACCCGCGCCACAAGCGCATGCTCCACCGCACCAAGTTCATTGCCTGAGGATCTGCCGTGCTGAAGTTCTCTGCCAATCTGTCGTTTCTCTACCAGGAACTCGGGTTCCTCGAACGGTTCGCCGCCGCCGCTAAGGATGGGTTCGGCGCGGTGGAATACCTTGGGCCCTATGCGGAGACGCCGGAGGCTGTGGCCAAGGCCTTGCGAGACAACGGTCTGGCGCAGGCTTTGTTCAACGTCCCGTCCGGCAACTGGGCCGGGGGCGAGCGTGGTATCGCCTGCCTGCCGGAGCGGGTGGACGAGTTCCGCACCGGCGTGCGAACGGCGCTGGACTATGCGGCCGCGCTCAACTGTCCGAAGGTCAATGTGATCTCGGGCCTGGTGCCGGCAGGTGCCGACATGATGGTGCTCGAGGATACCCTGGTCGAAAACCTCAAGTTTGCGGCCGACCTCTGCGCCAAGGCCGGGGTGAAGCTCCTGATCGAGCCGATCAACACGCGGGACATTCCGGGCTTTTTCCTCACCACCACCAGGCAGGCCGAGGGCATCCTCGACCGGGTGGGGAGTTCGAACCTCTACATCCAGTACGACCTCTACCACATGCAGGTGATGCAGGGTGACCTGATCCCGACTTACACCCGCTTGAAGGACCGGATCGCGCATATCCAGGTGGCCGACAATCCCGGGCGCAACGAGCCGGGGACTGGCGAGATCAACTATCCCTTCGTGCTCGGAGAGATCGACCGGCTCGGCTACGACGGCTGGATCGGCTGCGAGTACAAGCCCAAGAATGGCACCACGGCCGGTCTCGGCTGGATGAAGTCCTACGCGTAAGGAGCGGACCCATGAATATTGGCTTTATCGGACTTGGTGTGATGGGCCGCCCGATGGCGGGGCACCTCATCGATGCGGGACACAGCCTGACGCTGAGCCGCGTCAAGGACGTGTCGCAGTATCTGGTCGAGAAGGGCGGCAAGGCGGCGGATACGCCCAAGGCGGTCGCCGAAGCCTCCGAGATCGTCATCCTGATGGTGCCGGATACCCCTGACGTCGAGCAGGTGTTGTTCGGCAAGGACGGCGTCGCAGAGGGGTTGAAGCCCGGCAGCCTCGTCATCGACATGAGCTCGATCTCGCCGGTGGCGACCAAAGAGTTCGCCAAGCGCATCGAAGAGCTGGGATCGGACTATCTCGACGCGCCGGTATCGGGCGGTGAGCCGGGTGCCAAGAACGCGGCGCTGACCATCATGGTGGGCGGCAAGCAGGCGGTATTCGATCGTGCCTTGCCGGTATTCCAGAAGCTGGGCAAGACCATCACGCTGATCGGCGGGAGCGGTGACGGGCAGACGGCCAAGGTCGCCAACCAGATCGTCGTAGGCCTCACCATCGAAGCCATCGCCGAGGCGCTGACCTTTGCCAAGGCGGCCGGCGCGGATGTGGCCAAGGTGCGCGAGGCGCTGATGGGCGGACTTGCCGCGTCGCGCATCCTCGAGGTGCATGGCGAGCGCATGATCAAGCGGACCTTCGATCCGGGCTTCCGCATCCGGCTGCACCGCAAGGACCTGACGCTGGCGGTGGATGCCGCCAAAGCGCTGAACCTTTCTCTGCCCAATGCTGCGGCGACGCAGCAACTCATGAATTCGGCCGTCGCGCGTGGCGACGGCGACAAGGACCATTCGGCTCTCGTCCGAACCCTGGAGGCGCTGGCCGGCCGAGACGACTAGCCAGCACCTCGAACACCCTTACCGCTAGAACCGACGGCACTGCTAGGGCGTGGTGCCGAGCGGGTAACCATTGCCCGAAGGACCATTTTCAGATGCCACTCGATAAGCTCCCGCAAGTCCCCTACGGCGCCGTCTATTTCCGCAAGTCCAACCCGCCGCGGGAGGACTGGGAGCGCGACTATGGCGTGGCATCCGAGGACGGCATGAACACCTTCCGCCACTGGTTCATGTGGTCGGCGATCGAGCGCAAGCCGGGGGTCTACGACTGGGCCGACTACGACCGGCAGATGGAGCTGGCCGAAAAGAACAACATCAAGACCGTCATCGCCGAACTGACCCATTCGGCGCCCGAATGGGCCTATCGCAAGTTCGCCCATGCGCGGCAGGTCAAGGCCGACGGCACGGTGCTGCCGCTGGGCATGGGCGTCAGCGCCGCCACGGGCGGCTTCGCCCACAATGGCGCCGGTCCGCTGACACTCAACTGCCCGGAGGTGAAAGAGGCCGCGGGTGCATTCCTCACCGCCCTCTCGACCCGCTACAAGGGCCATCCGGCACTCCTTGGCTATGACGTCTGGAACGAGGTCAACTACGCCGCCGAGATCGACTATTCGACCTGGATGAAGGCTGACTACCGCAAGTGGCTCAAGGCCAAGTACGGAGACCTCGAGACGCTGTCGCAGGCCTGGTACCGCTACGGCCATGCCGAGTGGGACGACATCGAGCCGCCGGCCGAGGTCGCTGCCTATCCGGAAAATCTCGACTGGCTGGAGTTCAAGAAAGAGAACTACTACGGCCAGATGCAGTTCAAGATCGACACCATCCGGGCCGTCGACCAGGACTGCATGATTGCCGCGCATGGAGTCGGCGGCGCCATCCCCAACATGGCCTCCAACGGCATGGACGACTGGCTGGCGGCTTCCAAGGTCGAGCTCTACGGCCTCACCTGGGTGCCGGGCCGGCGTGGCCTCAAGCCCTGGCAGAACTTCTTCGGGCCCGACATCACCCGTGCCGCCGCGCGCGGCAAGAAGTGGTGGCATGCCGAGCGCCCCGCCGGGCCGCTCTGGCTGCAGCCGCAGGTGCTGGGCCGCGACAAGGAAGACGGGCGCATCATGGAGCCGGAGGACCTGCGCACGCTGATGATGACGTCATTCGCCTGCGGTGCCTCGGGCGCGCTCAACCTGCGCTGGCGGCCGCTGCTCGACGGGCCGCTGTTCGGAGCGTTCGGCGCCTATGGCATGGACGGCTCGCGCACGCCGCGCTCGGAGATGCAGAGCAAGATCGGCAAGTGGGCCAATGATGCGGCGCAAAAGCCGCTCTGGGATGCAAAGCCGGTGCAGGGCGATATCGGCCTCCTGGTCATTCCTGAGGCGCAAGCCTGGGACTACCTGCTCAACTACAACCACGTGCCCGAGACCTATCGCGAGGCGATGTGGGGCGCCTATCGTGGCTTCCTCGACAATGGCCTGCAGCCGGACTGGGTGCATATCGATCACATCGACGAGTACGACACCATCTATGCCGCGTACCCGATCATGCTCACCTCGGCGCATGCAAAAAAGCTTGCCGATTGGGTCGCCAAGGGCGGCACGCTGATTTCCGAAGCGACGCCGGGCTATTTCGGCGATCGCGGCAAGGTGGGCACGGTGCAGCCCAATAACGGACTCGACGTGGTGTTCGGCGCACGAGAGGACGAGGTCGAGTTCATGCCCGACATCGGCGACCGCATCGGCTTCAATCTCGATGGCCGGGTGGTGCGCGGCGGCGGCTTCCTGCAGAGCTATAAGCTCACCACCGGACGCGAGCGCGGCACGTTCGATGGCGGCCGCCTTGCGGTGGTGGAGAACACGCACGGCAAGGGCCGCACGCTTCTGGTCGGCACGCATCCAGGCATCGCCTATTTCAAGCGCAGCAATCCCGAGAACCTCAAGTACTTCGCTTCGGTGTTCGCCTGGACGGGCAAGACGCAGCACGTGAAGACCGGCAACGCGAGCATCCACGCGCGTCTGCACGAGGGACCGGATGGCCGGGTCCTTTGGCTCCTCAACCCGACGCGCGAACCGCAGTCGGCGACCGTCGAGGTGGACGGGAAACCGGCGGTATTCGGTGAGGCGTACTGGAGCGAGGCGGGTGCTTCCGCATCCGGGTCCGAGGTAACGATCCCGCCGCGGGACGTGGTGGTGGTGAGACTCTAGCGCCGTCGGCGGACCACGATCTCAGTTCGAAGCGAGGCGTTCCGCGACCAGCTGTGCCAGTCGCCGGGCAACCTCGTGCTTGTCGAGGTCCGGCCACGGCTCGGCGCCGGTGGCCGAGACCAGGGTGACGCGGTTGCGGACCCCGCCCATGGCATGGGTTGAGACGTCATTGGCGACGATCAGGTCGGCGCCCTTGCGCTCGAGCTTGCCACGCGCGTTGGCGAGAAGGTCCGAGGTTTCGGCAGCGAAGCCGATAACCAGTTTCGGGCGCTTCGGGCTGTGGCCGGTGGCGGCGAGAATGTCGGGGTTCTCGACCAGCGCGAGGGCAGGCGGGTTGCCGCCGATCTTCTTGATCTTGCCGGTCGCAATGTCGGCCACGCGCCAGTCACCGACGGCGGCGGCAAAGATCGCGGCATCGACCGGCAGCAGGCCGTCGACGGCGGCGGCCATGTCGCGGGCGCTCTCGATGCGGTGGACGACGACACCGCGCGGATCGGGGATGGTCACCGGGCCAGAGACCAGATGAACCTCGGCGCCGAGTGCCGCCAAAGCCGCAGCAATGGCGTGACCCTGCTGGCCGGACGAGTGGTTGGAAATGAAGCGGATCGGGTCGATCGCCTCGCGTGTCGGCCCGGAGGTGACCAATATCTTGCGGCCGGTAAGCGGACCGGCGGGGGCGAGCAAGGTTTCAAGCGCGGCGATGATCTCGGCCGGGTCGGAGAGGCGGCCGGTGCCGGACTCCTTCTCGGCCATGGCGCCGTGGGCCGGGCCGACAAAGGCGATGCCGTCGGCCCGCAGGGTTGACACATTGCGTGCCACGGCCGGGTTGCCCCACATGCTGGGGTTCATTGCGGGGGCGATCAGCACCGGCACCTCTGCGGCCAGCAGTATGGCCGAGACGAGGTCGTCGGCATGCCCGTTCGCTCGTTTCGCGATAAGATCGGCCGTCGCAGGCGCCACGAGGATCGCGTCGGACTCTCGCGCCAGCCTGATGTGGCCGGCGCCGGCGGTCTCGGCCGCGAAGAGGTCAGTGGCGACGGCCTCGCCGGTCACCGTCGCGAGCGTCAGCGGAGTGACGAATTGCTGCGCCGCTGCGGTCATGACGCAGCGCACCCGGGCGCCCTGGTCGCGCACCCGCCGCACCAGCTCCGGGATCTTGTAGGCCGCGATGCCGCCGCCGACGAGGATGAGGATCGACTTGCCGGATAAGGTCATAGGCCCCCTATAGCATCCGCCTGACCCTCAGACGATGAACTTTCACAGCCTGGCTAATGCACATTGTGATGCACGCCGATGCACTTTTGCGGTATTTCGCAGGCAGTTGATGCAAGGGAGATGAACCATACCATGCAGGCGCTCGTCTGTCGCAATCCCGGCGAACTCGCCGTCGAAACCCGCGAACATCCGGTCGTGGGGACGGGAGAGGCGCTGGTGCGGGTTCGCCGCATCGGCATCTGCGGCACCGACTATCATATCTACGAGGGCAAGCACCCGTTCCTGCAATATCCGCGGGTGATGGGCCACGAGCTGGCCGTTGAGATCGCGCAAGCCCCTGAAGGATCTGGATTTTCTTCGGGCGATGCGGTGATCGTCAATCCCTACCTGAGCTGCGGCACCTGTGTCGCGTGCCGCCACGGCAAGCCCAACTGCTGCACTAAGATCGCGGTGCTGGGCGTGCATCGCGATGGCGGCATGACCGACTATCTGTCGCTGCCGGTGGGCAATTTGCTGCCGGCCGATGGCCTCACGCTCGACCAGTGCGCGACGGTCGAATTCCTCGCCATCGGTGCCCATGCGGTGCGCCGCGGCGGCGTCGGCCCGGGCGACCGGGCGCTGGTGGTCGGGGCCGGGCCGATCGGCCTGGGTGCGGCAATTTTCGCTGGCGTCGCAGGAGCTTCGGTGCATCTGCTCGACCGGGATGTAGGCCGGCTCGAGGCGATCGCGTCGATAGCGGGGGCCGCCGGCACCATCGCGGCAGACGGGGATGTCGATGCGGCGATCGCCGCCGCCACCGATGGCGAAGGCTTCGACGTCGTGTTCGACGCCACTGGCGCCACAGGCTCGATGCTGCGGGCGTTCGACTTCGTCACCAATGGCGGGCGCCTGGTGCTGGTCGGGGTGGTCAAGGATCCGATCACCTTCTCGGATCCGGATTTTCACCGCCGCGAAATGACGTTGTTCGCCAGCCGCAACGCCACGATGGAAGACTTTGCCACCGTCACCGCCGGCATCCGCGCGGGCAAGGTGCCGGTGGACAAGATCATCACGCATCGCACGTCGCTAAGCGGCGCCGTCACGGACCTGCCGCGCTGGGCGCAGGACAAGTCGGGCCTCATCAAGGCGGTAGTTGCGATCGACTAGGCGGCCTCGTGGGCGTGGATCGCCGACATGATACTGCGGCTCGCAGCATCATAGTCGTGGCTGTTGGCGATCTCGGCGACGATACGCTTGTCGTGCATCACCAGGATGCGGTCGGCCAGCGTCACCATTTCCGGCATGTCGCTCGAGATGAGGATGATCGAGAGTCCATCGTCGGCGAGCTTGGTGATGAGCTCGTGGAAATAGGACTTGGTCTTGATGTCGATGCCGACGGTCGGCTCGTCGATGATCAGCACGTCGACCTTGGCGGCCAGCCACTTGGCGAGCGACACCTTCTGCTGATTGCCGCCCGATAGGTTGCCGGCCAGCTGGTCGAGGTTCGGGGTGCGGATTTCGAGCTGCTGCGCCAGGGGCGCCGCGATGCGGTCTTCTCGGCGTGCGGTGATGAAGCCCAGAGCGCCGGCGATGCGGTTCCAGACGGTGGCGGCAATGTTGCTGCGGATCGAGTGGCCGAGGATGACGCCCTCGAACTTCCTATCCTCGCTGACATAGCCGAGCCGGTGGCGACGGATCGCATCCTCCACCGAGCGGATGCGGATCGGCTGGCCATTGATCACGATGCTCCCGCCGGTGATTTTGTCCTTGCCGATCAGGGCTCGCGCCAGTTCCGTGCGGCCAGCGCCTACAAGGCCGTAGAGGCCGAGGATCTCGCCTTTACGGAGAGTGAGGTTCACCTCGCGATGACCGAAGGCGGTGGCGAGGGCCTTGGTCTCGAACACGACGGGGTTTGCGGCGACGTCGCGGTGGCGAGCGACCATGGCGCGGTCCTTGCGGCCGATCATGGCTTCGATGAGATCGCCGCGGGCCATGCCCTTCATGCTGGCGCCCGAGAGGGTTGTCTCACCGTCGCGCAGCACGGTGACGCGGTCGCAAAGGGCGAGCACTTCCTCGAGCTTGTGGCTGACGAAGAGGATGGCGGTGCCCTGGTCCCTGAGCTGGCGCACGAGGCGGAACAGGCTCTCGGCCTCGTTATCGCTGATCGAGGCAGTGGGTTCGTCGAGCAGCAGCACGCGGGCATGGTGGCCGAGCGCCTTGGCGATCTCCACCATCTGCATCTGTGCGACGCTGAGGCGACGCACTTCGGTGCGCGGATCGATATCGAGGTTGACCAAAGCCAGCATGGCGCGGGCTTCGCGCTCGACGGCGGCGAAATCGACCAGGCCGCGCACCTTGGGCAAGCGTTCGAGCATCAGGTTCTCCGCGACCGAAAAGCGCGGGATCAGATTGCGCTCTTGGTGCACGGCGGAAATGCCCGCCTTGATGGCGTCGCGGGGCGTCGGGAAAGACACTTCCTGCCCATGCAGGACCAGCCGGCCACTGTCGGGCCTATGGATGCCGGTGACGATCTTGATCAGCGTCGACTTGCCGGCGCCGTTCTCGCCCATCAGCGCGTGGATTTCGCCGTCGGCAAGATCGAGCGAGGCGTTGGAGAGGGCGCGGACGCCGGGAAAAGACTTGCTGGCTTCGGCGACGAGCAGACCCATCTCAATCCTCCCCGACGCGCACGGCGCGATAGCGGTTGAGCCATACGGCAGAGAGGATCAGCGCGCCGAGCAGGAAGGTGACCCAGTAGGGGTCAACCTGCAGCAGCACCATGGCGTTCTGGATGAGACCGATCAGCACGACGGCCAGCAGCGTGCCGGTGATGGAGATCGACCCACCGGCAAGGCTGGCGCCACCGATGATCGGGGCGGCGAACGAGATGATCAGCCAGTCGGCGCCGATCGAGGGCTGAGCCGAACCCAACTGCGCTACGGCGAGAATGCCGGCGGCTGCCGCCAGCAGGCCGGAGAGGAAGTGCGCCACCATCACGGCTTTCTTGGGCGAGAGGCCAGATAGTTCGGCGGCATGACTGTTGCCGCCGACGGCGAGCATGTGCCGGCCGGTGACCATGCGGGAAAAGAAGACGATCATCAGCACGGTGACAACGAGGGGCACGATCAAGAGGTTCGGGAGCGGGCCGATCCGGCCGGCGCCGAAGGCGACGAAATCTGCAGGCAGGTTGTAGAACGGGATGGCCTTGGTGATGCCGAGGTTGATGCCGGCAAAGGCGGAGCCGGTCGCCAGAGTGACGATGAAGCCGTTGATGCCGGTGCGGACAGTGAGCCAGCCATTCACCAGGCCGGCGACGCCACCGGCCGCGAGCGCGATGACGACGGCGGGCAGTGTCGGGACACCGAGCGCGTCCATCAGGCCGCCGACGATGACGGCGACGAGACCGCCGAGGGCGCCGATGGAGAGGTTCATCTGCCCTACGCCGAGCATCACCATCTGGCTATAGGCGACAAGCAGCGAGACGCAGAGGCTGCGGAGAAAGACGAATGCGTTGTACTCGGAGAGGAAGTTCGGCGCGACGATGGCGAGGCCGAGCACCGAGAGCACGCAGACGGCGAAGAGACCCGACCACTGGACGCGAACGGCGCGGGAAAAGAGGTCGTTCATGCGGTCCTCGTGCGGTGACGCTGCACCAGGTGAGCCCGGTAGCGCTCGAGCAGGATGGCGGCGAGCAGGAAGGCGCCGAGAAAGAGCGGCAACCAGAAATTGCCCACCTGCAGGATGAGCAGGCCCGAGCGGATGGTCGAGACCAGCAGCGCGCCCAGCATGGTGCCGATCACCGAGACGGCGCCGCCCGCGAGGGCCGTGCCGCCGATGACCGGGGCAAGAAAGGAGGGCAGCAGCCAGTCGTCGCCGGCGACAGACGGCATGGCGGCAGCGAGACGTGCGGTGAGCATCATGGCGGCGGCCGAGGCGAGGGCGCCCGAGAGCATGTGAGCGATGGTGATGGTGCGGCCGACTGGCACGCCCGACATCTGCGCCGCGCGTTCGCTGGCGCCGACGGCGAGGATCTCGCGGCCGAGCACGGTGTGGCGGAAGAGCACGTAGAGCCCGACGCCAATCGCGATCGCGACGATCAGCAGGCCGGGGACCGGGCCGATGGCGCTCTTGCCGAACTCGCCGACCGCCGGAGGCAGGGCGTTGTAGGGCACGGCGCGGGTGAGGATCAGCATGGCGCCGGAGAAGAGGCTGGCGCTGGCGAGGGTGACGACGAAGCTGTTCACCCCGGTCTTGACGATGGCGATGCCGTTGAGCCAGCCCATGGCAGCGCCCATCAGCAGGGTGGCGACGATGGCTACCGGGATCGGCAGGCCGAGGACCTGGAGCAGGTAGCCGAAGGCCATGACGCTGCAGATGCCGATGGCGCCGACAGCAAGGTTCATGCCGCCCGTCGCCAGCACCACCATCTGGGCAAAGCCGATGACGATATCGATGCCGACAGAGCGGCCGAGGCCATTGAGATTGAACTTCGAGAGGAACCCCGGCGCGACGGACGAGAGCGCCACCCACATCACCACGAGGATGACGAGCAGGCCGAACTGGGTGGAACCGCGCAGGAGCAGTCCGGCAAGGGACCGGCTTTGCGACGGCGAGGCGGCAGCTTCCGGCAGGGTCATGCAGGACTCACGCGACGGGTCTCAGGAAGGAAGGATGCACCGGCGAGACCCGGCGGACAATGCAGCGTCCGCCGGGGATCATGTGCCGGATCAGCAGGCCAGGAACTTGTCCTTGAAGCCGGCCTGCAGTTCACCGGTCAGCTTCTTGAGGTCGTCGGCATAGGTGTCGATGTTGGCCGACGAGATCAGCAGCGTGCCCGAGTCGATGAAGCGGGCGGTCTGCGGCGTCTGGATGAACGGCGCGTCGGCCTTGACGGTGCAGCCGCTGGCGAGCTGGTCGAGCGCATAGGCGCCGATATAGCCTTGGCCATAGGGGTTCTGCGCCATGGTGCCGGCAACGAAGCCATCGCGGATGCCGTCGAGCACGATCTTGTCGTCATCGATGCCGATGAACTTGATGCGCTTGTCGCCGAGATTCCGCAGCGCCGTGGCAGCGACGACCGACGAGATATAGCCGGTGGCGATCATGCCGCCGATCTGATCCTTCTGGGCGGCGAGCAAGGCGTTGATCTTCTGGTCGCCCTGTTCCTGGTTGTCCGTATCGCCGACGGTCTGCAGCATGGTGACGGCGCCATTCGTTTCAGCAACGGCCTTCTCCACCGCCTGCACGCGCAGCGTGGTGTTGGGATCGACGAGCAGACCGGCGAGGTGCACCACGGCGCCCTTGCCGCCCATGGCTTCGATCAGCGCCTTGGTGCCCATATAGGCCGAGGCGTAGACGTCGGTGGCCATGCAGAAGCCCATGTCGGTCGGGTCCTGGGCGCAGCCGCCCAGCGCGACCGACGGGATGTCGTTGGCCTTGAGTTCACCGACCACCGAGTTCACGCCCACGGCGTCGCCGGGGAAGATGCCGAAAGCATTGTAACCCTGGGCTGCCGAGCTTTCGACCAGCTCGTTCTGCAACTCGAGCTTCCACTCGGAGGGAACCTTGTACTCAACGGCAGCGATGCCAAAGTCCTTGGCGGCGTCGGCGGCAGCCTGTTCCCACGGCGCGAAATAGGGGTGCGGACCACCCGGAACCAGTACGATGCGGTTGTCCGAAGCCAGCGATGCGAGCGGAGCGGCAGCCACGGAACAAGCCAGCAGAGCGGCAAAGGTGCCGCGCGAAAAAGTCTTCATGATTTCCTCCCATGCCGGCCTGCCACGATCCTCCCGGGCGGTGCCGAACAAGTCATCGGTAACACGAGCGAATATCGCACGCAATATTCGTTAGTTGACATTTCGTCGTATGCCGGGTTGTCTGCGGGCGGGGAGATCGAAGCCATGCCGGATGTGACAGTCAGTCGCCGACGGACCCATGCGGGTGCCGAAGCGGGTGTGCGCCCGGCGCCGCTTTATGCGACCATTCACGGCGTGCTGAAGGCGCACCTCCAACAGCGGCGGCTACCGGCCGGGCTGGTGCTTGGGCCCACAGCGATTGCCCGGCTATTTGGCGTCAGCCGCATCCCCGCCGCGGCGGCACTGGGCGAATTGGCAGAGCAGGGGCTGGTCGATACGTTCGACGGCCGCGGCTATCTGGTTCCGGGCGGCAGTGAGCCGATCCGCATGGACCTGGTCGAGGCCGGGCTGATACTTCCCAAGGGGACCGGATCGAGCGCCGCGAGCCGGCGCGAGCAAATCTATCCCGAGGTCGAGCATGCGGTGGCCGGCTGTCTCGGCTATGGCCGCTTCATGCTCAACGAGAGTGCGCTGGCGCAGACCTATGACGTGAGCCGCACCATCGCGCACGAGGTGCTGGCGCAGCTCGAACTGGCCGGTGTCATCGAGCAGGACAGCAACAAGCGCTGGTATGCAGGACCGTTCACTGCCACCGACTTCGAGCGGCATTTCGAGATGCGCTGGCTGTTCGAGCCGCAGGCGCTCAAGCAGGCTTATCCATTCCTCAACAAGGCCGACCTCAAGAAGCGGCTCGAGCGGGTGGCGCAGATCTCTGGACCGCCAGTGCATCCGCTGGAGCTCGAGGGGGTCGAAGCCGACCTTCACACGCACACACTGGCGCCATGCCCGAACCCGGTGCTGCTGGCGGCGCTGAAACGGAGCCAGCGGCTGATCCTCGTCACCCACTCGACCTTCGCCGAGTTCCAGAACTCGGCCGAGATCGGCACCATGATGCGGGACCATGAAGCGGTGTACCGGGCGCTGCTCGACGAAGATATCGACAAGGCCGCGGAGGCGCTGGAAGCGCACCTAAGGCGGTCACTGGCGCCGTGCCTCGACATGCTCTCGCAGTTGCCGCCCATCCCGGACAACATCCGGCCCCCCTATCTCATTCTCGCCGACTGACAGGACTTTCATTCATGAGCAAGATCACCCGTGTCGAAATCCTGCTGGTCGACCTCGTGCCCAAGGTGAAGCGGGTCGACGCCATCCAGTCCTTCGTCTCGCAGGAAACACCGATCGTACGGATCACGGATGCCGATGGCGCGGTGGGCACCGGCTACAGCTACACCATCGGCACGGGCGGGCACTCGGTGATGGAGCTCCTGAAGCGCACGCTGGTGCCGGCTTTGATCGGGCGCGAGGTCCTCGAGATCGAGCGCATCTGGCGCGACCTGCTGTTCCTCACCCATGCGACGACCACCGGCGCCATCACCTCGATCGCACTGGCGGCAATCGATACGGCGCTCTGGGACCTGAAGGCGCGTAAGCTGGGGCTGCCGCTGCACATCCTTGCCGGCGGAGCGCAGGAGTCGATCCCGCTCTACACTACCGAGGGTGGCTGGCTGCATCTCGAAGCGCCGGCGCTGGTCGAGGATGCCCTGCGCGCCAAGGCAGCTGGCTTCGGCGGCTGCAAGATCAAGGTCGGGCGGCCGGTCCACGAGGACGTTGCGA
This sequence comes from Pseudomonadota bacterium, assembly GCA_023415605.1. Lineage (GTDB taxonomy): Bacteria > Pseudomonadota > Alphaproteobacteria > Rhizobiales > Devosiaceae > Devosia_A. The sequence goes on from JAEZKB010000305.1 coordinate 50,180, forward strand.
GGATCAGGGCGGTGCGCGAGGCAGTCGGGCACGATTTCGAAATTTTCACGGACGCCAACCAGCGTTTCAACGTCGATGAGGCGATCCGGCGGGCGCGGGCTTATGAGCCGCTCGATATCGGCTGGTTCGAAGAGCCGCTGACGGCGGAGGACATTTCCGGACACACGCGGCTGGTCGATCACACCTCAATCCCCATCGCGGTGGGCGAGAGCCTTTACTCGATCTGGCACTTCCGCGAGTATCTCGAACGGCATGCCTGTTCGATCGTGCAGGTGGATGTGGGCCGCATCGGCGGCATCACGCCCTGGCTCAAGGTGGCGCACCTGGCCGAGGCATTCAACATTGCGGTGTGTCCGCATTTCCTCATGGAGCTGCATGTGGCGCTCTGCGCCGCCGTCCCCAACGCGCGCTGGGTAGAGTACATTCCGCAGCTCGACGAGATCACCACGGCGCAGATGACGATCCGCGATGGTCGGGCTATTCCGTCAGCCGAGCCGGGGCTGGGAATTGCCTGGGACTTCGCGGCGATCGAACGCATGGTCGTCGAAGGTAGCCGGACGGTGATCGGGTAGGGGGCGACAATGAAGCGGTACGGATCGATGATCGGGCTCAAGCCCGAGGCGGTGGCGGAGTACAAGCGGCTGCACGCGGCGGTGTGGCCCGAGGTGCTCAAGCAGATCGAGCAATCCAACATCCGCAACTATTCGATCTTTTTGCGCGAGCCGGAGAACGTGATGTTCGCCTATTTCGAGTATCACGGGACCGACTTCGAGGCAGACATGGCGCGGATGGCTGCCGACCCCAAGACGCAGGAATGGTGGGCGGTGTGCGGGCCGCTGCAGCAGCCGCTCGAGAGCCGCGCAAAGGGCGAGTGGTGGGCCGGCATGGAAGAAGTCTTCCACACCGAGTGACCGCTACCGCCGCAGGCGCTTCGAGAACGAACTCGTCGCCACCGCCAGCAGGATGATGCCGCCGACGAGTATCTGGCGGATGTAGCTGTCGACGCTCATCTGCGTGAGGCCATTGTCGAGCACCCCAAGGATCAGCACGCCCACGACCGTCGCCAGGATGCGCGGCACGCCTTGTTCGCTCATGGTCATGCCGAGGAACACTGCGGCAATTGCGTTGAGCATCAGGCCGCTGCCCTGGGTCGGATTGGCCGAGGCGACACGGCTCGCGTACATAAGCCCGGCGCCGGCAGCGCTGAGTCCGGTGAGGGAGAAGGCGATGAGCTTCAATCGCCGGACGGCGACGCCGCTGAGATAGGCCGCCTCGATATTGCCGCCGATGGCGTAGAGGCGGCGGCCGAAGGTGGTCTGTTCGAGCAGCACCCAGACGGCGAAGACGGCCAAAAGCGCCACGATGGTGAGGTTGGGCAGCATCAGCGCCACGCCGCCGACCTCGCCAAGCGGAATGCCGCCGCGGGCGAAGTTGGAGAAGTCGGCGGGAATGGCGGCCCCGGAAATGGTCTTGCCGCCACTCAGTACGAACGCGGCTCCGGAGAGCATGGTGAGCGTCGCGAGCGTTGCCACGAAGGGTAGGATGCCTATGAAACTCACTAGCAGGCCATTGAAGGCGCCGCCGACAAGGCCGACGAGCAGGGCTGCGCCGATGGTGGCCCAGATCGGGTAGCCGGCGGCGAACAACACACCGGCGACGATGCCGGCGAGACTGGCGGCAGAGCCGACCGAAAGATCGAAATCCCCCATCACCATGACGATGGTCATGCCCGCCGCGACGACCATCAGCATGGAGAGCTGCTGGGTGATGTTGAGCCAGTTGCGGGCCGTCATGAAGGTATCGGGCAGGTTGATCCAGAAGAAGGCGAGGATCACGGCAAAGCCGATGAGCGTGCCATAGCGGCGGAGCAGGGTGCCGATGCTCATGCGGCCACCGGAGCCCGGCCGTAGCAGCGGTTGAGGAGGTCGTCTTCGCGCAGCCCATGGGCATCGACGAATTCGGTGATGGCGCCATCGCGCATGACCGCGATGCGGTCGCACATGCCGATCAGTTCGGGCAGGTCGGAGCTTACCAAAATCACTGCCATTCCCTTGGCCGTCATGTCGCGGATGATGGTGTAGATATCGAATTTGGCGCCGACGTCCACCCCGCGGGTCGGCTCGTCGAGCAGCAGCAGTTTGGGATTGCCGCCGAGCGCGCGGGCGAACACCACCTTCTGCTGGTTGCCGCCGCTGAGTTCGAGCGCCAACTGGCGCGGGCCGGCGGCCTTTAGGCGTACGTCTTCGCCGACACGCTTCGCCAAGCGGCGTTCAGCGCGAGGCGTCAGGAAGCTGCCGCCCAGACTGTGCTGCGAGAGGTGAGCGAGGGTGACGTTTTCGAAGATCGGGCGGGAGAGCATCAGCCCCTCGTTGCGGCGCTCGCGCGGGACGTAGGCGACGCCGGACTTCCACGCGGAAGAGGGTCCATAGGGCCGGTAGGGCCTGGCATCGAGCAGGACCTCGCCGCTGCGGCGTGGCAGGTCGCCGAACAAGGCGCGCAGCAGCTCGCGCTGACCGGAACCGGAAAGGCCCGCGATGCCGAGGATTTCTCCCTTGCGCAGGGTAAAGGAGACTGGGCGCAAGCCGTCCGAGGAAAGGTCGCGGACATCGAGGGCGACGCCCGTGGCTGGCGTCGTTGCCGGGGTGGGGTAGGCCTCCTCGACCTTGCGGCCGATCATCAGGGCGACGAGATCGTCGTGGGTGATGTCGGCCATCTTGCCGGTGTCAATGGTGGCGCCGTCGCGCAGCACGGTGGCGCGGTCGCAGAGCGCCATCACTTCGTCGAGGCGGTGGGATACGTAGAGCACAGAGCCGCCATTGGCGCGGATTTCGCGCAGCACCTTGAACAGGCGCTCGGACTCGTCGCGGGTCAGCGCTGCGGTCGGCTCGTCCATGACGTAGAGCCGGGCAGGGGCATCGGGCTCGCTGAGAAAGGCGCTGGAGATGCGAACCAGCATCTGGTCGCCGGGCGAGAGCCGCGCCATTTTTTCGCGCGGATCGATATGGCTGATGCCGAGCTTTTCGAGCGCGTCGCGGGCGGTGGCGTTGAGCGTCGCCCAGTCGACCAGCATGCCGGCGCGCTTGGGGTAGCGGCGGCCCATGAAGATGTTCTCGGCCACGGACAGAGCCGGGACGATGTTGAATTCCTGATGCAGGAAGCGGAAGCCGAGGCGATGCGCCTCATGCGGCGAGCCGATGGTGACCGGCTTGCCATCGACGGCGATGTGCGCCGTATCGGGCGCCACCACCCCGGCGAGAATCTTGATGAGCGTCGACTTCCCCGCCCCGTTCTCGCCCATCAAGGCATGGATTTCGCCGGACTCGATGGTGAGCGTGACGCGCCGCAGAGCTGGAACGCCGGCATAGGCCTTGGCGACGTTGTCGAGGGAGAGGAAGGTCATGACGGGGTCGGCGGGCGCCCGCAAGCGCCGCCGCTCAAACTTACTGCGCGGCGTTGTCCTTGGTCACGAGCTTGGTCGGGACGTAGATCACGTTCGATTCCGGTGCCTTGCCTTCGAGCAGGCCGGCGACGGCCTCGGCAGCGGCGGCGCCGATGCCGGCAAAGTCCTGGGCGACGGTGGCCTCGAAATTGCCGCCCTTGGCGATCTCTTCACGCGCCTGCGGGTTGGCGTCGATGCCGGTGATGACGATGCCTTCGCCCTGGCGGCCGGCGGCCTCGATGGCCTGCAGCGCGCCGAGCGCCGGCTGGTCCCACGCAGCCCAGACCGCCTTGATGCTGCCCGGCTCGGGATTGGCCGCGAGCACGGCTTCCATCTTGGCGCGCGAGTCGGCGATGCCGCCGTCCGAGACGTCCGGGGTGATGCGGTCGAGCACCTTGATGCCGGCGTTCGCCGCGAAGATCTCGTCGGCCTTGGCGCCGCGCACCTGCACCGGCGGGAAGGCGTCGAACACGAACATCACCACATTGCCTTCGCCCTTGATGCGGTCGACGACGTAGCCGGCGGTGGTTTCGGCCATGGCGACGCCATCAGAGGTGACGTTGGTCGCGAGCAGCGGATCACTGCCCGCGTCCATGCCGACGACCGGGATGTTGTTGTCCTTGGCGGTCTGCAGGCCGGCGGTCACCTGGGTCGGGTCGACATTGATGACGATGGCGTTGACGCCCTGGTTGACCACGTCCTCGATGCGGCTGATCACGGCGGCAACATCGCCGGCCGTGTCGATGACGTTGACATCCCAGCCCTTTTCCTTGGCGACGGCCTGGAAGGACTCGACATAGGCCTGGGTGCCCGGCTGAGCCATGTAGGGGGTGATGACGGCGACCTTGGATTGTGCCAGCGCCGCGCC
>JAEZKB010000307.1 GCA_023415605.1 Pseudomonadota bacterium
CCTCACGAATGGTTCCTTACAAGAAGATCGGCGCCATAGTCGATGCTTTCGCGAATATGCCGGACAAGAAATTGGTCGTTATCGGCACCGGGCCGCAACTTGACAGCATACTCGCGAAGGCAACCAGCAATGTCTCGATCCTGGGCTACCAGGAGTTCGCGGTCCTACGCCATCATTTGCAGCGGGCGAAAGCGTTCATCTTCGCAGCTGAAGAAGATTTTGGCATCGCTCCTCTCGAGGCGCAGGCCTGCGGAACGCCAGTTCTCGCCTATAATCGAGGCGGGTCCAGCGAGACCATAATCCACGGTGTCACGGGTCTTCATTTCGAACAACAGACGGCGGCTGCGATCTGCGAGGCGGTGCAAACGTTCGAGGCGCTTCCGTCCGACACATTCGACCCCCAGCACATCCGGGCGCACGCCGAACGCTTCTCCGCCCGTCGGTTTCGCCAACAGTTCGGACACTTCGTACGAACGGCTTGGGCAGCACACGAGCAACGGCTGGCCATGCAGAGAACGCAAGCTGATTATCCTGCGCCGCCCGTCGCGCCCAGCGAAGATCTCTTCGGCGACCTCGACGTGCCCGCAATCGATCCAACGCCCTCGCCGGTGTTCGCGCCGATCCCGATCTATGCGCAACCTGCACGCGCGCCCGCAACGGCGTTGTTACGCGACATGGGCTAGTCGTTGAGCGCCCTCACAACATCCAGGAGTAAGAATGTGAAAACTGCGCTGATCACGGGGATTATGGGGCAGGATGGGGCGTATCTGGCCCAGCTGCTTTTACGCAAGGGTTACAGGGTTTACGGCACTTACCGCCGCTACAGCTCCGCTAATCTCTGGCGTTTGGCCTATTTAAACCTGCTCAAACATAAGAACTTGGAACTAACCTCTCACGACATAAGTGATCTCGGTGGCGCAATTCGATTGCTGGAATGGTGTCAGCCCGATGAAGTATATAACCTTGCGGCGCAAAGCTTCGTTGCCAGTTCCTTCGAACAACCGACGCATACGTCCCTGATCACCGGCCTCGGTGTCCTGAACATGCTTGAGGCCATTCGGGTCGTGAATCCGAATATCCGCTTCTACCAAGCGTCATCGTCGGAGATGTTCGGAAAAGTTCAGTCTGTTCCCCAGACGGAAGAAACGTCTTTTTACCCCCGGAGTCCGTATGGCGTCGCCAAGCTGTTCGGCCATTGGATGACTATCAACTTCCGGGAATCGTACGGAATATTCGCCAGTAGCGGAATTCTATTTAATCACGAGTCTCCGTTGCGCGGCGAAGAGTTTGTTACAAGAAAAATAACCGCTGCTGCAGCGGCGATAAAAATGGGCAGCGCCCAGAAGCTTGCACTAGGCAATCTAGACGCTCAGCGAGACTGGGGCTTTGCCGGCGACTACGTCGAAGGTATCTGGTCTATTCTCAATGCACCCGAACCCGACACCTTCCTGCTCGCTACCAACGTTACTTGCACCGTCCGATCTTTCGCAACGATGGCCTTTGATGAAGTCGGCATCCCACTCGAGTGGCGTGGGGAGGGACTTGAGGAAAAAGGCTATTGCGCGACGAGCGGAAGGGAATTGGTCTATGTTGACCCGGCATTTCATCGCCCTGCTGAGGTAGATGCTCTGCTCGGGAATCCCGAAAAGGCCGCGCGGGTTCTCGGCTGGCAGCCGAAGACGTCGGTGCGGGAGTTGTGCTCCATGATGGTCCAGGCGGATTTGCGACGCGAGCAGGAGAAGCGTGCGCAGCGGCAGGCCCTTGCGGCGACCTCGGCGCGTGGTATCGATCGAGTTGGCACACCGACAAGGTCTCCGCGCGAAGAGGAAGAGCTTCAGGAGGCGAGCCGCGCCGATCAGGAGCTCGAGCCCGCGGCGCTGGTGGCCGCGCCGCCGAGCCAGATGCCATGATGCGCCGCTCCAACCCGCCTCGGGAGCGCCTCGCTAGGTAAATGCTGGTCGGCGATTCAGATGACGACAAGAGCCTTGATCTCTCGGGCACGCCCGGTGGATCAGGGCTCTTGGTCGTTTCGGTCATGAGCCTCACCGGTTTCCGGCGACGACCACGAAACTTCAGGAGACGGTCTCGGCCGTGGACATTTTGGCACCGCCTGATAATGAGGATGCGCGCGCCGGCGAAAAAGGCGCGTATAGGCGGACCGGGCGCGCACGATGTGCAGGCGGCAAGATGAGTGGCGATCCGAGGTTCAGCGCATAGCGCTCTGAGCGCGCGTCAAGGAACGACCCTCCAGCTCATTCCACCACAGCCCGAAGACCCGAAACTAACGCCGGATCAGAGATCGCGCTCGCGCACTTGCACCTGCGGCTCAGTTCCAAGGCTCACCACATCCCGCAACAGTTCGCTGCCGAGCGAAACCGAGCCATGGCTTGGCGGAGGCGCCGCCGAGAGCACCGGGGCTGGCGCGTCGTCCCCGTGGGAGGCTATGACCTGCCTGAGTGTCGCAGGCGACTGAGGCGACGGCGCATCCGGCATCACCGATGCCCCGTTCATGCTCAGATGCCAGCGCGTCGCATCGGCCAGCATCTGCATGAGAGAGGAGCGAGCGGGCTTCCAGTTCAGGACGCGCTGCGCTCGCTCGCTGGAACTGACAAGGCTCGGAGCATCGCCTCCCCTGCGCGGAGCCTCCTGCACCGGGACATCCATCCCGGTCAATTCGCGCGCGGCCTCGATAACCTCACGCACCGAATAGCCGCGGCCTGCGCCCAGATTGAAAACCTGGCAATCTCCACCCCCGAGCAGCCACCGCAAGCCGGCCACGTGGGCCTCGGCGAGATCGCAGACATGGACGTAGTCTCGCACGCAGGTGCCATCGGGCGTCGGATAATCTGAACCGAAGACGGTCAGGGATCCGCGCTGACTGTAGGCGGCCTGCAATACCAGCGGAATGAGATGGGTCTCGGGAACGTGCTTCTCCCCTATTTCGCCGTCCGGATCGGCACCGGCAACGTTGAAGTAGCGGAAGATCACATGGCGAAGCCCATGGCTGGCGCGAAAGTTCGACAGCATGTCCTCGATCGCGCGCTTTGACGCACCATAGGCATTTATCGGCCTCTGCTCGCTCGTCTCGTCAAGCGCCGCGCCGTGATGCTCACCGTAAACGGCGCATGTCGAGGAGAACACAAAGTTTCGGCATCCCGCTGCGACGGCAGCCTCCACTAGATTGAGCGCACCGCAAACATTCATTCGCCAATACTTGCCGGGGTCTTTCATAGCTTCGCCAACGAGGGAGAGCGCGGCAAAATGCATGACAGCGACGGGCTGGTAAATCTCGAAGGCTGCGGCGACCTCGGCAGGATTGAGCAGGTCACCTTTGAAGAGGGGACCATATCGGACGGCTTCAGCCCACCCGGTCGAAAGGCTGTCGAAGGCGACAGGCGTAAACCCGGCCTGTCTTATCGCCTTGCAGGCATGGGATCCAACATAACCAGCGCCGCCCGTGACCAGGACATTGGCCATCTGCATTCCTTCCGCTCTGTCAGCTGACAATGCGCACACACGCAAGCGATGATGCCGCGAGGGAAGAACTTCATCAATTTATGCTCAAATATTTGTAAGTTAACTTTGGTGC
>JAEZKB010000316.1 GCA_023415605.1 Pseudomonadota bacterium
GACCAGGCCGGCCTCGCCGCCGCGCTCGGCCAGGCGCTGGCCATGCTCGAGCTCTGGCAGCGCGACAACCCGCCGCCGGACACGGCCGAGGACGACGGCTATAGCGACGACGAGGTCGACGACATGCGCGTCAAGCTCGCCAAGCGACTCGATCAGCTCGTCCGCCAGCGCCTGCATGTCGAAATCCTGCCGTCAAATCAGAGAGATGAAGAGGCTTATCCCCGCGTCGGCACACACCAGTAGAATAGACCTCGCCTGCTCACACGGGACGGATCGCGACGAACGGTTGTGGTGTCAGGTTGCCGGGAGGCGGGGGAGCGTCGGCTCGAACCGCCGGGCCAAGCGCACGGAGTCGAAAAGGAGGACCAACCCTCCACTCCCGACGCGCGGGACAATGCCAGAAACCCCGGTCACCCTGGGTGCGACAGCATCCATAAAATAGATCTCGGATGCTGCCGCACCCAGGGTCGTCCCATTCCTGCGCTGAACCGGAGGGTGCGCCGCCCGACCGGCGGCGAAGCTCGCCTAGTTCCTGCAAGCGCTGCGCAGATCCTTCCAGCGGTGCAGCAGCAGGATCACGCTCATTTCCTGGCCCATGTCCAAATTGGTCAGAGCATCGAGCGTGGCGATTTCGCGCTCGCAAATGCCCAGCGTCTGCTCACGGTCGGCCTCGGGGCGGTGGAGGGCGAGCGCCAGGTTCGTGAGCTCGGTCTTCGAGGTCTCGATCCGGATCGCCATGTCAGTATCGATAAGTGCGTCCATGCCGGAGACAGACCTGATTCTCCGTAGTTCCCGCAATGACCTGGAGGCAACAGGGGGAAGGTCTGGATGATGCAGTTGCGGATGGTGCAGTCGGGAATTCGGCGAGTTGCGAGCCTCTACGCGAGACAACCGCCCACTAAACCAAACAACAAGGCCGCGCAGCGGAGGGTTCGCGCGCGGCCTTGTCTGGTGCCGCTGCTGCAATCGGGGGCGTGCGCAGCGGCTTGAGTGATAGATAGGGCAGGGCGCGCCGCGTTCAACATCCCCTGCCCAATCGGCTAGGGCCATGGCATAGTCGCCCAAGCTTTGGGGGCGCCGCATGTCAGTTCTGAAGTCGTTCGAGAAAAATCCGGCCAAGATTTTCAACGCCGGCCAGTTGCTGATCACCGAGGGCGGCCCGCCCGGCTCGCTCTTCGTGCTCGAGTCCGGCGAGGTCGAGGTGCTCCGCCACGGCATGGTGGTCGCCACCATCGCCGAGCCTGGCGCCATAATCGGCGAAATGAGCGTGCTGCTCGACCGCCCGCATTCCGCCTCGGTTCGGGCCAAGTCCACGGTCATGGCCCACGTCGTCGACAACGCCGCCCAAGCGCTCAAGAAATACCCCGAGCTCACCTACAAGGTGGCGCAGATCCTCGCCCGCCGCCTCGGCTCCACCACCGCCTTCCTGGTCGAATCCCGCGAAAAGCTCGAGGAAACCTCCGACCTCGAGTTCCTCGAAAAGGTCTACGACCTACTGGGGCGCTAGGCGAGGTGCGAGCCTCTCTGCGAGCAGCCGCCCACTAAGGTGATGGCACTTCCGGGATGCTCTCACGGCTCATTGCCTCGCAGAGCCCCATCATCGCCTGCACCTCCAGCTCCTCGGCTGCCGTTCGCTCCCGGGTCAGCATCTCCCACATGTTGTCGGCCTGCACCTGCTCCAGCGCACAACCGCAATAGCGCTCCGCCGTCAGCGCTTCGATGCCGAGGCTGAGCTGCGTGGTCCGGCAGTTCTGCACGAAATCCTCGGCCTGCCTCTCCGCGCTCACTCCGGGCATGATAGAACTGAGCCCATAGAGCGCCCCGTACATCACCGGCTGGTGCAGGAGGTAGATCACGAGGCTCCACCGCCCCAGCCAGCTCAGCCACTTCGGCGCCGGCAGCTGCCAGAACGGGCGCTCTTCGAAGGCCCTGGCGAAGGCGAGGCCGAGCAGCGTCACCCCCAGCCAAGGGAAGACGGGCACGATATCGGCGGTGGACGGGGGGATCGGCCAGAAGCCGATCCAGGCCAGCCACCGCTCCCGCATCTCCGGCCAGCTGAAAAACAGCGGCAGCACGATGATGACCACGCCCACCGCCGCCGTCGCCAGCGCCGGCAGCCGCAGGAAGGCGAGCGCCAGCAGCGAAAACAGCGCAATCGCATGCAGCACGCCGAAAAAGGCGAAATAGTCGCCAAAGGCGATCCACGTGCCGATGGTGACCGCGATGGCCGAAGCCACCAGCACCGCCTCCCGGCGCCAGAATTTGCGCCAGCTTATCCCCTTGCCGTGTGCCAGCCATAAACTGACCCCGGTGAGCAGCAGGAAGCTCGAGACGATGGCCTTCTGAAAGGTCGTCCAGAATGGATGGGCGGAAATGTCGGTGTCGATGAAACCGAGGAAATAGAGGTCCCAGGCGAAGTGGAACACCACCATGGCGATGATCGCCACGCCACGCGCGGCATCGATCAGCGCAAAGCGGCGGCGCGGGGCGGGGCTGGGGTCAAGGCTCATGCGCGGAGCCATGCACGCCCGGCAGCACCCGGTCAACTCGGCGGGGAACCATGCCGATTTCGAGTCGTTCTCGGGCCATGGGGTGAACAATAACAACCTTTGAAAGGACTACCCATGCGTAAGCTGCTTCTTCTCGGCGTGGCCCTCGCCTCGCTCGGCGCCGCCTCGCCCGTCCTCGCCCAGTCGTCCCAGACCGGCAATGCCGGCGCCGGCGCCAGCGTTGGGGGCGCCACCGGCGGCACCATCGGCTTCCTGCTCGGCGGCCCTGTGGGCGCCATTGTCGGCGGTTGGGCCGGTGCGGTGATCGGTGGCGAAGCCGCTGTGTCCGATGCTTCGGTGCGCTATGCTGGCGAGCACCCGGTCGATGTCGTCTATCTCGACAGCGACCTGTCGGTCGGCGCCAAGCTCGGCGCGGACGTCAAGGTCTACCCGATCGAGGGTGACGACCAGTACG
>JAEZKB010000056.1 GCA_023415605.1 Pseudomonadota bacterium
GGGTTAGACCGCGGCCTTCGTCTGCTGCTCGGCGAGCTCCGCAAGGAATTGCGCCGGCGGTGTGATGATCACCCGGCGCTTACCTACGCGGACGGCTTTGATCTTGCCGGCTGCTTCAAGTTCGTAGCTAGTGCTGCGACCGACCCCGGCGTCATTGCACCAATCGTCGGTATTCCATCCGGCCTTTGTCTGCTGCCTGTTGTCGCTCATGTCCGCCTCAGTGTGTGAGAGTGCGGACGTCTATTTCTCAGCGCTTCGCGCTGCCGTCACTAGTGTAAATGCGTCCCCTTTTGTGGGGGTGGCTTTACACCCTGCCGCAGCACCTCACGCACGTAGTTCCCGGGGCTGGTCGACGGCAGGCCGAGTTCCGAAAGAACGATGCCGAGCACGGCGGCGGCCTTCGAGCTGGGGCTCGCCGCGAACAGAATGCGGTGAGCCAAAAAAATCCGCTGCAGCCGCCTCGTGATCTCAATCTGTCGCGCAACACGCGCCGCCTTCCGCTTGCGCTGTTGGGCGGCCGCTGCGTCGATATGATTCTCCCAGCTCGCGATGCTCTCCCTCAAGGCCGCAACCGTGTCGCCATCCTTCCAGGCGTGAGCATCGAGCGCGTCGCTGGTGAATTCGTCGAGATCCTTCAAAGCAGCCTGCAGCGACCGGAGTGGCAGTTGAATGGCGTCCAAGGCGGCCAAGCTTTCGGCAGCAGTCGGCACCGTAAGCAGGTGGCGTTCTTCCTCGACCATCTCGCCGATGGCGGAAACGGCTGACATCGGTAGCCTCTGGCACAGCTTCGCTCTCGCGCCATCGGAAAGATTGTCCAGAAGAACGAACGCTGCCATGCCAGCCCATCGTCGGCGCGGAGGCGTCTTGGGTCGCGTCATCGGCTGACTCGCTGCAGCCGGTGTATGTCGGCGCCTTGACCCTCGATGAAATTTGCCCATGCCGCCATCATCGCGCGCCGCTTCTTCATAAAGTCGGCGCGAAGGTATGCCGCGATGACCTTGTCATCCTGCACATGAGCGAGCGCAACCTCTGCAACCTCGGCGGGGAAACTGGTCTGCTCGCCTACCCAGGTTCGGAAAGTCGCCCGGAATCCATGCGGCACGGCATCGACCTTCATCCGACGCAGCGCCATGTTCATGACCATGTCCGACAACGGTCGATCAGCGACCTGGCCGGGGAACACGAATTTGCCGATACGCACCGCGGCGAGCTTACGCAGCAGAGCGATGGCGGGATCCGACAGCGGCACGACGTGCTCGACGCCGCCTTTCATTCGCTCGGCCGGTACCCGCCATTCCTTGGCGTCGAAATCGAACTCGGGCCACCGGGCGCCGAGCGTTTCACCGGAGCGTGCCGCTGTCAGGATGGTCAATTCAAGCGCGCGGGCGCCGAGGCCGTCTTGAACCTGCAGCTTCGGCCAGAATGCTGGCATGGCAGAATAGGGCAGGGACGTGTGGTGTTTTACCGGTGCGACCTCGCCCTTGGCCGGATAGGTCATTTCGAGGTGGCCATGCCACCGAGCGGGGTTCTCGCCATCGCGTTGGCCGCGCACCTTGGCGTGGTCGAGGATGGCCTCGATGCGGCCCCGCACACGGCTGGCAGTCTCGGTCTTCGTTCGCCAAATCGGATCGAGCACCTTGCACACGTGCGCCGTCTCGATGGCACCGACGGCGAGATGTCCGATGGTCGGATAGACGTAGGTCTCGAGCGTCATGCTCCACTGAGACGCATGCTTGGCGTTCTTCCAGCCGGAGCGCTTCGCTTCGATGTAGGCCTCGGCAGCCTGCTTGAACGTCGATGCCTTCGCTGCCGCGGCGACAGTGGCGGCCTGCTGCGCGGCCCGATGGTCGATGGGGTCAATTCCATCGGCGACAAGACGGCGCGCCGCGGTGCCTTTCTCGCGCGCCTCAGTGAGCGTGAAGAGCTCAACCGAGCCGAGCCCCATGTCCCGCCGCCGCCCGTTGATCTGGTAGCGGTAAATCCACGACTTCGAACCCGATGAAGCGATTTGCAGATAGAGCCCGAGGCCGTCGGCGTAGAGGCCTGGTTCTTTCAGCGTTTGCACCTGTCGAGCGGTGAGACCTGCGGCTTTCTTCGCCATCGTTCCCTCGCGATGATGGGTAGCAGCGACAGCGAAAGCGGCATTACATTCGCTCACCCATCATCGCCCATCGGCCTACCCATCATCGTGCAGCGGATTGCGGCGGTCAACTGTGGACGGGCGCGGATGAAAAAAGGCCAAAATGTCCGCGCTTTTATTGAGGTTTGTGGATGGCGGCGGACGGGGGCGGAAACGTTTCTGGCGGATGGGGTGGGATTCGAACCCACGGTGAGCGTGAACCCACGCCGGTTTTCAAGACCGGTGCCTTAAACCGCTCGGCCACCCATCCGATGCAATAGTCGCGGGCCTTTTAACGAAGTCCACGCTGCAACGGAAGGCGAAACGGCGCAGCGCATGCCGCCACACACCAGACCGGCCGGCGGTCGGTTCGCCGGTTCTGCCTCCGCCTGGCGCGCATTGCATGCCGGGTGCACAGGGTGAGGCTGCCTCGGAGGCATTTGCCGGCTGGATCGTGCTCTCGCGAAACCCCGGCTTACAAATCGGGCCTGGTCGCCGACGGCACGCTGCCCGGCAAGGCATCGATCTCGACGCCGCAGGACGCCCTGAGCAGACAGGCAATGCCTTCGGGACAATGCAAGCCGTTGCCACGGCCGATCTGGCC
>JAEZKB010000064.1 GCA_023415605.1 Pseudomonadota bacterium
ATCCTGCCCATCCATGCCACGATCGGTTCGCTCGTGCTGCTGTTGACACTCCTCCGCATCGGCTGGTGGGTGTGGGGGGACAGACGTCCGCAGCCCGTGCCCAACCAGCCCCGCTTACAGGAAGTGGCAGCACGGATCGTACACGGCCTGCTCTACGCGGGGATTATCGTGCTCGGCGCGAGCGGCATTGCTACGCTTGCGCTTTCCGGAGCCGTGCCAGCGCTGCTCTCCGGCGCGCCGTTGCCAGATTTTTCCGGCCTGCTGCCGAGGCTCACCCACGGCATCGTTGGCAAGGCGATGATCGTCTTGCTGGCGGTGCATGTAGCAGCCGCGCTTTACCACCAGTTCATCCGCCGCGACCATCTGCTCGGGCGGATGGGTATCGGCCCGGCGGGACAGGCTTAGCTCGCCTCTCGCATCAGTGACAGCGTCTTCGGCGCGGACTTGCCGTTGGCGCTGCCATTGAGGTCCGTGAGCGTCGTCGGATAGTCGCCGGTAAAATAGTGGTCGGTAAACTGCGGCGCGAGATTGTTCCGCTTCTCCCCGCCCACCGCCTGGTAGAGCCCGTCGATCGACAGGAACGCCAGCGAATCGACACCTATATAGGCCGCCATCTCTTCGACGCTGCTATATTTGTTGGCCAAGAGCCCATCCCGGTCCGGCGTGTCGATGCCATAGAAATCCGGATAGAAGATCATCGGGCTCGCGACCCGCATGTGCACTTCGGTGGCTCCGGCATCGCGGATCATCTGCACGATCTTGAGCGAAGTCGTGCCGCGAACAATGGAGTCATCGACCAGCACCACGCGCTTGCCCTTGATCATCGCCCGGTTGGCCGAATGTTTGAGTTTGACGCCGAAGGCGCGGATCGACTGCGTCGGTTCGATGAAGGTGCGCCCCACATAGTGGTTGCGAATGATGCCGAGCTCGAAGGGAATGCCGCTGGTCTGGGCGAAGCCGATGGCTGCCGGGGTACCGCCATCGGGCACCGGCACCACCACGTCGGCTTCGACTGCCGCTTCCATGGCGAGGTTGTGGCCCATGTTCTTGCGCGTCTGGTAGACGCTGCGGCCGCCGACCATCGAATCCGGGCGGGCGAAATAGACGTACTCAAAGAGGCAGAGCCGCTCCGGCGTCGCCTTCTTGGGCTTGCGCGCATCGATGGTGATCGAGCCATCGGGCTGGATTTCGCAGATGATGACTTCGCCATTCTCGACATCGCGCACAAATTTGGCGCCGATGATGTCGAGAGCACAGGTCTCCGAGCAGAAGATCGGCTTGCCGTCGAGATCGCCCATGACCAGCGGCCGGATGCCGACCGGATCACGCGCTGCGATCAGCTTGGTGCGGGTCATGGCCAGCATGGAGTAACCGCCCTCCATCTGCCGGATGGCATCGATGAAGCGGTCGGTTGTGGAGGTGTGGCGGGAGCGGGCCACCAGGTGCAGCACCACTTCGGTGTCTGACGTCGACTGAGCGATGCCGCCGGTGGCGATGATCTGCCGGCGCAGCGTCAGGCCGTTGGTGAAATTGCCATTGTGGGCAATCGCGATGCCGCCCTCCTCGAGCTCGGCAAAGAGCGGCTGCACATTGCGCAGCGCCACTTCGCCGGTGGTGGAATAGCGGGTATGGCCGATCGAGATCGAGCCGGGGAGTTTCGCCAGCGTCGCCGGGTCGGTGTAGTGGTCGCCCACGAGGCCCATGCGTTTTTCGGTGTGAAAGTGCTTGCCGTCGAACGACACGATGCCGGCCGCTTCCTGTCCGCGGTGCTGCAGCGCATGCAGGCCGAGCGCAGTCAGCGTCGCGGCCTCGGGATGCCCCAGAATGCCGAACACGCCGCACTCTTCGTGCAGGGTATCGCCATCGAGATCGTAGGGGTCGCGCGGCGTCTCAGTCATCGTGCACCTTCTGAAACGGATTGGGACCGCTTTTGCGGCCCCAAGCTTGAAAATACAACAGTTTCACCTGAACGTCATCACCGCGAGGGCGTGGATCAGGTCTGCGTCTGCGGCAGGTCCTCGGCCACCGGTTCACCCGGATCGGGCAGGGGCGAGGCATCTTCCCCTTGATCGGTGCCTTCTTCAGCCGGCGCGGTCTGGTCGGTCGGGGACGCATCCTCGTCGGGGGCGCCGGTGCCGCGGCGGAGCAGGGTGGTGACCTGCTCCTCGAGATTGTCGGGCAGGGCGGTGATCAGACGGTCGCCGAGATCCTGGAGGATCGGCAGCGAGCGCGAGTCGCGCGCCCAGGTCGGCATCTTGTCCTCGCCGCCGGGCGCGTTGGTGTTGAGCAGCCATTCGCCGAAGATCACCACGACCACAGCAATCAGCACGCCACGGGCGACGCCGAAAATGAAGCCGAGCGTGCGGTCCAGCGGCCCGATCTTGCTGTCGACGACGAAGTCGGCAATCCGCATGGTGATCAGGTGCAGGATGATCAGCGCCACGATGAAGGTGCCGACCACCGTCACCACGTCGGCGACGATCTGCTCCTGGATGTACTGCCGCGCGATGTCGGGATGGCTGAAATACATATAGGCGGCTATGGCCGCCGAGCCGGCCCAGGTGGCCAGCGACAGGACTTCGCGGGTCAAACCGCGTGCCGTCGCCAGGATCGCCGAAATCAGAACGAGTACGCCGACGCCGACGTCGAATGCGGTCAACATGGATGAAAGGCCCGCCCGAAAGAACTGTCGCTCCGTTTAGCCGCAAATTTGAGCA
>JAEZKB010000111.1 GCA_023415605.1 Pseudomonadota bacterium
CGGCCATCGCCGAGGCCAACGTGCCGGCCGTGGCCAGGGCCATCCTCGAACTCTGCGAACACTTCAAGGCGCGCCGGTACAAATCCAGGCGATGAGACTCCCGCCGACCAGAAGGGTGCGCTCGCAACGCTTACAATGCACGGTGCGGGAGGGAACAAGCGGTCGCCATCAAAGCGCCCGATCACCGGCTTTCCAGCAACGGGTGACAGGCCGGGCAGCGGCAGAGCATGATCAACCATGGCGGGTGGGCGCTCCGGAAACGGCAGGAGTTGGCGTCAGCACCCAAATCCTACGGCCGCTCGACGGATGCCGCTACACCCGCCAGCTCTCAAGAATTTTCCCGGCTAGTTTTTTTGCGTCGTTGCATCCACACGGTCGCAGCAACGCTTTCGTCCGAGACATTACTATGGGATGCGCACTCATCGCCAAGTGCATAGCGAGTGTCAGACATCCGATTTTTCAGGCTTTTCAGCGCATCCGCCACCTGAGGCATGGTCGGCCGACCGGACAGGCAAAACCAGACCCCCTCCTCATCATTGCCATAGGACCAATTCAACCCTGCGAGGGTGGGCGGCAGCGTTCCAAAAGTCGGGAACAAAGCTTCCTGCCAGCCATCGGCCGAGGGCGCTCGAAGGCCGACGGCCTGCTGGCTGGCGAGGGCCGACTCCAACGCGGCAAAACCAGCTTCGGCGCGTAGCATGAGTTCGGAGCGGGTTGCGGCATCGGGGCTGACGTACTGAATTCCGCCGGTAACCACCAGCGCCACGAGCCCAACACCAACGATGACTGAGATCAGGTTCACGGTCGAGGCCTTCGAGGCGAAGGCACACCCGCACCAAAGCCAGCGGCCTCGCTGCCAAACACGCGTCGCAACTCAGCCCCTGTGGTGAAGCCGGCGTGAAACTTGGCAACCGCGTCTTCGAACAACGAGGGCCATGCCCGCTGTCCCTTGGCCGCGGCGACCACCGCGTCAGGGTGGTCGAAGACCGCGCATTCGGAAACCACGGTGCGTCCCCCGTACCCGGTCTCCTCGCACGCCGGGCAGCCAACGCCACGGCACGTGCCACAGAGGGTGCGAATCAGCGTCTGGGCCAGCACGCCACGGAGGTGGTTGCGAATATCGGGGACCGCTACGCCCAAATGACGCAACCGATCAAGGGCACCTGCAATTGAGCCGGTGTGCAGGGTGGACAGCACCATGTGGCCGGTGTCGGCGGCACGCACGGCCATTCGTGCCGTCTCCTCGTCGCGAATCTCACCCAACACGATCACGTCAGGGTCCGCGCGCATAAAGGAGCGTATGACGCTCGCGAAATCGAGATTGATCTGCTCATTGACGCTCACCTGGCCGGTGTAGGCGACACGGTATTCGACGGGATCCTCGATGCTGTAGATCGCCTTCCCGAGCCGATCCATTTCCCGCACCGTGGCGGTCAGGGTCGTGGTCTTGCCTGAGCCGGTAGGACCGCAAACCAAGCAGAGCCCGTTGCGGTGGTTGACCCCGCGGCGCCAATCGGCCACCCGGGTAATGCCAAGGCGATCGAGAATCGGCTGGACGCGTTCCGTGTCCAGGATGCGGATAACCACGATCTCACCGTCTACCGAGGGGACGGTCGTCATGCGCAGATCAACCGAGCGTCCCTTGTGCTCGATCGCGAAACGGCCTTCCTGGGGCTTGCGGCGCTCGGCCAGGTCCATGGCCGAGCGGTCCTTGAGCTGAGCCGTCAAGGTGGCGTAGTGCCCACTCGGCCCCTCGTGCAACAGACGGCGCAAGCCGTTGACGCGCAGGAACACGCTGAAGCTTCGATGCCGCGGTACGATGTGAATGTCCGACGCTCCGGCCTCGATCGCCTGGGACAGAAGCCGTTCAACGGGACTGTCGTCCGTATCGCTCAAATGGCCGCGCCGCACGCGGTCGAGGAAACCTTCGAAGTGGTCTGGGACAAAGGCGGTGAAGCGCACCGCCCGCTCCGGGTAATATCGGGCGGCCACGCGGGCGGCGATCTGCTCCGAATGCAGGGTCGAGATGTAGACCGTGTCGTCCGTCAGGCCGGTGACGACGATCGCATGCTTCTCGAGAAGGCGCTGGGGAATGGGCGTCGTCGCGACCGGTTCCGGCGCCTCCACGGCCGATGCGTGGCTGGCCTGTGCTTCCATGAGGTCCGCGCGCGCAACGAAGCCGTTGCGCACGAGGATCGCTCCCAGGGATTCGCCGGTCACCCGCTGTTCGGCGAGTGCGGCCTCCAGAATCGGCCGGGTGATAAGCCCGCGGTCGAGAAGGTAGCTGGCCAACTCCTCGCGGAACGCCATCGACGGGTTCAGTTGCGGCATGCCCACGCCATTCGATTGCGCGCCTCGGTTCCCTCGTCACCCTGGAAAAACCCACCTTTGGCGCACGCCCCGCCGGGGGCCACCCACACTTGGGAAGCCTTGTCGGCGACGATGCGGGCACCACCGAGATCCAGCACGCCCGCGGCGGCCGGCCGAGCGAGCGAGCTTCCCACGGATGTGCTGCGGAGTTCCAGCGAGCCGTTCTCCAAAACGACACCGAACTGGGTGCCGTTGTCCACGACAAGGTCGGCGTGGTCGAGAATCGTCGCGCTTCCCCCTGAGCGGATGGCGGCCATCGGCAATCCCCGCCCCTGGACGACCAGACGAGGGCGCCGCCGTTCTCCCGTCAGTGTGATGGCGCCTCCAACCCCAGAAACCACGGCCGTTCGGCCGGTACCGACGGTGACAGCAAGGTCGGCGTCGCGCACCAGCGCCTGGCCGCCCTGCACGACCAAGCCGTCCGCATTGCCGGAAGACAATTCCAGGCCGCCAGTCACATCGAGTCGAGCGTGAACGACCCGTAGTGCCGGCCCGTTGGACGTTGCAATGGCGTTGGCCCCGGCGAAGGTCGCCTGCGTGCCCGGCATGATCTCAAACCCGGTTTCGAAGGTCACGTTCTCCACGACGACGTCCGTGGGCACACGGAAAATTCCCCCCGAAGGCACCGAAGCGACAACGGCACCGGGAACGGAACTCTGCAACACGAGCCGCATTGCCCGGCCGCCCGCCGCCGAACTGGCCGCCAGCCCTTCCAGAAGCGCGAACGGCACTTCATGGCGCCCCGATTCAAGCAGCAGAATGGTGGTCGCTGGCCGAACCGCCTGCCACAGACCGAGCGCTGCCGTCAGCGACATCGCGTCAGCCGCGCTGGTGCCGGTGCCCGATCCTCGCGTCTGTGGAGCAACATGACGGCGCATCGTTGCCGTCGCGCTGAGCGCGGTCAGATCAGCCGCCATCCCCCGCGTCACCGCAACGGCAGTGCCCTCGGGGATCACGAACTGACCCTCGCGGAGCGTAAGCTTGTCGCAGTCCGGTATTCGATCGGCGCCGATCGCAGGGGCGACAATCGCGGCGATTACTCCGGTTCCGGTCACGGCGGCCGGGGCGGGCGGAGCCGCCGTCACGTAGGCGCGCGCGCCTGGAGCCCCTTCGAAAGGCCAGCTTCGCACGACAGGAGCCGCGGCGGTGCGGTCGGCGGCGGGGGCGTAAACGCAGTAGCCGTAAGCTACGCCCCAGGGCGTCCGAACACCGGGGGCCAACCACTCCGGCAATCCCGACCCGCCGTCAGGTTGGCCGCCGTCAGGTTGGCCGCTGGGAGCGGGGACATTGAGGACACCGTCATCGCCCAAGGTGCGCAGATTGGCCTCAACGAGCGCTGCCAGCTTGTGCATCTGCGCGGCGTTCCGCTGAGCCTGGGCGATTCGCTCGGTGGAATCGACCATGGTGAATGCCGAATACCCCATTGCCGCGACCAGTGAGATCGCCATGACCGTCATGATAATCAGCGAGACCAAGATGTCTCATCCGTCTTTTGAAGGTTTTGGGGAAGTCTAAGCAGGTTTCTCCAGATCGGGCCACAGGCCCGGCCTGGAGAAATCTGCCGACTCTATGGCTTTGCAGATTTTCCGAGCCCGCCCATGTGTGGGCGGAGTTCGGAAAACCCTTCTCGGGGGCGTCCGGCGTGCTGGGAGCAAGCGTGACAATCAGCGTGCCCACGCTCGGCGAGGTCCACTGTCGATATGTACGAAATCCAACCCCGAGTAGTATCCCACACCTCCCAATCCGAGGCGCTTGGCGTACTCGGCCAAGGCCAGGCTGGGCACGCCGGGCATTCTGACGTCGGCGGCCATGGCACGGACATGGTAGCTACGGTGGGCGACCGACTCCCCGAGCTTTTCCCGCAGCATGGCGTTGGTTTGCCGCGAGCGGAATCCTGACAGCAAAGTCAACGGTACGGTAAAGCGTGCGGCGAGTTGCAGACGCCAAAGAATGTCAAGCAGTGAAACCGCCACCTGAACGACTTCGCCGGTGCGCCAGTCGGCCATGAAGTGATTGATGCGCGCCAGGGTTTCGAGATCGTAGGCTCCATCGCGCCAGTAAACCGCGTTGAATGCGCCCCCCGTGCGTGCATCGATAAGATGCAGGCGCCGCGGCACCGTCATCCAAAGCGGCGTTGCCGCGGCTGGCGATATCACACCGCTCGCGAGCGCACCGAACAGGACCGTTCGGCGATCGGGATTCCCACCGGCGGATGGAATCCTTGGGAGGACAGCCTGGGCTCTGGCGTGACATGTACGCGAAGTCAACGGCTTTCACCCTCAACGTGTGTCCCTGGCATTCATGGGGGCGGTTATAATACCTTAGAGTTAGGGTATGCTGAGCATCACTCCTACTGAATTTGGTAGATAACCTAGCCACGAGGGAGTCGGTGCCGGATCGAGGACAGGCCGCAAACGTGCTCGTCGGGTTCCTGGAAGGGGTCGCACGCCGCGACGCCGAAGCCTATGCGCGTGGCTTCGCGCGGCGCAGTCTGGGCACAGCCGAGACCTGCTGGTACGCGGTGGAGCCGTTGTGGAGCGGTTACCTTTACGAGATTCACGAGGGGGGGCCCGGCCGTTCCTTCCTGCCCGATCTGGCCCGCGAGATCGACGCCCATCCGGGGGGCGTGGCTCTTGTTCCATCTGGACTTAGAGTGCTCGAGGTAACGGTGCGCAACGGCCGTCCGGTCGGCGCGCTGCTGCCCGAAGCCAAGAGCCGGCTGGTCCAGACCCAGATGGGCCTTATGATGCCCACCGCGCGCACTGACGGGCGCCCCTTTGGCGTGCTGGTGCCTGCCTGGGTCACCAAGGATCAGATCCGGTTCCGTGCTCTCCAACCGAGTCGGCGGATGAAGCGGCTTCGCCGTCCAATTCCGATCGAACTCGCCACCTCGGCCGCTCTCTTTGCTGTCGGCTTCGCAACGCTGATCGGGGGTAGCGTAAGCTTCTTTGGCTCACCGGCCCGGGCACCGAAGCCGCAGGTCCGGGCGCTCGACGCGATGCCCCATCGTCAATGGGACGCTGTTCTGACCGCGATTGGCACCGGCGGTTATGCCGCCAAGCTCGAATACCGATCCGGTCGATGGACCATTGAGAGCGAGCCACCATGACACCCCTGATTCGACCATGCTAAACGTGTCCTGGCGCGGTCTGCGGCGTCTTCCACGCCCGGTGGAGGGGGCGGGCGGAGAGACGGTCATCAGCGGGAGTCCCCAGAGTATGCGGCAGTGGCCGAACCGGCACCGAGCCATACCGCAGGCGCTGCTAGCGGTTGTGATCATGATGATATCCGAATCGACGGCTGCCGAAATAAACCCGTTTCTGCCGCCCGCAGCCCGCCAGGCTGAACTCGATCAGCACATTCAGAAACGCGTGGATCGGGCGGTCGAGGCCATGGAGCAGCGATTGATGGATGCGCTGATCAACGCGTTGGAAGGGAAGGCAACGGGCGGTCCTCTTCCCCAGGCGCTCCACGATGCGCTCCGCCGCCGCGGCGCGGAAGCGGTGCAAGCCGGGCCACTTCCGCCAGGCCTGCCGGGTATCCCCGCACTTCCGTCTCCCACGAATGGGATGGGCGGGCCTGTCCCCTCCGGGGCGGTGTTCATCGGTTGTCTCGATGGCCAAGCCTTCTTCCAGGACCGGACAGGAACGCCGATCCTGGTCGATCCTCGGGCGTTCCCACCTTCCGGTGGTGGAGCGGCAGCATGCGCGCCTTGAATGGGATGGGGGGGCGGTGCGCGCTCGTCGCGCTGTTTTCCCTTGCGGGCTGTTCACTGCCGCCCGTTGATAATCTGCCACCGCGTGAGGAGGTGGTCTCCCGAACCCAAGCCCATCTGGAGACCGAAGGCGCCCCGGCGGTGATCGAAGTGCCGGTGGGAAGGGGTATGCTGGTGGCACGCTCGGTGCGCGAGCGTCTCCCCTCGACCATAGCCGCGCGTCGGATTTCGGTCAGCTTCCCCGCCGGCGAGGCGACGCTTGAGCGGCTGGCCACGATGGTGTCCGTGGCGGGAATCCGAACGGTCACTCGCTTCGAGACCAACAGCGACACCGACATGTTGCGCCGGCCACTGCCATTCCGGGCGTTCAGCGGGACGTTCGGCGAGTTGGCGAACGTGCTCGAATCCGGCATGGGCGTGGTTTCGTGGTGGCAGAACGGCACACTGTTCCTGACGGACCGGGATCGCTTCGCCTTCACCGTGCCGCAGAACATGGCCGTCATCGAATCGATCACGGCCGACTTGAAGAGTCTGGGCGCCGTGGATATCACCCAATCCCTTCGTGGCGGGCAGATCGTTTTCACGGCCCCGCCCAGCCTCTACGCTGAGGTGATCCGCCCCTACATCGACCGCATCCATCGCAATATGGCGATGATCAAGGTGCAGGTGGCGGTGGTGACCGTGTCGATCACGGACCAGTCGGCCAGTGGATTCGACTGGAGCGCCTTCAGCTTGCAGTTCAACAGCCGGAACGAACCCGCGGCGACACCCTCCCGGCCCGCGGGGAATGCGAACCCGATATCCGTCAACATCGTCGAAGCGGGCAAGATCCTGGGCGTCAGCGGCGTGTTCAACGTGGCGAGCGCCATCTCCTTCCTGTCCCGCTTCGGGAATGCCGATACCCGTCAGAACGCCGAGGTTCATACCCTGTCCGGCACCGAGGTCGTTTTGCGCAGCGGACAGACGATTCCCTATGTCAGCGGCGTTGGCGTCAATACGATCGCGAATGCGGGGACCACGGGAGCGCTTCTGGGGTCGGCTCAGACGTCGACGGTCGATACGGGTTTGACCCTGCGGCTGACCCCACTCTTCGATGCCGACTCGCGCCTCGTGACGATTGCTCTCAACGTCCTGGTCAACAGCGTTCTGGAGTTCCGCGAACTGTCCGCCGGAAATCAGGTCGGCACCTTTACACAGCCGGTGACACAAGAGCAGGCGCTGAACGACATTGTCCGCGTGCAGGCCGGCAACACCGTGGTGCTCGGCGGCCTGCAGATCGATGGCGCCACGTTCGCCGGCAACGATGCGACACAACTGCGCCAGATCGCCGGTGGCGCGCCGACCGGGCTTGGCCGGCAGGCCCAGGACGTCCGCCGGGAAGCGTTGTTCATCATTCTTCGGCCGACGGTAACCGTGTTCCATGAAGGGAGCGGCTGAGGCCGAGGCAGCATGCCCCTGTTCCGTGTCCGACTGATTGCCGATGGCAAGGCGCGTACGCTGGAAATCGACGCTCCGGATGGCGAAACAGCGCGCATCCTTGCCAGTGCCCGCGGGCGCGTTCTGGACGTGACGCGGCGCCGCGGCTACGCGCTGCAGCGGGGGATCGGACGCAACGAGCGCCACATCCTCTTCATTCGCTTGGCCTCCATGCTCGAATCGAAGGTCGGCCTCGCCGACGCTCTGCGGCGCATCGAGCAGTCGTTTGGCGGCCGGCTCCGACAGGTCGCTGCCGGTCTCGCCGATGCCGTGGAACTGGGCGACGACCTCGCCACGGCCATGGCACGGCGCTCCCAGGATTTTCCCGAGACGGTCGTCGCCCTGGTGCGGACCGGAGGCTTTGGAGATGGCACTCCCGCCGCTCTCCGCACGGCCGCCGCGTTCGAAGAGGAGATGGGGCGAGCCCGCGAACGGCTCGGAGGGGGGCTCCTCCTGGCTGTGGGCCATGCCTTGGTGGCGGCGTCGATCATGGTCGGAACCGCCTACTGGCTGACCCCCATGCTGATGGAAGCTGAGGTTTTCCGGTCGGCCAAAGGCGCAGCCAATATTGATTGGGTGGAAACCGTGGCGGATGTGGCCACCAGCCTTGCTCTGGCTTTCATCGTTGTCCTCCTGACCCTGGCGGGACTGGCCACGTTGGGCCGCAGGCTCGCCCCAGCCGCGGTTGAACGAATGATCCTGGCAATACCGTTCTTCAGAGACCTGGCTCTCGGATTGCGCAACTACGTTACGTTTTTCGAACTCTCCTTGCTCATACAAGGAGGAATCGGCATCGACCGCGCGCTGAGGATTGTTGCGGACGGTTCTCCGGAAGGGGCGATGCGCCGGGAACTCCTGGCCGCAGCCCAGGCCGTCACCTCCGGTTTGCCCTGGCCGGGCGCACTAAGAGGCATTCACCCTACGGATCGGGCCTCCCTGGCCGCGGCGGCGAATCGCGAAGAAATATCCCGCACCCTAAGAGCACTCGCCACTGAGCACCGCGACCTTTATCTTTTTGCAACCTCGGTCGTCGATCCCGTACTGCGGAGTGCCTCGGTCGTATTGCTGGGCATCGCCGGAGCCGTCCTTTTCGGATTGACCGTCCTGCCCATACTTCAGCTTGCTGAACACTTGGCCCGCACCATTCAGTGACCATGGACACCAGAACGATTCGCATTGTTAGCCTGATCCTCACGGTGGCAGGCGGGCTCTTCATTGGAATCGGCGGAGCATTCTATGTGCGTGCGTGGACCACGCATGGCACAACAAGCGAGACACGGGCGCAGACTGCGGCTGTGTGTACCAGCGTGCTGGGCACAATGGGGGAGGTGGCACGAACGGCGTCTGGCGGGCTGCGTTTGATGGTGCCTGAGGTTCCGGACCCACGCTCACGTATGGCCGATGCCTCTGCCGTCCTGGCGGCGTGTCCGGAGTGGACGATGACGTACTTTTGCATGGGGCAGCGCTGTGCCGAAGGGGAGCGGGTCAGCATGATCCTGGAGCTGGCTGCCCCCACCCCTTGAAGGGATTTCCGGGTGAATGCCACAAGATGCTGATTTGTATTTAATGGCCTCGCGTGAATACGGAAAATGTTCTGGCGATGAGCGAGTTTACCGCGTCCGAATTCATGAAGAGTCAAATTAACTTAAAATAAACAGAAAGCATTAAGACTGTTGGCTATCTGTGCTCGCAGCGATGCTGGGGGAGCGGCAGGCGGCTGTTCCCACCGCAGGGCTATGCGGCTGCCTTCTGCATCTCCATTAGCCACATAGAAAAGGGGAGAAACGATGTTTAACCTATTGACAGTCCTCATTGCCGTTGCGCTAACCGCCATCATGGGCGCGGCCGGCGTGTTCTACGGCGGCAGCGCTTTCACGACGGCGGGCCCCAAGGCCGCGGCATTGGGTATTACCCAGTCCGCATCGCAGGTTACCGCCGCATGGACGCTGTACACCAACGACGCCAAGACAACCACCTTCAACGGCGCCGGCAACACCCCGACGCTTACGAACACGGGCAATACCGCCACCGATCTCATCAGCGGCGGCTATCTCTCCGCCCTGCCGACGGCTCCCACCAATGCGGTTGGCTGGGGTGGCGGTAATGCCGGTTACCTGTTGGATCTCACGGATAAGGCCACCAACAGCGGCATCACGGGTGGCGCGGCGCCACACGGCGGCGTCTTTCTCGTTCTGCCAAGCACGGCTGGAACCCAGTGCTTGGAAATCGCGCGAGCCGGCGGCCAGGCCACGTCAACCGGTACACTGGCTGCGCCCGGCACCAGCATCGCCAGCCTCATCGTTGCTACCCGTGCCGACTTCAACACGGCCTTTGCTAATGTTAAGTTTGGCTGCGCCCAGCTTACCAACGCGGCAGCTCTGACGTTGAACAACGTTGCGGGGATCGCCGCCGACGACAACAAGCACATTGCCTATTTCAAGTATTAAAGGCTCATAAATTTGCGCTTTTCCTTTCATAAAGATGTACGTTGTGAATGGATGGCTCATACCGTTTCGAAGGAATGGTGTCGGTGAACGGGCGAGCATAGCTACGTCTTTCTTTCCGAGGGTGCGTAGTCCGGCGTAAGCGCAGCCATGGCTTGGCACCACCAGGGGTAGCCGACCAGCCGTTGTAAGGTGGCGGGGACTTCCAGTACGGCTCCAGGGCGGCGGTGAGCGCCTCCTGGAGTTCGTCCACGGACGCGAAGATGCGGTTGGCTGTACCGCGGCCCGGAAATGAGACAGCCGGCTGGGCTTATTCAGGCGGCGAAGGGTAGCTCGGGCATGGGCGTCTCATCACCCCCGAGTTGGTCGGCGCGCACCTGGGCTGGGGTGCGGTGTCCATGCCGGGCGACGAGCCAGGTTTCGTTGTCGTGACGGGCGAACTCGACCAGAGCGCGGCGCCGGTCCTCGACGGTGACGCAGGTGTGGACCCAGAGGACGTTCTCCTTGAGCGTCCGGATGAAGCGCTCGGCCACGCCGTTGCCCTCCGGCTCGCGTCCGAAGGAGGGCGAGCTGGTGATGCCCAAGCATTTGATCTCGGCCTGGAAGTCACCGGACATGTAATTGGAGCCGTGATCGTGGCGCAGCTTCAACCCGACCGCCACGCCCGGGCCGATGTTGCCGAAGTGGCGCTGCACGCCCTGGCGGACCGGCTCCAGGGCCTCGAAGCGGTTGCCGCTCCTGGAAGCGTGGATGCCCGCCACCTCGGAGTTGGCGTGATCGACCGCGATGAAGACGCGCGCCACGCCCTCGGCCACGGTGATCGTTTGGGTCATGTCGGTTCCCCACATGACATTCACCGTCTCGGTGACGATGGTTCTGGGACAGCAATTCGAAGCCTTTGCTTTCAAATAAAAATTCTCTTAGCGTTGTTTGCCGAACAAATGTCGCGATATCCTCTACAAGGCCTTTTCAGAATTCGGCAAGGCCGTGAAAACGATCTTTCTATGCCGCTATTTGCATATTGAGGACTTGCGCCGGAAAATCAACGAGGGCCTGAACGTCATCGAACGGTGGAACAGCGCCAACGACTTCATCTTCTTCGCACGCCACGGGGAGTTCACCAGCAACCGCCGCGAGGATCACGAGATCAGCATGCTGGCCCTGCATCTGCTGCAGAGTTGCATGGTCTACATCAACACCCTCATGCTCCAGCAGACCCTCGCCCAGCCGCATTGGGTGGGACGGCTCGGCGTTCGCGATCTGGGTGCGCTCACGCCCCTGATCTGGGAGCGTGTGAACCCTTATGGACGCTTCGACCTCGACATGAACGCCCGCCTTCCCCTCGACTGACCCAAATGGCGGCTTGTGACAGAAGTGTTGGGTGCGGGCCGAATTCGAGCGGAGCCTGATCCTCAGCCGCACGGAGGACGGCCGCCACGCCGCCAAGGCCCGCGGTGTTGCCTTCGGCCGCCCCCGCAAGCTCCGCCCCGAGCAGCAGGAACTGGTCCGGGAACTCCTGCGCGAAGGCAAATCCATCAGCGCCGTCGCCCGAACCTTCAACGTCCACCCGGCAACCATCTACCGCTGCATCGAGCCCAAACCGCCCTTATGACACTTTCCTGTTCCACTCATGCGTACGACCCCTATGCTCGTCCGTTCACCGACACCATTCCTTCGAAACGGTATGAATCAACCGACGACTCGCATCACGCGAAATTCATCCGCCTTCTCTGAATCGCCCTGACCGTATGGCGAAGCCATCCATGCTGTCAAATTTGGCGCAGTCATCCGAAAGCCAGCCTCAGCCCGACCGCCCGCCGGGCGATCCCGGAC
>JAEZKB010000206.1 GCA_023415605.1 Pseudomonadota bacterium
GCGGCGGGCCTCGCCGGCCGCGGCAGGAGGACTTCAGATCAGGCTCAGTACTTGTCGTAGATAGCCTGGCCCTGGGTCTGGGCTTCTGCGATTGCCTTGTCGAAATCCCAACCGTCCACGACCACGCGCTGAGCCAGCTTGGGGATGAGGAAGTTGGAGCTGAGATCGGCAAAGGCCGCGTTGTTCACATCCGGATAGGCCGGGGCCGTGCCGTTCTTGGCAAGGCCGAGCAGGCCGACGAGGATCGAGTTGGAGCCGTCAAACGCCTGCAGTTGTTCCTGCGCTTGCAGCACCGGGCCGTAGATCGCCACGTTGAAATAGGCGTTCATGAACTCGGGGCTCGAGAGGTGCTCGAGCAGCGCCTTGGCTTCGTCCTGCACCGGGCTCGACTTGGAGATCGCGCGCAGTTGCACGTCGATCGGCGAGACCTGCATGACCGGACCAGACGGAAGCGGCGAGAAGGCGCTGGCCTCGAACAGTTCGGGGTCGTCCTTCTTGGCCGCGATGCCGACCGAGCCGGTATTGGCAATGAAGCCGACTTGGCCTGATAGATAGGCCTGATTGTCGCCAGCGCCGTCCCAGGTGGTGTTGCCGGGTGCGAAGAGCTTCTTGTCCCAGGCGTCCTTTACCCAGGCGAGCCACTCACGCGTCTGCGGCGAGTCGATGGTCACCTTCTTGCCGGCGTCGTCGGCAATACGGCCACCATAGGACTGCAATATCGCTACTTGCAGGTTCGCGTCGCCAACATTGGACAGCGCCAGCCCAAGGCCCGAAATGCCATCCTTGTTAATCGCCTCGGCCTGCGCCTTGAGCTCTTCCCAGGTGGCCGGCGCTTCGGTGAAGCCGGCGGGCTCGAGCAGGTCTTTGCGGCGGAGCAGAAGGTTGCCGTTAACGCCGAACGGAATACCGACGCGCGCGATGCCGCCATCGGCTGTCAGGTCTGTCGCGCTGTCTGGGCCGGCGTACCAGCCGCCCTGTGCATCGCCGATCTTCTTGTAGAGATCGCCCAGATCCGAGAACTGGCTCTGCCGAGCCAGGAGACGAGCGAGTCCCAGTCCCAGATCCAGCGCATCGGGCATGGTGTTGGACGACACCGCGGCAGACACCTTCTGCGTGGTCTCGTTCTGGTTGATCATCACCACTTCTGTCTCAACACCATTGGCAGCGCCCCAGGCGTTGATCGTGTCGGTCAGCAGCTTGTTGGCGTCATCCGAAAAGATCAGGCCGCCCCAGTAGGTGAGCTTCTTGCCCTGCGCGATGGCTGGCATCGGGAAGCCGCTTGCGGCCGCGAGGGCCACGCCACTGGCTGCGGTCGCGAGCACCTTACGGCGCGACCAACCTTTGTTGAGAATGCTGTCAGTCATAGGGTTTCTCCTCCCAGCACGGTCCCTGACGCCGTTGAGTCGGCTCTTGTCAGGTAGTCGAAAACTCAGGCGGACAGCGCTGTCCAAAGTCGGTTGAATTCGCTGCCAGTTGCATCGTTGCACTACTCTGCGCCATGCGTCTAGCGACGAAGCGCATTCGCAAAGAGACGCGAAGCCGTCAGCTAGGCACTTGTTAGATATATTTATTATCTTGATTAAGAGCGTATATGCGGGAATAAACTCCTGTCAACGAGGCATATCCTCACCTTTGGTAGGATGCAGGGAGGTTGTCGGGCTTGGAACTGAGTGGGGGCATAGACAACCCGGGCTATCACGCTTTCTTCGAGGCGCTGATCGAGGGGCGCCTCAAGCTGGGCCAGACCCTCAAGCAAGAAGAGCTCGGCGAAGTGTTGGGCCTATCCCTCTCGCCCATGCGTGAAACCACCACGCTCCTGGAGGCGGAGGGGCTTATCAAGGTACGCCGTAAGGTCGGCATAACCATCTTTTACCCCGACATGAAGTTCGTCGGGAATGCATTCCAATTCAGGGGTTTGCTGGAACGGGAGGGTCTGCGGAAGTTCGCCAAGACGGTGAGCCGCGAATGGATTGCGCGCATGCGCGAGGAACACGCCCGCATCATCGACTTCGTTCGCACCGTCAACGACCTCTATGCGTATCGAATCCCGATGAAAGACCTCGAGCGCGACTTCCACGAGAGTTTCATCAACAGCCTGGCCAACGACCAGGTCAGCATGATCTACGCCCGCTTGGTCCAGAAGATGTACCTCATCCGCCTGCACAACCTCGACGCCGTTGGACCGACCAATACGATCCAGTCGATGCGGGAGCATCTCGATATCATTGATGCGCTCGAGGCGGGCAATGTCGAGGAGGCTATCGACGCTCTCGACCGTCACCTCCAAGGGGTGCTGCATCGCGTGCTGACGACATGACAGCAAATAGTTCATTTTCGCACAAAATACCCCGGCGAGATTTTGATTCTCACCGCCGCACGCCTAAGATTTTTGCGGCGGCGCTTTGTCGCGACGCGCTGAATCCCGCAGCCGTCAAGGGTTCAAATCGCTTTGAGAGAATCCGAAAACTGATATTTCAGTCGTTGACTCACCTCAAACTGGCATGCAACCCTTCGGCACAAATGGGGAATTCTGGACCTCCCTTGGAGGGGGCGGCGCCAGCACGGAGGAGAACGAGGAGCCTGCGCGAGACGGCACGAACTGTGCGCTTCGGCGGCCCTGTCGAAATCAGGATCCACAATCGTGGCCAAGGGCGTCGCATCCGCAACGGATCCGGCGTCGCATGTTTGGGTGCGTTGATCCTGTGTTTTGGTCGGAGCGACGTTGGGGGTCTGTATCGGTTGCGTGATTTCCGCGGTTCCGCGTTCCGAGGAGCGCCCGCCTGAGGCGGGGTAACGGCAAAGCGGCCACCAGCGCCGCGGCTATGGGGAGGTGTACGTCCGGACCATTTCAAGAGCCGGCAATGTACTGGTCGTCGCAACGTTGCGACGGCGACAAGCGATTTTTCACTCATCACCATCGACATGGGAGGATGTCACATGAAGAGACTAAAACTGGCTGCGGCCGCCATTATGGCGGTAGCGGCCTTCGCCGCCCCGGCGGTGTCCTTGGCGCAGAGCCCGCTGATGGCTACTGCTCCCAAGGAAATCACCCCGAGCGAGCCGCTGGCCGACGTGCCGCGCAATCAGACCATCGTGCTCGGCTGGGGCGTTTCCGCCGGCTCGCCGATCGGCGTGACCAATCCGTGGGCGCTGCCCGGCTACACCCATCAGGAAGGCAACGCCTTCATGTGGGAGCCGCTGATGTACTTCGCCATCTTCAAGGGTGAGTATATCCCGTGGCTGGCCGACAGCATGGAATACACCGACGACACCTTCACCGCTCTCGAGATCAAGCTCAATCCGCTTGCTCAGTGGAGTGACGGCGTGCCGGTCACCGCCAAGGACGTGAAGTACACCTTCGACGGCCAGCTCAATAATTCCAAGCTGCCCTACAACGCTCACTTCCAGCAGTTCGTCGAATCCACCGAGATCGTGGACGACCAGACCGTGATGGTGAAGTTCAAGGCCCCGGCTCCGCGCTTCAAGTTCGAAGTGCTGACCGAAAAGTTCGACACTGGTATTCCGATCGTTCCGGAGCACTACCTCTCCAAGCAGGCTGACGTGAACATGGCCCCCGGCCAGGTTGAGATGCCGCATTCGGGTCCGTACGACCTGAAGGCCTGGAATGCTAACCAGAAGATCTATGACTACCGTCCGGACTGGTGGGCGGTGAAGGCCGGTCGTATTGCTGAGCCCGCCGTCAAGCGCGTGATCATCGCCAACATCCTCAACGTCCCGATGGACACCGTTGCCCAGCGCATCGTGAACAACGAGTTCGACTCCGCGCTCGACATGCGTTCGTCCGTGATCAGCAATATCCTGGCGCAGAACGACAAGATCACGACGCACACCGGCAACGAGTCGCCCTTCGGTTATCTCGACTGGTGGCCGAACTCGCTGTGGATGAACACCCAGATCGAACCGTATAGCGACCCCAAGGTCCGCCGTGCGATGAGCCTGGTGATCAACCGCGACGTCATCAACGACATCCTCTATGAGGGTGCCCCGATCGCCACGATCTATCCGTTCCCGCTCTACCCGAACCTGCAGGCTTTCGCTGACTCGCCCGCCGTCAAGGCGCTCGAGGAGCAGTACCAGCCCCGCCTGTTCGACCCCGAGCAGAGCGCGGCGCTCATGACTGAAGCCGGCTTCACCCAGAACGGCGAAGGCCTGTGGGAGAAGGACGGCAAGACCGTCAACACCACGATCCAGGCCTTTGAAGGCATCCACTCGGACATCGTCCCGATCCTCGTCGAAATGCTCCGTCAGGGCGGCTTCGACGCGTCGGTCAACTTTGGCCCGGATGCGTACCAGAACATGGCGGACGGCAAGGAAGGCCTCTACATGTTCGGCCATGGTGCATCGCTCTACGATCCGTTCGAAGCGCTGAACCTGTTCCACGGCAAGTACTCCGAGTCGATCGGCACGTCGGCCGGCAACAACCGGTTCTCGCGCTACAAGAACCCGGAATACGATGCGATCCTCGACGAAATCGCTCCGCTCTCGTCGGACGATCCGAAGTTCCAGGAAGGCGCTGCCAAGGCTCTGGGCATCTACTGGCGTGATCAGATCGATATCCCGATCATCCAGTGGCTGCACCGCATCGCCTACAACCAGACTTACTGGACCAACTGGCCGACTGCCGCGAACCCGGCGATGGGCACCAATGGCGCCTTCTGGGCTCACACTGGTCTGCTCGTCATCACCTCGCTGCAGCCGTCCGGTGCGCAGTAAGCGAACCCCCGACACAGGAGCTGTCTA
>JAEZKB010000242.1 GCA_023415605.1 Pseudomonadota bacterium
ACGTTGATCGACATGGCAGGCAATTGCCTAGGCCAGGGGAAAAACCGCGGGGGTAATCCTGGATCCAATCCACCCGAGCAAGCGGCCGCGGCCGTTATCGCCGCCGCCGAAACAGCTGCTGCCGAAGCTGGAGGGCCGCTAAATATCAAGGTCGCCCTGCTCGCTTTGGCGGGAGTGCGGAACCCGGAGGTGACACGCCGCATGGAGCAAGCCTTCCGTGCGCTGGGGCTTACCGGACCGATGGTGCTGACCGGCGACACGCATGCCATGCTGCCGTCGGTGACCGCGGCGATGGACGGTTACTGCATCTTCGCCGGAACGGGTTCGGGCGCAGTCCGCATCCGCAATGGCGAGGTGGAAACGGTCGTCGATGCCGCGGGCTACCTGCTGGGCGATCTCGGCTCCGGCTTCTGGCTTGGCCACCACGCTGCGATAGCCGTCACTGCGGCACTGGAAGGGCGCGGCCCGGAGACAACGCTGACCACGGCCGTGCTGGCTACGCTTGGCATCGCCATGTCCAACGACGTTAACGTCGACAGCCGGGTGATGCCGCTTCGTCACTTCATCGACGCTGTCTACGCCATGCGCCCGATCGAACTGGCGAAGTTCGCGCCCCTGGTGATCGCCAATGCGACCGACCCGGTCGCGGCCGATCTGCTGGAGCAGGCGAGGCAGTACCTGCTCGCCGACTTCCGCCACGTCTACGACCTGACGATGCCGGGCCCGGTGGTACTGGGCGGTAGCGTCGCCGCCAACTTGCCCGGCCTGCCCGACGGGATTTCGGAGATCGTGCGTGCGGCCCACCATGAGCCGGATATCCGCGTCGCCGGTGACCCGTCGGTCGGCGCAGCCGTGCTGGCCCTACGCCATGAGGGGGTGACAGTGGACGAAGCCATGCTACAGCGCATCAAGTCGTCCATGGCGGTTCGCGCCAAGGCCGTCACTACGGCTTAGGTGTCCTCGATCGCGTGCATGCGCAGATCGAGCTGCTTGGGCAGCGGATGCGCGGCAAGGTCGGCGCGGATTTCGTCGCGCGTGGCCGCACGGCCGAGCGAGTTTTCCAGCCGCCCACGGCGCAGTCGCAGCCAGAGGTCCGACAGCAGCGTCTCGCCTTCGCGGATAGACGCATACTGCCGACTGAGCAGCAGCCGTTCGAGTTCATCGAAATTGCCATCATTGCCGGCAATTACGGCCCGCGCCAGGACGATCCTCTCCTTGTCGCGCACCTCGGCGGGAAGAGCCTCGACGAAGGCCTTGAGGTCAGCGGAGCGATCGTTGGCCATCAGATAGGTTGCGATCTCGACGGCGAG
Organism: Pseudomonadota bacterium; assembly: GCA_023415605.1. Lineage (GTDB taxonomy): Bacteria > Pseudomonadota > Alphaproteobacteria > Rhizobiales > Devosiaceae > Devosia_A. The sequence goes on from JAEZKB010000242.1 coordinate 1,311, forward strand.
TTCCGGCGGCGCACCACTGGCTCTCCAGGCGGCGAGATAGCTGCGGACGGCGCGGTCGACGCTGTCAGCCAGCAGCGCATCGAGCCGGTAGGCCGACCAGCTCGGCTTCAGCGCAAGCGACGCCGAGACATGCTGCGCTGCGGCGGCTTTGTCGCCGGCGTCGAGGCTGGCGATGGCGAGCGTCAACTCGTGCATCCAGGTGGCACCGTGTTCGGCGGCGTGAGCCTTGACCCGGTCGATCCAGAGCTTCGAGACGATGATGCCGTCTGGAAGTGTCTCGTACTGGTCCGCAGGCGCCTCGATCCCACTGGCGATGCTATCCCAGAAGCTCGGCAGGACGGACGTCGAGAAATCCAGACCCGCCGCGAGCGGCCGGCCTAGCAACTGTTCTTGCCGCGCGCCCCAAGGCTCGCCTTCGGACAAACGGGCGTCGAGCGGCAGCCGCGCCTGCTCGCGCAGGAAGGCGTCGATGCGCTTCAATTCGTCACTGGGCACCAGGTCGTTGAGAGCATCCGCTGCATGCGCCGCAGCGTCCTTGAAGTCCGGATCATGCGCCCTGTCCGCGTCGAGCTGCACTGGCACATAGGCTTCGGTCCACTCGAGCTCCTTGCCGGCCTGGAGTTCGAAGCGCTGGTTCTGCGTGGGCGCGATGCCGCTCTGGATTTCGAGATAGAGCCCCTCGCCGGGCCGGGCGAGATAATCCATCCAGTTCTGCCCGCCGGGCGCGCTGCCGAAATAGAAGAACTTCCGGCCCTCCATCTCAGGCGTACTTGTCTGCATGAGGCCATAGCCGGCCCTGTCGACCGAGGCGATGAACTTGCGCCGCGCGTTCGGCGCGCGGAAGAAGACCGAGGTCGCATTCTCCCAGTTCTCCGGATAGGACGCGTCCCAGTCGGTGCGCGGAAAATCGCAGCGGCCCAAGTTGTTGCCCGGCCAGATGTGCTCGATCGAATAGTCCGCCGGTGCGAGCACGCGCGTGCCATCGCTCATCGGTGCCGCGATATTGGTCCACCAATAGGCGAGCCGCATCTCGTCATTTGGGTTGACGATCCGGCCATGCGCATAGAGCGTCGCCGCGTCATCGGGCATGAACAAGTCTACCTGCCAGGTGGCTTCGACGATGCGGTCGAACTCGTAAATGCGGAGGACCGGCCCTTCAGCCGTCTCGCGCACCCCGGCAAAGACCGGCGCGCAGGTGAAGGGCGTGTGTCCAGGGATCAACCCGTTCCACTCGATCCCGCCGGAGAACCAGGCATTGAGCGCCGCCAGATTGGCCGGCTGGAAGACGGGGTTGCGGAAGACGAGGTCGCGGCCGGTCGCAAGGTCCTTTAGTTCCAGCAGGCGGCCACCAAGGGACGGCGCCACGACGGCGCGCAGACGGCCGTTCTCGAGCACCAGCACATCCAGCTCGCCGGGCTTCAGATCTCGATCGTAGTCGTCGGACACCTGGTAGGGGAGGATCGAATCCTCACCCCAGTTGAAGCCGTGACTGCTCTCCTCCTCAGAGAGGCCGAAATTCGGCGGTGTCGCCTTGTTCGGCATCGGCTGCTGCCAGCGGAAACACGGCAGTGGGCTCGGTGGCCCGAGGCTCGACATGGGCAGGCTGAGGCGTTCCCGGCGAAGAGTACTCATGGCCTTAGTCCTTGAGGAATAGTTCAACCACCGGCACCACCACATCCGGCCTCTTGACCGGTAGGTGCAGTGTCAGCGTGGTATCGGCCACAGGCGGCACGAAATGCGGATCGGTCTGCGCACCCAGCCACTGCACCTCGCTGGCATCGTTGAGAAGCTGCGCATATGCAACCTTGCCGGCCAGACCATCGAGATGAAGGTACTGGTTCGGCCAGTTGTAGATATGGACGTAGAGCCGGTTGCCGCGCTGGGTCAGGCGGCAGCCATCCGGTGCGGTGTAGTCTGAGCGGCCGGCGCCATAGATCGCGCGGCTGTGGAGCCTCATCCACTTGCCGTAGGCTTCGAGCGCATCAATGGCGCGCTGGTCGAAGGTGCCACGGCCGGTCGGCCCGACATTCATCAGCAGATTGCCGCCAAGCGATACGCCATCGATCAGGATCTGCAGCAACTGTGCCGGGCTCTTCCAGCTCTCCTCGTCGCGATAGTAACCCCACGATCCCGAGAAGGTCTGGCACATCTCCCATGTCACGGGCTTGCCGTTGAGTGTCGGCGGCGTGCGTGGCGTGTACTGCTCCGGCGTCAGCACATCCGGCACATCGGTTTCGATGTCGAGACGGTTGTTGACGATGATGTCTGGCGACAGTTTGCGAACCAGTTTGAGCAGTTCGAGGCTCTCCCAGTCGTCGCGCCCCTTGCCCGGCAGGCCCTTGTAGGTACGGCCTGGATAGCTGAAGTCGAACCAGATGATGTCGATCTTGCCGTAGCCGGTGAGCAACTCGGTGACCTGGTCGCGCAGATATTGCGCGTAGCGCTTCATGTCCCGACCCTTGTTGAGCTCTGCTACATCCTCGCGGTTGCGCAACGGGTGGTACATGTCGATGGTGAAATCGGGGTGATGCCAGTCGGGCAGCGAATAGTAGAAGCCGACCTTTAGACCCTCGGCGCGGAACGCCTCGACGAAAGGGACAAGGATATCCTTCCCGTAAGGCGTCTTGGTCGCCTTGTAGTCAGTGAACTTGCTGTCCCAGAGGCAGAATCCGTCGTGGTGCCGAGCGGTGAGCACGACGTACTTCATGCCTGCCTCACGCGCGCAGCGGGCCCATTCCTTCGGGTCGTAGAGGTCCGGATCGAAGTGGTCGAAATACTTCTGATATCCGGCGTCGTCGATCTCTTCGCGGCTCTTCACCCACTCGTGCCGAGCCGCCAGCGCGTAGATACCCCAGTGGATGAACATGCCGAAGCGGTCGTGATTGAACCAAGCCTTCTTCTCCTCGGGCAGGAAGAGATCGGGCGACACTTTCTCAGTCATGGCAATATCCGGGGGTAAGGGAGCGCGGCGGTGTAGCACGGTCGCCCAAGGTGGCAAGCAGCGTCAGTCGCCGAGGGGCTCCAGCACCTTGCCTTTGCGGTGGTTGAGCACTGTGTACTTGATGCGCCGCAGCGTCTCGCGCGCCGAGGGATCGAGCCGATAGCCCACCGCGGTGGAGAGGAGATCGATGATGAGCAGGAAGGCGTAGCGCGAGGCCGTCGGCTTTAGCGGATCCGGGTACTCCGGAATGTCCACCGTGAGCTTAACGTCGCAGATCGACGCGAGCTCCGAGTCCGGAGCCGTGATACCGATGGTCTTGGCGCGATAGTGCTTGGCCAGTTCCACCACCTCGATCACTTCGCGGGTGCGGCCGGTGCCGGAGATGGCGATGACCAGGTCGTTCGGCTTGAGTGTCGCGGCGGTCATCTTGAGCACGTAGGGGTCCGAGTGCGAGATCGCTGCCACGCCATATCGGAAGAGCCGGTTCTGCGTCTCCTGCGCTAGCGCGGTGGAACTGCCGCCGAGGCCGAAGATGACCACCTGCTTGGCACCGGCGACCAACTCCGCCGCCTGCAGGATACCGGCCGGATCGACACTGCGCTCCACGGCCGCGATCGCATTGCGGGCCTCGCCGAAGACCACGCTCCAGAGAGGGGAACCGTCCGTGGTCGGTGGCATGGGCTCGCCAGGCGCCAGGTAGAGACGGCCGACCACGACACTTTGCGCCAGCTTGAGCTTGAAGTCGCGCACCCCGTCGCAGCCGATGGAACGGCAAAAGCGCGTTACTGTCGGCTCGCTGACATCGGCGCGCTTGGCGATCTCGGCGTTGGAGGCGTCTACTGCAAAAGTTACGTCGGCAAGCACAACGTCCGCCACTTGCCGCTCCGCGGGGCGCAACTCAGTGTAGGAGTCCTTGATGATCGAGAGGATGTCCGGGATCGGTTTAGAATAACCCTCGGCGTCGGCGGAGACGTGCGTGCGCATATAGGCGCCTTCTCGCAGGTTGCTGTCGGCGCTTCCCATAGCATCTCTGGCCCGGATTTCACTGTTTTCCGACATTCATTCCTGCGTCTGGCATTGTCCTGCAATTTACAATGTAGGAAACTTACACACCACACAAGGTCAAAGAATGGCAGGGTTTCTGCCACTTCCCAGTCTCATACGTTCGTCGTTCACAAGCCCGCTTGACTCAAAATGTAGGTTAGTTACAGACTGCAGCAGTCAACGGTAAACCGGCTTTCGGAGCCGCGCCGGAGACCTTGGCACGGGCGCTTAATCGTGAGGGACGATGTCTGCCGCTGTCTCCAATCAGCCTAAGCTGCGGGTGCAGAACGCCACCAAGGTGTACAACACCCGGTCGGGCGATCTCGTCGCCATCGATCGCTGTTCGCTCGACGTGAAGGCTGGCGAAATCGTGTCCATCGTCGGCCCGTCCGGCTGCGGCAAGACCACGCTACTGTGGTCTATGTCGGGGCTCCACAAACTGACCGGCGGCGATGTTCTGCTCGACGGCCGGCCGGTGAGCGGACCCAACCCCGAGATTGGTATGGTGTTTCAGGACGCCAACCTGCTGCCTTGGCGCAATCTCGACGCCAACATCAACTTCCCGTTCGAGATCAAGGGTACCAAACCGGACCGTGCCTGGATCGACGATTTGCTCGCGCGGGTGGGCCTGGGTGGGTTCGGTGGACGCATGCCGCGCGAACTCTCGGGCGGCATGCAGCAGCGGGCTGCCCTCGTACGCGCGCTCTCGTTCAAGCCATCGGTGCTGCTGATGGACGAACCGTTCGGCGCACTCGACGCCTTTACGCGTGAAGAGATGAACCAGCTCGTCGAAGAAATCTGGATGGCGGCACCGACCACCATCGTCCTGATTACCCACTCGATCGAAGAAGCCATCTTCCTCTCCGACCGTATCGTGGTGATGAGCCCGCGGCCGGGCCGTGTGGCGAGTATCCACGAGGTGCCCTTCCCGCGGCCGCGCTCGCTCGAGATCATGGCGACCAAGGAGGTCTTCGATCTGACCAACACCATCAAGATGGAAATCGTGGGCGAGCAGAAGAGCCGCTACGCCCGCCCGTCCGACGCCCCCGTGGCGCAAGTAGCGCAGTGAGGGCGGCATGAGCGAAACCGACGCCATTCCCGAATTCAAGCGCGGTGGCGGCGCACCCGGCGAAGTCGGCATTTCCGGCGGCATGTCCGCATTGGCCGCCGGCCCGGGCATTCGCTCGATGGGTGAAGTGCTGGCCATCGTGCTGGTCGCGGTAGTGATCATCGGCGGCACTGAACTGCTGCTCAACATCTTCGCCGTACCGCAATATGTGCTGCCCAAGCCGAGCGAAATCGCGCTCGCGCTGGTCACGGATTTCCCGCTGATCGCGCCGCATCTGGGACATACGCTGGTCGAGCTCTTCGCCGGCTTCGGCATCGGCGCGGTAGTGGGCCTGATCCTAGCGGCGGTCATCACGCAGTTCCCTTTCGCCGAAAAGATCATCACGCCCTACATCCTGCTGCTAGTGACGACGCCGATGCTGGCACTGGTACCGCTGCTGATCCTCCGCTTCGGCTTCGGATACGAACCGCGCATCATCGCAGTCGCGCTCGCCTCCGGCCCCATGGTGATGATCAATGCCGCGACCGGTTTTCGCCGCGTCGATGCCGGCAAGATCGCGCTGGCGCGCTCCTATGGCGCTTCAACACTGCAGATATTCTGGAAGGTGCGCGCTCCCATGGCGCTGCCGATGATCTTCGTCGGCCTGATGGTTGGCTCGATCTTCGGTCTCCTGACTGCGGTCGGCGCCGAGATGGTCGGCGGCGGCTTCGGCCTCGGCAACCGGCTGACCTCCTACTCATCCATGATCCAGATGCCGCAGTTCTTCGCTGTGGTGCTGATCCTCTCCATCCTGGGCATTCTCATCTACGTGCTCTTCTTCCTGCTCGGGAAGAAGTTCGCCAGTTGGGAGGCCTGAGACTGCACCGTCGTCGAGGGAGGCGACGGCCCGAAGGGACTACGAAACGAACCATCATACAGGGGTATCGAAATGGCTAGCTTCTTGACTCCCGGTGGCATGAGCCGCCGCACTTTCCTCCAGGTTTCCGCCGCCGGCGTCGTGACCGCCACGGCTTTGGGCGGCGTCGGTCGCGCTACCGCCGCGCCCTACACCAAGTTCACCTGGATCTCGCCGCGCGGCACGCTCGAAGTGCTCGACGATTTCGGCTTCTGGATGGGCAAGAAGCTCGGCTATTTCGATGACCTCGGCGTCGAAGTCGACATGCAGCCCGGTCCGTCCGACGGCACCGCCACGGTCAAGTTCGTCGATGTCGGCCAGGCCGATATGGGCTTCCCGTCGCCGGGTATCTTCTCGTTCGCGCTCGAAAACGGCATGAAGCTCAAGTCGGTGTTCCACTGGGGCGCACTCGACACCTTCAGCCTCGCCTTCCGCAAGGGCGAGGGCAGCAATGATCTGAAGACCCTCGAGGGCAAGACCATCCTGCTCGGTTCGGCGGCGTGGCAGTCGATCGTCGATCCGATGCTCGCCGTGCAGGGCGTCGACATCACCAAGGTGAAGTACGTCGAAGCCGGCTGGCCGACCTGGGGCACGGCCCTGCAGGCGGGCCAGGGGGACGCTGCGCTGGCCTGGGAAGGCCTTCGTGCCGAGTGGATCTCGACCGGGCTGGACTTCGAATACTGGCTCGGCGTGCAGCGCTCGCCGCTGGTCGCCAACACCTACGTGGCGCGCGCCGCCGACCTCGAGGACCCGGACAAGAAGGCCTTCCTCGACAAGTACCTGCGGGCCTGGGCCATGGGCCTCGAAGCCGCCTACCACAACCCGCGCGCGGCCGTGCAGGCCGTGTTCGAGCAGTTCCCGTCCGTGGCCTCTGCCAACGGCCCGGAACAGGGCACGATGTCGATGCTGCAGAACCTCAACGTCGTGCGTGGCGACATGTCCAAGCGCAAGGGCTGGGGGGATCACGACATGGCCGCCTGGCAGACCTTCTTCGATAAGGTCTATGAGCTCGGCCAGATCAAGACCCCGGTCAAGGCCGAGGATGTCTGCACCAATGAGTGCATCGGACCGGCCAACGACTTCGACCACGAGAAGGTCAAGGCCGACGCGCTCGCCGTTGAATTGCCTGCCGATTTGGCGGCGGTGGACGTCGAGGCCGTGCAGGCCAAGCTCTTCGACCAGGCCATCGGCTGACGACAAATAGTGTGGGCGGCCACAGCGTCGCCCACACTCTGAACGACAGATGAACGGGGAGGGCCGCATGGCCGACAAGGTGCGCATTTTGGTGGTGGGTCTGGGGAACATGGGCAAGTCCCATGCAAGCGCCTATCACCGCAACCCGGGCTTCGAGATCGTCGGCATCATGAGCCGCACGATCAAGTCCAAGCCGATCCCGGACGAGCTCAAAGGCTATCCGCTGTTCGAGGATTTCGATGAGGCGCTCGCGGCGACCAAGCCGGACGCGGTCTCGATCAACTCGTGGCCGAACACGCACGCCGAGTACGCCATCAAGGCGATGGAAGCCGGCGCCCATGTGTTCATGGAAAAGCCGATCGCCACCAACGTGGAAGATGCCGAGAAGGTGGTCGCCACGGCGCGCGCCAAGAACCGCAAGCTGGTGCTGGGCTACATCCTCCGCGTGCACCCGAGCTGGATCAAGTTCATTGAGCTGGGCCAGACGCTCGGTAAACCGTTGGTGATGCGGCTCAACCTCAACCAGCAGTCGGGCGGCCCGACCTATGACTGGCATAAGAACCTCATCGACTCGCTGATCCCGATCGTCGATTGCGGTGTGCACTATGTCGACGTCATGTGCCAGCTGACCGGCGCCAAGCCGGTGCGCGTGCATGGCATCGGCGCCCATCTCTGGGCCGAGGCCGACAAGGCCAACTACGGCCACCTGCACGTCACTTTCGATGACGGCTCGGTTGGCTGGTACGAGGCGGGCTGGGGCCCGATGATGAGTGAGGTCGCCTATTTCGTGAAGGACGTGGTCGGCCCCAAGGGTGCCGTCTCCATCGTGCCCAACCCGAAGGCGCATAAGGAAGGCGTGTCGGACTCCTCGGACATCGACCAGCACACCAAGACCGACGCCATCCAGTATCACCATGCCGAAGTGGCGCCGGGGGACAAGAGCTTCGTCAGGAAGGACGAGATCTTCACCATGACCGACGAGCCGGGCCACCAGGACCTATGCGATCGCGAGCAGGACTTCTTTCTCCGCGCGATCAACGAAGACATCGATCTCTCGGACTCCATGGATGCGGCGGTCAACAGCCTGCGCATCGTGCTGGCGGCCGAGCAGAGCATCAACGAGAAGCGGGTCGTCGAACTCGCCTGAACCCACAACGCCGCAGACGCACTGGCGACGGGCCGCAGCGGTCCGCCGCGAGGCGTCGCGCACCCGGGAGGCAGCAGATGCAGCCGAAATACGATCTCGTCCTCAGGGGCGGCCGCGTCATCGATCCACGCAACGGCATCGACGGCAATATGGATGTGGCGATCAAGTCCGGCCGTGTTGCCGCAGTTGCCGCAAGCCTCGAGGCCGGCACGAGCAAGGTGCGTGATGTCAGCGGCTCGATCGTGGCGCCCGGGCTCATCGACATCCACACCCATGTCTACCACAAGGCGACATCGCTCAGCGTCGATCCCGGCTTCATCGCCCGGCGCTCGGCCTGCACTACGCTGGTGGATGCGGGCAGCGCCGGCGCAGGCAATTACGACGGGTTCCGCGACTATGTGATGGTCCACTCGCCCTATCGGATCTTTGCCTTCCTCAACATTTCCTTCCCGGGCATTTTCGGCTTCGACCACGACGTGTCCATCGGCGAGGCGACGACACCGGCCATGCTGCCGGTGCACCGCTGCGTCGACAAGGTTGAGGCCAATCGTGATCGGGTCATCGGTGTGAAGGTCCGCATCGGCGGCATCGTCACCGGCGATTTGGGGTTGGGCGCGCAGCATCTGGCGCTCGAGGCTGCCAATGCAGTGCAGCTACCCCTCATGACCCATATCGGCCATCCCCCACCGAGCTATTCCGACGTCGTGGATCTGCTGCGACCAGGCGACATCCTGACCCACTGCTATCGCCCGGAGCCGAACTCTGCCATCGGCCCCGACGGCAAGGTGCTGGACGCGGTATGGAAGGCGCGCGAACGCGGTGTGCTGTTCGACATTGCCCATGGCATGGGCGCCTTCGGCTATGACACGGCGGAGGCAGCGCTACGCGACGGCTTCAAGCCCGACCTCATCTCGTCGGACGTACATGTGATCGCCGTGGAGGGCCCCGGCTACGACATGCTCCACACCATGAGCAAACTGCTCAACTGCGGCCTCACCCTGCCCGAGGTGATCGAGATGTCGACCAGCCGCCCTGCCCTCGCCATCCGGCGTCCAGAGCTTGGCCATCTGGGCGTCGGCGCACCGGCCGATATCACCGTGCTCGACCAGTACGACAGCAACTACGTCTTCACCGATGTCGTCGGCATGCAGCGCCAGGGTTCGACCCTGCTGCAGCCGGTGGCTGTCTATCTTGACGGCCGCGAAATGGAAGTCAGCCGCCGACCCTTCGAGGAGAGCTTCCTCATCGGCAGCCACCATCATCATCATTGAGACGGGACTATGAGCTACAAGGCGATCTACAGCTATGCCTGGGACGTGGCGGAAACCGGCACTGGCGCCGCCGTCGACGAGTTCCTCGACCTCGGCCTCGACACTGTGACGATTGCCGGCAGCTACCATGCCGGCAAGTTTCTGCGCCCGCACGGCAAGGCCGGCAAGGTGTACTTCCCGGAGGACGGCACCGCTTATTTCAAGACCGAAGCGTCACGCTACGGCGTCATCAAGCCGGTACCCAACAGCATGCTCGGCCAGCACGACGTGCTCCGTGAACTGGTGGACGATGGGCGCATGGCAGTCAATGTCTGGCTGGTGTTGCTGCACAATACGACGCTGGGGATGCAGCACCCAGACAGCGTTGTCCGCAATGCCTTTGGTGACTCATATTTTTACAATCTTTGCCCGTCGGCGCCCGAAGCGCGAGCTTATGCCAAGGGCTTGGCGAAGGACGTAACCGAAAGCTACCCCATCGCCGGCATTTCGATGGAAGCGCCGGGCTTCACGCCTTACGCGCACGGCTATCACCACGAGTTCGCGTTGATGCGTTCGAACCCTTGGCTGGAGAACCTGCTCGGTCTCTGCTTCTGCGACCACTGCGTGGCGCGAGCCGAAGCCCAGGACATCGATGCGCGCCGGCTAAAGGCGCAGGTAGCGGCCGACATCACTGCCTACCTTGATAGCGACATCGACATCCCGCCCGACATGGCCGAGGCCTTCTGGCGCGCCGATATCGTCGCCGGCGGCGCTCTCCGCAGCTATCTCGATTTCCGCAGCGGTGTGGTGACCTCGCTGGTCAGCGAAATCCGCACTGAGGTGCGGAGCGACGCGAATGTTGCCGTGATCCCTTCAGTGGCCCGGCCGACTGGCGGCGCCTGGTACGAGGGCAGCGACCTGCGGGCGCTCGGCGAGACCACCGGGATCATCGAAGCCTGCTTCTACGAACCCTCGTCGATGCGGGTGAAGGCCGACCTCTTCGACATCCGCCGCCGCATCGGCAGCGATGTGAAGCTCCGCGGCATCCTCCGCCCCTCGTTCCCCGATCTCGAAGGCAAGGGCGACTTCCTCGCCGCCATTGCGGCGCTGCGCGAGGGCGGCGTCGATGAGCTCGCCTTTTACAACTATGGGCACCTGCGGCGGCCGAATCTGCAATGGATCGGTGACGCACTCAGGGGATCAGCATGAGCAAGGCATTTTCGGGCAAGACCATCGCCATCACCGGCGCAGCAGGCGGCATCGGCCAGTGGCTCTGTAAATTCTTCGGCGAGGAAGGTGCGACCATCGCCGCGCTCGACCGTAGCGACAAGGTGCTGACCCTGCCCGAGACGCTCGGCAAGCAGGGCATCACCGTCAAGGCAGCAACGGCCGATATCGCCGATGGCGACGCCGTGGCACGAGCTTTCGCGGGCTTCGGCGACGTCCACATCCTCATCAACAATGCGGGCGTGTCGCGCTATCCGACGCTGGCCGCCACCGACCCCGCCGCGTGGCAGGCCGACATGGCCGCCAATCTCAACGGCGCCTGGGCCTGCGCCTATGCGGTGCTGCCACAGATGGTGGCGCGCAAGGCTGGCAACATCGTCAATGTCGGCTCGGTCAACGGCCTCTCGGCACTCGGCGATCCGGCCTATAGCGCCGCCAAGGCCGGCATGGTCTCGATGACCCGCTCGATCGCGCAGGAATATGGCCGCTATGGCATCCGCGCCAATATCGTGCTGCCCGGCACCGTGCGCACTCCGATCTGGGACGAGCGCAAGGCCAAGGACCCGAATGTGCTGAAGACACTGGAGCGCTGGTATCCGCTGGGCCGCATCGTCGAGCCCGACGAAGTGGCGCGCGTCATTGCCTTCCTCGCGTCCGACCTCGCCAGCGCCGTGACCGGCGCCGCCATCCCGGTCGATTGCGGGCTCACCTCGGGCAACATTGTCATGGCCCGGGAACTTACACTGGAAGACTTTTGAGGGGGATTTTTCCAAATGGACAGATTGCGCATCGGTGTCATCGGCTTGGGCTGGTTCGGTGAAATCCACGCCGAAACCATCGCGGGCGTCGCCAATCTCGAACTGACGGCACTCTGTACCCGAACGCCCGATCGGCTGGCCGCCATGGGCGAGAAGTTCGGGGTGAAGAAACTCTTTCGCGACTACAACGACATGCTTGCCGACCCCGACATCGATGCGGTGTCGATCTGCACCATGTGGGACCAGCACACCGAGCCGGCGATTGCTGCGCTCAAGGCCGGCAAGCACGTCATCCTGGAAAAGCCCATTGCCTCGACGGTGGAAGACGCCAGAAAGATCACCGCCGCCTCCAAAGGTTCCAGGGGCATCCTCTTCATCGGCCACGTGGTGCGCTTCAACCCGCGCTATCGGATGGCCAAGCAGGCCATCGACGAAGGCCGCATCGGCAAGATCGTGGCACTGTCGTCGCGCCGTAACATCCCGGCCGCCTGGACGCCGACCATCCTCAACAAGATCGGCCCCATCGTCGGCGACGCCATCCATGACACCGATATCATGCTGTGGTTCACCGGCGACCGCGTCGCCTCGACCTATGCGCAGACGGTGGACGTGCGCGGGCTGAAGCACCCCGACATCGGCCAGACCATGTACCGCTTCAAGGGCGGCGCCACGGCGACGCTGGAGACGGTCTGGTGCATGCCCGAGAAGACGCCGTTCGATATCGACGAGCGCATGTCGATCATCGGCACCGAAGGCATCATCCACGTGCAGGACACGTTCCCGAACCTCGGCATCGTCGACGGCAACAAGCTGCACTCACCCGACACCACCTATTGGCCGATGTTCAATGGCGTCCGCGGCGGCGCGCTGCGCGACGAGTTCATGTATTTCGCCAACACAGCCCTGACCGGCGGCACTGTCACCATCGGCACCCCCGAGGACGCCACCGCCGCTCTCGAGGCTACACTCGCCGCCGAGGAATCAGCCCGCACCGGCGATGTGGTGAGGCTCTGATGAGCGATTTCGTTTTCGACCATGTCGGCATCACCACAGAAATCGAGCAGCCACAGGAAGACTGGGTGGAGGCCAGCAAGATCTGGGTCACCAACCCGCGCAACCACCCCGAGCACATCGAATTCCTCCGCTATCGCGCCGACAGCACAGTGCCCGACGCCGTGCGCTACAATCCCCATGTCGCCTACCGGGTGAAGGACCTGAAACCGCATCTCGAAGCCGAGGGCATCGAAGTCCTCATCCCGCCCTTCATCGTGGGGGACTTTCTTGAAGTGGTGTTCGTGCGCAAGCACGGCGCCATCTTCGAATACATGCGGTATCTGAAGGAAGGCTGGTTCGGGAACTGACGCCGGACCCCGCTCAGCGGGCGGACCCGGGGGGAGATGAAGGCTCCTCCAGCACGTCCAGCCGGCGCGCCAAGCTCGGAAGGATGTTCAGAAGGCACGCCTCAGGGTATCAATGCTTGGCCGCTTGTTGGTCCCGAGTATTGCGCATCGGCACGAGGGAGGAAACATGGACGTCTCGTTGCATCACGTGTCGCTCGTTACCAGAGACCCCGAACAGTCGGCTGCCTTCTACCAATCCATCTTCGGGCTCAACCGGCTGGATCGGCCGCCCTTCAAGATTGAGGGCGTCTGGCTCGCTTGTGGGCCGCATCTGCAGTTGCACCTGACCAAGCACCTTTCGGGGAACTTCCGGTCCGCCGGTGTCGACAACAATGACGTCCACTTTGCCTTTAGGACCGACGACTTTGAGGGCGTCCTCGGCCGCCTCCTCGCCGCCGGGTTCAGCGAGGACGCAGGCGATGACGACCCCCGCAAGCTACTGGTCAACCGGTCAGGACTGGCGGGCTTCCTGCAACTCTACGTAATGGACCCGGACCGCAACATCATTGAGGTCAACACCGCGGCCTAATGCGTAATTTCGCCAGTGCGTCGATTTCGGTGTGAAATTGCGACATTCTGGCCGTGTTAACATTTGAGGGCGACACCCCCGTTTCGATTGCCTAAGATCAAGGCGACCTGCTGGGCCATTGGGGGCGTTGCGGCAGGGGCGTCGAGATCCAGCGCACTACCGGATTTGACTGCCGCGCAGTGCCGCTGCGTGGTCCTCCGGTCAGAGGTCCGCCATGAACACCATGGGCCGCAGCCGCGCGTTGATCGTCGATGATCAGCCGCTGGTCGCCATTGAAATCGAAGATATTCTGATCGAACGCGGCTTCGAGGTCATCAGCGTGAGCACCAGGGCGCATCTCGACAGCGCCCTCGCAAGCGGGCCGTATGCCGTGATCGTAACGGACACCGACCTGGCCAGTTTCGACGAGATGAAACAGTGGGATGCCGGCAAGGTCATCATCTGCAGCGGCAAGCCGCTCGATTCCCTGCACGCTGAGTTTCCCGGCATGGCGATCGTCACCAAGCCTTTCACCGACAGCGACCTTGCGGCACTGCTGCCCGTAAGCTGAGGCGCCCGCAGCCTGTTGACCACCTAGCCGGCCGGTCGCGAGGCCAATTGCGACTGACGGGCCGGCGCCGAGTTGCCATTGGCCGTCTGAGCGCGACGGCCAAAGTCTTCGGCAATGTGGATCATGTCGCGGTTGAAATATGCGAGCCGCGCCAGTGCCGGCGGGTCGGGCAGCTCGATCTGCTGACCGTTCCAGATGACGAGATTGTCGGCGCGTAGCTGCTGCAGGCTGCGGTTGAGGTGCACCGCGCTCATGCCGACGATATCGGCGAGGTCGCCCTGCACCAGCGGCAGATCGAATTGCGCGCCCCGCACCATGCCCATCGCGTTGAGCCGCGCATAGGTCTCGAAGAAGAAATAGGCCAGCCGCTCCGTCGCCTTCCGTTTGCCCAGCAGCAACAGCCATTCCCGCGACACCGCATGGCGGGTCAGTTCCTCATAGAGAAAGCTCTGCAGCAGCCGCCGCCGGGCACCGAGCAGCGCCAACAGCTGCTGACGGTCGATGGGCTGCGCCACCACGTCGGTGGCCGCGACGATATCGTCGGGCGTCCCGAACGGCATGATCGGACCTTTTTCGGTGAGTTCTCCCGGCAGCAGGATGGCGGTGATCTGGCGGCGTCCATCGTCCAGCATCTTCTGCCGGAAGGCCCATCCATCCTCCATCAGCCAAACCCCGCCTGAGCGGTCCCCTTGGGAAACCAGGGTTTCCCCCTTGGCAAAGCGACGCGATGGACCAACGAGCGCCGCGAATGCGGCGATCTCTTCTGCTGGGAGGGCGCCTTCGCCAGAGAGGCGGTGCGCCAGTAGTCGAACCGACCTGGTCAGCTCGTTCATTCAGGGTCCTGTGCTGTTTCCGCCAGATAATGCATAAGGCCACGCCGGGGTTTCAATAGGTGCGCAACGCCGCCCGGCTCCATGCGTTTGCAAGGCCTCCGCTTATCCCCGTGGGGTGAGAGACAGGATTTGGCCCCCTACCGGAGTGAGGCAGATGGCACTAAGGTGCCGCTGCCCGAGGAACGACATAGTGGCGAAGCGCATCCTTTTCGTTGAGGACGAGGTCCTGATCGCGCTGCCCATGGAGATGGCGCTTGAGGACGCCGGCTGCGAAGTCGTCGCGGTGCTCAGCGGGACCGAGGCGATCGCCGAACTCGATAGCCACGCCCGCGACTTCACGGTGCTGATTACCGACATCAAGATCCCGGGCGCAAACGGCTGGGAAGTTGCGCGCCGGGCGCGCGAGCTGCACCCCCGGATCGGAATTGTCTACGCCTCGGGCGACAGTGGCATCGACTGGCGCAGCAACGGGTTGCCGGGATCCATTTTCCTGCAGAAGCCGTACAGCAACGACGAGCTGATCCGCGCCGCCGCCCGGGCCGCCTGGGACTAGGGAAGTCAGCGCCAGCGACCGCCGGCTCACTCTTCACCGTTCCGGTCGGGCGGCTCCGTCGCGACGGGTCTGTTGCGCGAGTGGGTCATGGCTCGAGCCGCCCGCGCCGCGGGTCCGCCTCTGCCGAAATATCGGGCTGACCGCGCGTCTTCCAGAGCGAATAAAAGATGCCGCCCGCGAGGATGCCGATCGTGGCCAGCAGCGACAGGGTGGTATCAACCTTCACGCCGAACGGAACCAGCGCCACCTTGATGCCGATCAGGACCAGAACAATCGCCAGCGACACCTGCAGATAGGCGAAGCGGTTCATCGCCGCCGCCAGCGCGAAGTAGAGGGCGCGCAGCCCCAGAATGGCGAAGATGTTCGAGGTGTAGACGATGAATGTGTCCTGGGTGACGGCGAACACCGCCGGCACGCTGTCGACCGCGAAGATGAGATCGACCGCCTCGACCATGATCAGCGCCAGGCCCAACGGGGTCAGCGCCTTCACCATCCTGCCTGTCTTCTGGTCCTCCATCGTGGTGAGGAAATGCGGGCCCTCAAGCTTGTTGCTGATGGGAAAATGCCGCTTGAGGAACTTGAAGATCACATTCTTTTCGATGTCCGGGGCTTCGTCGTGCTTGCTGAACATCTTGATCCCCGTGAAGACGAGGAAGGCACCAAAGAGCACCAGGATCCAGCTGAAGGAATAGACCAGCGCGGCCCCCAGGCCGATCAGAATGGCGCGGAACAGGATGACGCCGATGATGCCCCAGAAGAGCACCCGGTGCTGGTATTTGCGCGGGATGGCGAGAAAGCCGAAGATGGTGGCGATGACGAACATGTTGTCCATCGCCAGGCTCTGCTCGATCAGATAGCCGGTGTAGAATTCGAGCCCCGCCTCCGGTCCTCGCGACAACCACACCCAGGCGCCAAAGAGCAAGGCGATGGTGACGTAGAAGGAATAGAGCACGAGGCTCTTTTTTGCCGAGATCTCCTGGTCGCGCCGGTTCAGCACGCCGAGATCGAAGACGAGCAGCGCGATCACCATCGTGATGAACGCCAGCCAGAAGTAAATTGGGGTGCCGAGAAAATCGCTCGCAAGGGCGTCAAGAAGCGATTGCATCGCCGGACCATCTCCATGAAGTTCGGTTCAGTTCCGACATCACGGACGCATGGACGCGTCCGTCAGAGGGGCCCGGCACTGCGCCTCCAAAATGCGGAAAGGTCGGCCGAGTTTCAATGCCCTGGGGAGGCGGCAGTTTGCCTCAGTCCCGGCAGGATGGCTGCCCTCTGAACCGAATGACTCGCCGGGCGTTTCTTGCTCACCACAATAGGAGGTATTCGATGGCCAATTCAGGAAGCAGCCGCGGCCGTTCGCAGGACCGCGCCAAGGTCGCCGGCGGACAGGATCACGAAGTCCGCTACGAATCCAAGAAGACCGGCGCCAGCAAGAGCGACGTCAAGGACGCGGTGAAGGCCGCCGGTAACAGCCGCAAGAAGGTCGAGGCCGAGCTACGGAAGTAGCCGATGCCAAGCAAGATCTATCGCGTTCAGAAGGTGACACCGGAAGGTGACCTCGTTGAAGAGCAGACGGTCACCGCGTCCTCGCCAGAGGAGGCAGCCGGAGCTCTGTTCGATTGTCAGCTGTCGCGCGGGCAGAAGGGTTACCGTGGCATCCTGCGGGCAAAAGTCTATGTGCCGGGGAGCGGCAACACCCCCGTGACGCTCGTTCGCCTCTACCAGCGCGAACCCATGCAGGGCGCGGAGGCGTGACAGGAACCACCTTCGGAGTTCGTGCATTTATGCGGCAAGCCCAGCCGTTGTGCTGATGAACCGAGCCGTGGACCCGCGGCTCAACCCGAGGCTCCCCTCCGTCTGACCCGGAGTGGGGGCCTCGGCTTTTTTTGCACCGGGCAGACGGCAACCGCCGCTTGTGCAGATCGTTGCGGCCAACGCAGGTGCATGATGGAAAACGACATTCCGACCCAACGCGACTTGGAAATACAAGTCCTGGACGCCGAGATCGCCGTCCATGCCATTTTGCAGACGCCTCGTCTGCAACCGGCCTCGATCGCCCGGCTGGTGGCCCTCGATGAGCAGATCGTCGCACGCCTCAGGGCGCTTGACGACTCCGCCGCTAGCGAGACCGAGGAAGTCGCAAATCTGCGCGAACTCCACCACCGTATGCTCGATACCATGCGCCTTATCAGTGCCGACGGAGACGAGGCCTCAGGAACCGATCCGCAGGGATTTCAGAAAACCATTTGACTAAATCGAGATCTCGTCCCTAGTCTCTGCTCAGTGGAGGGACGGATGGCGCTCAGGGGCACCAATCAGGAGTCCGGACGGCCGTATAACCGGAGGATCGTGCTCGAAGCGATCCGACGCGCTGGCTCCACGACGCGCGGGCGCATCGCCGAAGGGGTGGGGCTTACCGTACAGACGGTTTCCACCATCATCCGTGAGCTGGAAGAAGTCAGGCTCGTGGTCTCCGGACGAGAGGAACCCAAGGGGCGCGGGGTACCGCCCGCCATGCTGCGGATAAACCCCGACGGCGGCGTTGCAGTAGGTATGCACCTGACACCCCTCGGTATCGATGCCGCACTGGTCAATCTGGGTGGTGACGTGATCGAGAGCCGTGAAGTCGCCGGTCCCCACACCTCGCCTGACCAGACTTTTTCCATCATCAGCGAACTGGTCGGGGAGTTGAGGGCGGCGCACCCGGACGCCCGGATGCTGGGCATCGGCCTCGCACTACCCGGACCATTCGACGTGGAGTCAATGAGCTTTGTCGGTCCGACCACCATGGCGGGCTGGGGCGATGTGGCCGTCACCGAACGGCTGACGGAGGTGACCGGACTAGCGTCTTTCATCGAAGCAGACATGGCCGCCGCGGCAATCGGTGAAGCTCTCTATGGGCAGGGCGCGGCGTTTGCCGACTTCTACTATCTCTATTTCGGCGTCGGTCTGGGTGGCACGATGGTGCATGACGGCCAGCCGCAGCGGGGCGCCTGGGGCAATGCCGGCGAAATCGGGCATATCCCGCTGGTGCCGGGCGGTGAGGTCTGTCACTGCGGGAACCGTGGCTGCCTTGAGCGCTACGTGTCGCTCGATGCCTATAGCCACCGCCCCACTGGCATGTCGCCGCGGGCTTGGGCGGCTTCCGTGACACCTGTGTTCCGGGCCGCCATCGCCACCATCGAGAACCTGTTCGATCCTGAAACCATCATCTTGGGCGGCTTGGCGGCGGAAACGCTGTTGGCTGAATTGGCCAGCACGACAGTCTCGGACCTCCCCAACTCCGTATCAGCGCGCCGCGACCGGCAGGTCCCGCGATTACTGCTGTCTGACGGAGGTCCGCTCACTGTTCTTCGCGGCGCCGCCGCGCTCGTCGTCTCCGGCGTGCTGTCGCCGCGCGCCGGACAGACTATTCCAGCCGATACCGATCCATTGAGGTTCCTTGCCGCATGACCCGCTTTGAGCCCCTCCTTGTTCTCGACGACATAAAGAAGAACTACGGCGCCATCGAAGCGCTGAAGGGCATCAGCTTCACCATCGGCAAGGGCGAGGTCGTGGCCCTTTTGGGCGACAATGGCGCCGGCAAGTCCACGCTGGTGAAGATCATTTCCGGTGGTCTCGAGCCTACGTCCGGCCGCATGCTGTTTGAGGGCCGCGAGTGGCAGGCGAAGTCGCCCGCGGAGGCCAAGGCCGCAGGTATCGAGACGGTCTACCAGGACCTCTCGCTTTGCACCAATGTCGACGTGGTCGCCAACTTCTTCATGGGCCGCGAACTGACCAAGCGCGTTATGGGCATCCCTGTCCTCGACGAGAAGCGGATGGAAGCCATCGTCGCCGACGCGCTCAAGAACGCGGGCACCCGCATTCCGTCGCTTCGCACCAAGGTGGAGCACCTGTCGGGCGGTCAGCGCCAGGCCATCGAGCTCAATCGCTTCGTACACTGGGGCGGCAAGCTGGTGCTGCTCGACGAGCCCTTCGCCGCCCTGGGCGTCGACCAGACCCGCCGCGGTCTCGACATGATCCGCGCCGTCGCCGCGCAGGGCATCGGCGTTGTCATCATCACACACATCATGCAGCAGGCCTTCCAGGTCGCCGACCGGATCGTTGTGATCCGCCAAGGCGTCGTCGCCGGCGATGTTGCAACAAAGGATACCAGCCCCGACGCGGTGATCGGCATGATCACCGGCGAACGCGCTGCAGTCACCGGAACGGCAGCCTAGGGGTCAGACAGGGAAATCCGGTAACAGGAGCGAACGATATGAAGCGAATACTGCTTGCCATCTTCGGCGCGTTAGCAGTGGCCATGGCCCTGCTTTCGCCCGCCTTCGCACAGTCCAAGGGCAAGGTCTACTACCTGGTGCCGACCCTGCTCGATGAGTTCCAGACCGGCTCGGTCTCGGCACTCGAGACCTTTCTCGGCCAAGTCGGCTACGAGGTGCAGACCCTCAATGCCGACAATAAGACCGACGTCCAGCAAAGTCAGATGAACGACGTCATCGCGCTAAAGCCCGCCGCGATCATCCTTGCGGCGGTGGATTTCAACGCGCTGCAGCCCTCGATCGAAGCCGCCATGGCCGCCGGCATCCCGGTAGTCGAGTTCGACCGGCAAATCACCTCGACGCCATCCGCTTTCACCTCGGTCGCCGGCACTGTCGAGATTGGCTATATCGCTGCCGAGCAAGCCCAGAAACTGCTGACCGAGAAGCACGGCTCGGTGAAGGGCAAGATCCTGCAGATCCTTGGTGATCCGGGCGATCCCTACACCCTCGATATCCAGAAGGGCTTCGAGGAGAAGATGGCCGCCTTCCCGGATGCCAAGATCATCTCGCTCCCTGCCATGCAGTGGGAGGCGAGCAATGCCGGCACCATCGCCGCCGATCAGCTGGTCGCCAATCCGGACATCGACCTCATCTTCAGCCACGCCGCGCACCTTTCCGTCGCGGTCGTCGCCTCGCTCGAAGCAGCCGGCAAGCAGCCGGGCGACATCATGCTGATGAGCTCGAATGGTGCGCCGGTCGGCCTCGACCTGATCCGCCAGGGGTGGCTCAACGTCGAAGTCGAGCAGCCGCTCTACGCGCAGGCAGCGGCCGTCGCGGCGTTCATGGACAAGATCGTCGCCAAGGCCGAGATCGCTCCCGGTGAATACGACATCATCGGTTTGACGGGCACGGTGACCAACGAAGCCTGGGGCCCGAACATCAAGCTCCCCGGCGCCGCTATCGACAAGTCCAATGTCGACGACCCCAAGTTCTGGGGCAACCTCAAGCCACCGACCGATACGGTCAAGTCGATCGAGTAAGCCGCGTATAGCGTCCCCTCCACCGTAGGCGGTCCAGCACCGCCGACGGGAGGGGGCGGCCCTATCACTGCCCGACTATCCAGATCATCACCAACCACGAAGCCCGATGTCCCCACGCACCCGCCGCATCCTCGAGTTCGTTCTCGATAACCTCGTCTGGTTCATGTTGCTGGTCGTGCTGGCGGCCTTTTCGGCTTTCATTCCCAACTTCTTCCAGCCTGGCATCTTCGCCAACATCATCGAAGCCAGTTCCGTGCTGGGCGTGATGTCGATCGGTCTCGCCCTGGTCATCATCGCCGGCCACATGGACCTTTCGGTGGAGAGCGTGGCGGCGCTCAGCGCCATGGTGGTCGGTATCATCTTCTGCACTTCGGGAATCGGCCTCGGCTTCACCCTTGCGCCCGAGTGGTTGATGGTCCCGGCCTCCCTTGCCCTCGGCCTTGCCGTGGGCGCGGCGGTCGGCCTCATCAACGGCTTACTCATCGTCAGGATGAAGCTCAACGCATTCATCGTCACGCTGGCGAGCTATATCTGGGTGCGCGGCATGGTGCTGGTGCTCTCGGGCGGCGCCTCGGCGCAGGG